>CANGGT010000040.1 GCA_947453375.1 Planctomycetaceae bacterium
CTCCTCCTTCCTCGTCGTCATGCTCGTCGTCGCGGCCCAGGGGTTTACGGCCCATGCCGAGGACCCCGGCTTCGAGTCGCTCTTCGACGGCAAGACCTTCGCCGGCTGGGGGGGCGATTTCGACGCCACCTGGCGGATCGAGGATGGCGACATCGTGGCCGGCTCCCCCGACTCAGCCGCGCCGCAAAACGAGTTTCTCGCCACCGCTCGCGACTACGGCGATTTCGAACTCCGCCTCGAGTACAAGCTCGAGGCCACGGAGGGGGCCAATGCCGGCGTCCAGTTTCGCTCGGTGCGGATCCCCAATCACCACGAGGTGAGTGGCTATCAGGCCGACATCGGGCCGGGCTATTTTGGCGCCCTCTACGACGAGAGCCGGCGCAACAAACTCCTCGCCGTGCCGGCGGAGCGGATGGTGGCCGCGGCCCTCGCCGGCGGGATCGACGGCTGGCATTCGTACCGGATCCGCGCCGAAGGGAAACGGATCCGCCTCGAGCTCAACGGCGTCGAGACGGTCGACTGGATCGAGCCGGATGACGCGATCGCCAAGACGGGGATGATCGCCCTCCAGATCCACGGGGGCCTCGTCGGCACGATCCGCTACCGCAACCTCCGCATCAAGCCCCTTGCCGCCGCGAAGTGAGCGGATCGCTCCGCGTTGAATGCGATCCGCGACGACATCGGCAAGCAGTCCGCCGTTTTCGGAGCCGAGGGGATCGAGGGGATCAGGCGGATGGGTCTGCGTGATCCGGAGAATATCAGAGCATGGGAATCGATCGATCGAGGGGACGTTGTCGCCGGAGCGAAGTATCTTGCACAGCGAGAGCAGACCGACGTGCTCAATAAGTACTATGCGGATATGGCGGCATTGTCTCTCGCACTGAAGCCAGCCTTCTCGTGGAATGCCAAGTCAGGGCTCGAGAGCTTCGGCTGCCCGACGTTCGCGGACGCTGTGGGGACTTGGCCTTTCGCGAATTGGATGGATACCGACCCCGCCGAGAAGAACGATCGCTGGAAGTACATCCGGGATTCCATCCTGCCAGTATGGGTTGGTATGGGGGGCGATGGGCGGACTGATTGGGTGAAGCAACGGCTCGACATCATCCGCAACTCCCGAGGGGCCAATTGTGAATACTGAAGTATTGGCTCTACGGGGCATCGGGCGGCTCCTGACGGCTCCGCGTATCCTCTGTGTCGGTGTGATGTCTCTCATCGTTGGAGCCTCGTGCGCCATGGAGCCGGAGCAGAAGCCGCCGGTGGAGCTACGCCTCCAAAGCCCTCCATCGCCGGATGAGATCCCGTTAAGTGACAAGGAAAAGGCAACGATCCAGAAGCATCCTGAGATCGGGGAATTGGTTCAAGCTTGGGGGAATCGCGAGTTCTCAGTGGAATATGAAGGGGAGACGATCTCGTTCCCGGCCGAACGGGCCTATGCCCACATCGAGCAGGGGAAGGTCGTGAGCGTGGGGCTCTACTCGCCGAATCTCACCGGGGAGGAACTCCATCACCTGATGACAACGGCTCTGCGGCTCTGGAAGGCTTCGCCCGAGGCGGTTCAAAAGTTCGAAATATGGTGGCGAGATAATCGGGAAAGCATCGTGGAAATGAATGTCGGTGAGGGGAATCGGTTAATCACCCTCGGCGTGTGTCCGTCGTTCAGCCGCGAGAAGCCGCACGTCTTTAAGTGCAAGCCTTTTTGGGGCTTCCCGAACGACGTTGCCGGGAGCGAGCCGGCGGCGAAGGAGTGATTCTCATGTGGCGGAGCATCGAGCGGCGGCCGCGATCGGTTGGAACAGGCTCGCCACAGCGGTGATGGCCGGCCGGGCACCTGTCCGCCTGCGGCAGGGCTTCCAGGGCCCTGCGGGCGGCCGTGGCGGGCCGGCGTGGCGGCTCCCCGGTGACGGGTGCTACAACGGGGCATGCCCGCTGCCCCGACACCGCCGTCCCGCTCCACCGTCGGCCATGGCCGTCCCGCCCGCCGGGGCGTCGCTGTGTGGCTCGCCGGCCCGATCGGCCTCGACGCTTGGGGGGCGATGCAGGACCGGCTCGCCTGGGATGTCTCGGAGCCGGGAGGCCGCCCGCCCACGCTCGTGATCTGCGAGCTCGAGCGCTCGATCACGATCGGCCGGCTCGGGTCGAGGCGCGACATCGACCTCCCCGACGAGGAGCTCGCCCGCCGGCGCCTCGACGTCCGCTTTCTCGGCCGCGGTGGCGGCGCGATCCTTCACGGCCCGGGGCAGATCCAGATCGCCCTCATCGCCACGCTCGAGGATCTCGGGCTCGACCGCCACGATGCCGGTGGCTGCGTCGAGCGGATGGAAGCCGGCCTCGAGGGGACGATCCGTCGCCTCCGCTGCGGCGCCGCCCGCGACTCTGGGCTCAACGGCGTCTTCGGCCGCACCGGCCTCCTCGCCGCGGTGGGGATGGCGGTTCGCCGCGGCGTCGTCAGCCACGGGGCCTGGCTCAACGTCACCCGCGTCGCCGATACCGCCCCCGACATCACCCACCGGATCCGCACCGCCGCGGTCACCCCGCGCGGCCCGGTGGCGATGTCGTGCATCGAGGCCGATGTCCAGCGCCGCGTCCGCCTCCAGGATGCCCGCTCGGCGCTGGTCGAACAGCTCGTCGATGCCTACGCTTTCCCTTCGTCCCACATCCAGTCGGGCTTCCCGCTGCCGCTGAGGCAGGGGGGCGACTCCCGGGAGGTTTTCAGAAGTGTCGGATGACCGCGGTTCCCCGTTTGCCTCATTGCCAATCGTCGACATGTCGGCGCCCGCCGCGGCTTCCTGCGCCGCGCCCCCCACGGCGTTCCCTGCCGGCCGTCGCCTCCCCCCCTGGCTGCGGCAGAATCTCGCGCCGGGTGGCGGCCATGGCGAGACGGCCGGCCTGATCGCCGAGCTCGGCCTGGAGACGGTCTGCTCCTCGGCGAAGTGCCCCAACCGACTCGAATGCTGGTCGGCGCGGACGGCCACCTTCATGATCCTCGGTAACGTCTGCACCCGCCCCTGCGGATTTTGCTCTATCCCCCGCGGCAAGACCGAGGCTCTCGAGCTTGACGAGCCGGAGCGCGTCGCCGAAGCGGCCCGGCGGCTCGGGCTCAAGCATGTCGTGATCACGAGCGTCACCCGTGACGACCTCCCCGACGGCGGCGCCGACCACTTCCGCCGCACCGTCGACGCCGTTCGGGCCGCGACCGGCGCCGCGATCGAGGTCCTCGTCCCCGACTTCCTCGACAAGCCCGGCGCCCTCGAGATCGTGATGGAATCCCGCCCCGAGGTCTTCAACCACAACACCGAGACGGTGCCCCGGCTCTATCGCGAGGTCCGTGGCCGCAAGAGCCACTATCCCTGGACGCTCGAGCTCCTCAGCCGTGCCAAGCGGATCATGCCGGACGTGAAGACGAAGAGCGGCCTGATGCTCGGGCTCGGCGAAACGCGCGACGAGCTCCTCGACGTGTTTGCCGATCTCCTCGCCCACTCGGTCGATTTTCTCACCCTCGGGCAGTATCTCCAGCCGACGCTCGATTCGCTGCCGGTCGCTCGCTACGTGCCGCCGGAGGAGTTTGACGAGATCGGGGCGCTGGCGCGGCAGATGGGATTCGCGAAGGTCGCCTCCGGTCCGCTCGTCCGCTCGAGTTACCACGCCCGCGAGATGACCGAGGATGGCCTCGTCGGGTAGCGGTGCTCTTCCCGCGGCCCACCCTGATTCCAACTCAAACGTGGCTTCGGGGTCGCCCGTGCCCCGTCGCCGGACTTTCGCTTCGGGCATCCATGCCCTCCGCTCTCTCCGCGCCGCTTGCGCTTCGCCCTCCGGGCTGCGCTGACCGGCGAGGCCGGCTCTCGGAGCACGGGCGACCCCTCGCTGGCGATGCGGCAGGGTGGGACGTGGTGCTGCGTGGTGCTACTTCACTCCGGCTCTTCGAGGCCGTGTTCCTGGAGCTTCTTTCGCAGCGTGTTGCGGTTGATGCCGAGGCGGGCTGCTGCCTTGAGTTGCACACCGCCGCAGGCGGCGAGCATTTGCGAGATCAGCTCGCGCTCGACGCGACTGACGACGCGCTCGAAGAGGGTGTCGTCGTCGGGGCCGGAGGTTGTCATTCCCTGCTCGACGAGGTCACGGGCGAGGCTATCGAGATCGCCGCCGCGGCCGGGGAGCGAGACGCTCGGCCGGTCGCCGCGGATCGCCGCCGGGAGAAGATCGATCGTCAGCTCGTCGCCGGGGGCGAGGATCACGCAGCGCTCGACAACGTTTTGAAGCTCGCGGACGTTCCCCGGCCAGTGGTACTTCACCAGCGCCGCAATCGCTTCCTTCTGGATGTGGACGACGTAGCGGGCGTTGGCCTCGTTGTAGGCGCGGAGAAAGTAGGTGATGAGCTGGGGGATGTCTTCGCGGCGGCCGCGGAGCGGGGGGATGTAGATCGGGACGACGTTGAGCCGGTAGTAGAGATCCTCACGGAAGTTGCCCCGGGCGACCTCGTCGAGGAGCTCGCGGTTGCTCGCCGCGATCACGCGGGTGTCGACGCGGATCGTCTCGGTGTCGCCGACACGCTCGAACTCGCGCTCCTGGAGAACGCGGAGGAGCTTCACCTGGAGCTTGGCCGTCGTGGAATTGATCTCGTCGAGGAAGATCGTGCCGGTGTGGGCCGCCTCGAAGCGGCCGGCCCGGTTGGCGACCGCCCCGGTGAACGACCCGCGGACATGCCCGAACAGCTCGCTCTCGAGGAGGCTCTCGGAGAGGGCCCCGCAGTTGACCCGCACAAATGGGCCACTCCCCCGTGGCGACAATTCGTGGATCGCCTTGGCGATCAATTCCTTCCCCGTGCCGGTCTCGCCAACGAGGAGCACCGAGGCGTTTGACACGGCCACCCGCCGTGTCATGGCGTACACCTCCTGCATCGCCGGAGCCGTGCCGATCAGACCCTTGATCGGGGGCGCGGAGGGATCGTCACCGGGTTGGCCGGACGGAGGCGGCATCGACAGGCGGAGGGAGGGCGGGGCGGACGCGTTTGGGGAGGAGGGCGAGGATGGTGCGGGCAGTCTCCCGCGACCCTGCGTCCGGCCGTCCAGTGTAGCTTCGGCACAGGTCCTCGACGTCATCGGCCGCCAGGAGCATTCCGTACCGGGTCACGTTTTCCCCGAGCGCCGCGAGGGCCAAGGCACGAATTTCGCCGTCTGTGGCCGCGAGGGCATGGCGGACGAGGCTCCCCTGGGCGCCGGGCCTGCCGACGACGGCCAGAAGCTTGAGGGCCGCCGGAACAAGCGCCGGCGTGGTCAGGGCCAGTCGGGCGTGGGCCTCCGCGGCGGCGACGTCGTGGCCGCTGCGGCCGAGGATGGCGAGGATCTCCATCGCCTGCCGGGCCCGTTCGAGCCGCTCTGCCCCCTGCGCCTGCCGCCAGGCCGGGTCGGCCTGTTCGGGGCCGGCGATCGTGGCGAGCTCCTCCGGGAAGCGCGGCGGCGCGACGACGTTCCCCTCGGCGTCGAGCAGTGGCCCGAAGAAGCTCGGCAGTCGGTCGACGATGGCCACGCAGCCATGGGCCCGCGCCTGGAGGATGAGCTTCGTGAGCTTCCCGCCCCGGGCGTAGTCGTCGAGCGGATCGACGACGATCATCACCGGTGGCAGATCCCCGCGGCCCGCTTGACGGAGCCCCTGGAGCGTCTCGAAGGCGCCGGGGAGCGTGAGCCGAGCGCCGAGGAGGACGAGCGTCGTGTCGGCGTCGGCGGCAGCGGCCTGGAGCGCCTCGTGCCCGCTCCCCACGACCGTCGTCCGGAAGCCGTACTTCGAAGCCGCCGCGGCCAGCTCGTTGCCGACGGCGAGATCGGGATGGGCGACGACGGCATGATCGCCGCCGCGCGAGGTGGCCGCGTGGAGGAGTCGCTCGACCACCCGGCTCGAGCCCCGGTAGCCGGCGTCGCCACCAACGAGCGCGAGGGTGCGGGCGGCGGCGAAGGCGAGCCGCTCGTCGGGGGCATCGACGAGCTTGACCAGCGCCTTGCGGGCGTTTGGCGGGAGGGGGGCCGCGGCGACGTGCGCCGTCGGCGTGTGCATCGCTTCGAGCTGCCAGACGGCGGCGAGCGCCACCTCGGGCATCTGCCGCTCGATCGCCGTCTCCATGACGTCGGTGACCACGTTGGGATCGAGCCCTTCGGGGCCGGTGAACGCGGCCGCGAGTCGCTCGGGTGGAATCGTGTCGAGCGCCGAGGAGGCGGGGCCGGAGGCAAGGAGGAGCGATTCGAGCCGAGCGAGGATCACGAGCCGCACGGCGAGCGGATCGCTCGCGTCGAGGGCCTCGAGATCGCGCGCCAGATGGGCGGCGTCGATGCTCCGTGCCAGACGCGGCGAAAGCTCGACTTCGTCGAACCTCCCCGCCTCGCCGTTCCAGCGATGGCGCCGGACCGTGGCCGGGCCTTCGGCCGGATGCTGGGGCACCTGCGGAAGCCCCTGCGGCGAGAGCGCACAATCGAGCCGCTGGGCGAGGAGCGTGATCGCCGTGCTTTGCCGCGGCGGTTGGAGGAGCGTCGGATCGGGCTCGTCGGCGAGCCGCGCCGCGTGGCGCTGGAGGGCCGCCAGGGCGGCGCGCTGGGCGCCGGGGGGCGTGCCGCCGACGAGCGCCGGGGCGAGGAGGAAATCAGCCGTGTCGGCGAGGCCCGCCGCCTCGAGGGCGAGGATCGCTCCCTGCCAGCGGTTGACGTCGGGGCTTCCGAGGATCGCCAGGAGCGGCTGGCGGGCGTCCGGCCCCAGGTCGGCGACGATCTCGCGGGCGAGAACGCGGGCCACCCGCTTCTCCGGCTCGGCTGAGGCGAGCACGTCGATGAGCGCTGGCAGGGCGTCGATGCCAGACTTCGACAGTTCGGCGACGCCCGCCGCGCGGACCTCCGGCAGCTCGCTTGCCAGGGCTTCCGCGGCGCGCCTCATCCGCGCGGGCGACCGGCGCCGGTCTCGGGCGGCGGTGCGCATCGCGTCAATGAGATTCGGCGCATCGGCATCGAGGGGGCGGAGATGACGGGCAAGGCGGAGGAGCGCCGCTTGGTCGGCCGCGTCGCCGAGATCGGCGAGGAGCTCGTCGCGGCCGTCGCCGGCGTCGGCCACAGCATCGAGCATGCGGCGAAACCACGAGAGCGCCGCTTCGTCGGCATCGACGTCGGCGGCGCGGATCGCGGCGTCGAGCATCTCCGACGCCGTGTCACGCTGCTCGGCGGCGAGCGAATCGACGACCGCCTGCTGGAGGGCATCGAGCGGCCGCGGTTGGGCCGGGGCGCCCGGCCGCTCCTTGCCTGCGAGCACCGAGACGGTGCCGTCGCCGTCGTGGTGGTCGTGGTGCTGGCCGTCGTCGAAGGGAAACTCCCACTTCGTCGTCGTCAGCGGGCCGCAGTTCGGGCAGGGCTGCCCCGCCATGGCGAGGCTGCCGAGCAGGAGCCCCGCCGCCGGCCCCCCGATTCCCCACAGCCCGAGTCCCCGCGGCGGCCCGAAGACGACCCTCACGCTTTCCGGTCGTCCCCTTGCTGCCACGATGCCGTCTCCCCCGGGTTCACGCGCCGCTGGCGCCGAGCCGCTGCTGCCACACTTTGATTTGGTCGGCCACCCGGGCCGGCGCCGTGGATCCGAAACTCGCCATCCTTCCAACTGCCCTGGATGCCCCAAGTGCGCTCCTCAAGGCGCCGTTCCAGCCCGCGCAGTCTGCCGAAAACTCCTCATCGGCAAGCTCCTCGAGCGACACTCCTTTCCGCATCGCCCGCCGGACGAGCTTCCCGACCGTCTCGTGGGCCGTCCGCTGGGGGGTGCCGGAGGCGATGAGGGCTTCCATGAGGCTCGTGGCATCGAGGTGCCCCCGGTCGAGCGTGGCGCCGATCCTCGCCCGGTCGAACGACGTTCCGGCGACCAGCGGTGCCGCCACCCCCAGGATCGCCTCGAGGGTGTCGATCGAATCGAAGAGCGGCTCCTTGTCCTCTTGCAGATCGCGGTTGTAGGCGGTGGGAAGGCCCTTCAAGAGCACGAGGAGCGACTGGAGGTTGCCGATCGTCCGGGCCGACTTGCCGCGGACGAGCTCGAGGACGTCGGGGTTGATCTTCTGCGGCATGATCGAGCTGCCGGTGCAGAAGTTCTCCGGAAGCTTGAGGAACCCGAACTCCTCGGTACTCCAGATGATCCACTCCTCGGCCCACTGCGAGAGGTGGATACCGGCAAGCGAGATCACGAAGGCCAGCTCGCAGGCGAAGTCGCGGTCGCTGGCGGCGTCGAGGCTGTTGGCGGCGACCGCGGCGAAGTCGAGGCCGGCGCGGACGTGCTCGCGGTCGATCGGCAGGCTGGTTCCCGCAAGCGCCCCCGAGCCGAGCGGAAGAATGTTCGTGCGCTTGCGGCAGTCGGCGAGCCGATCGCGGTCGCGGCCGAGCTTCTCGCACCACGCCAGAAGCTGGTGGGCCGCGAGCACCGGCTGGGCGCGGCGGAGATGCGTATAGCCGGGGATGATCAAGTCGGCTTCGCGCTCGGCAAAGCCGAGGAAGGCCCGCTGGAGCGCGGCGAGGCCGGCATCGAGGCGGTCGATCGCCCGGCGGCAGAAGAGGCGCAGGTCGGTGGCCACCTGATCGTTGCGGCTGCGGGCCGTGTGGAGCCGGCGGCCGGTGTCGCCGAGGCGCGCCGTCAGGGCCGACTCGACATGGAGGTGGATGTCCTCCTTCGAGATCGTGTAGGTGAAGGTGCCTGCGTGGATCTCCGCCCGGATCTCCTCGAGCCCGGCCCGGATCGCCTCCGCCTCCGCCGCCGTGATGATCCCGCAGGAGGCGAGCATCGCCGAGTGGGCGATCGAGCCGTCGATGTCGTCGTCGGCCAGACGCTTGTCGAACGACACGCTCTCCGAAAACGCCTCGACGCGGGCGTCGGTCGCCTGCTCGAACACCCCTCCCCAGGCCTTCGGTTTTCCGGTGGAGGGGGGAGCAGAGGGATCGTGCGGGGGGCGGGGGTCGGCCACGGTAGGGTCCTGTCGAGGGGGCGGTGGGGATCGGGGCGTGTGGGGACTGGAAAAGTATGCACTGTGGTTGGAGCGGGTACATTGCCAGCATGATCACTCCCGGCGAATTCCTCGCACCCGGTGGCCGATTGGCCGCCCGGCTCCCAGCTTGGGAATCCCGGCCGCAGCAGCTGGAGATGGCCGAACTGGTAGCCGCGGCGATCCGCGACCGCCGCCACCTCGTCGTCGAGGCCGGCACCGGCGTCGGCAAGAGCCTCGCCTATCTCATCCCCGCGGTCCTCGCGGCCACCGCCGACCAGGAGGAGGGGGAGGCGGTGACCGGCCCGCCGGCCGGGGAGACCGATGCCGACGGCGATTCCCCCGAGGCAGCGCCGATCGGCCGGCCGCGACGGGTCGTCATCTCCACCCACACCATCGCGCTCCAGGAGCAGCTTGTCGGCAAGGACATCCCGCTCGTCCAGTCGGTGATGCCGCGCGAGTTTTCGGCGGTGCTCGTCAAGGGACGCGGCAACTACCTCTCCAAGCGCCGCCTGACGATGGCGATCGAACGCCGTGGCAGCCTGTTCCAGGATCAACGCGACGTCGACGAGCTCGAGGAGATCCACCACTGGGCCGTGCGAACCAGCGACGGATCGCTCGCCGATCTCCCCCAGCTCCCGAGCGATGTCGTCTGGGAGGAGGTGCAGAGCGATTCAGGGAATTGCATGGGCCGCGGCTGCCCCTCCTACTCCGAATGCTTCTACTACGCCGCCCGGCGGCGGATGGCCAGGGCTCAGATCCTCGTCGTCAACCACGCCCTGTTCTTTTCCGACTTGGCCCTGCGGCGCGGCGGCGCGAGCCTCCTTCCCGATCACGACATCGTGATCTTCGACGAGGCCCACATGGTGGAGGATGTGGCGGGCGACCACCTCGGCGTCGGCGTCTCGAGCGCCGCCGTCGAGCGCGTTCTCTCCAAGCTCTATTCGGAGCGCGGCCATCGCGGGCTCCTCGTCCACTACGGATTCGACGATCTCCAGCGCGAGGTGCTCCGCTGCCGGAGGCTGTGCGAGGATTTCTTCGCCGCAGTGAAGTGTGCCGCGGGGGACCGCGGCGACGGGCCGTGGCGGATCGCCGAGCCGAAGATCGTCGCCGACACCCTCGGTGATCCGCTCTTGAATCTCTCCCGCCGGCTCCGCGCCTCAGCCGAGGGGATCGAGAACGAAGCCGAGCGGCATGACTTCTTCTCCCTCTCCGACCGGCTCACCGGCCTGGCGGGCTCGATCGAGACTTGGCTGGAGCAGGCGGAGCCGGGGAGCGTGTGGTGGGTGGAGGCGGCGCGCTCGCGGCGCGGCCGGGAGCGGGTCCGGCTCTGTGGCGCGCCGATCGACGTCGGTGCCACGCTCAAGCGCGACCTGTTCGATCGGGTGGGAACGGTGATTCTCACGAGCGCCACGCTCGCGGTCGGCGGGGGCAGCGAGGGAGGGCAGGAAGCCGGGCCAGATCCGTTTGCCTATGTCGAGAAGCGGCTGGGGCTGGCGAAGGCGACGGCCAAGCGGCTCGGCAGCCCCTTTGATTACGCCGCGCAGGCGGAGCTTGTCGTCGTCGACCGGCTCCCCGATCCGAGCGAACGGCAGGCCTACGACCGGGCGGTGGTGCGGATGATCCGCCGCTACGTCGATCAGACCTGCGGCCGGGCGATGGTGCTGTTCACGAGTTCCGCGTCGCTCGCCGCAGCGAGTGCGGAGCTGGCCGGCTGGTGCGTGCAGCGGAACTACCGGCTCGTGAGCCAGGCCGACGGGCTGCCGCGGTCGCGGATGCTCGCCGACTTCCGCGAAGGGCCGGGGAGCGTGCTCCTCGGCACCGACGGCTTCTGGCAGGGGATCGATCTCCCCGGTGATCAACTCGTGACGGTGATCATCACGAAGCTTCCCTTCGCGGTCCCCGACCGGCCGCTGGTGGCGGCGCGGATCGAGGCGATCAGGGCCGCCGGCGGGAATCCCTTCATGGAGTATCAGGTGCCGGAGGCGACGCTCAAGCTCAAGCAGGGCTTCGGACGCCTCGTCCGCACCGCCGAGGATCGGGGCCGCGTCGTGATCCTCGATCCCCGCGTCCTCACCAAGCCCTACGGCCGCGTCTTCCTCGACAGCCTCCCGCCGGCGAAGCTCGTCATCGAGCCGTATGGGTGACGGAGCGATGTGGTCGAGTCACGCGCCGGCGAGGTCGAGCTCCATCCACGTGGTGGGATCGCTCTCCCAGGGATATTCCGGGGGCGCGCCGTAGGGGATCCGCCCGAGGCGGCGATCGATCACCGCGGCAAAGAATCCGAGCCGGGGAATCTCGGCCGGATCCCAGCCGGGGAGGGCCGCGGCGGTGATGTGGGCTTCGAGGCTCCAGCCGTCGGCGTGGAGCTTCGCCTCGATCGGCACCGAGCCCTCGGGGAGTTCTGTCGGGACCTCGCTCGTCCGCGGGATCACCGCGGCCACGGCCACCGGCTTGTCGGCGAGCTTGCCCCCCCCGGTCGGAAGGAGGGCGAGCCGGCGGCAGAATCGACCGGCCCGATGGCTCTCGCCGGTGGGGCGGGTGGCGATCCAGAGATGGAGGCCGTCGCTGTCCTCCGGCCGCGTCGGCTGGCACCAGCGAGATGCCCCAACCCCCTTCATCTCCCCCCGCACCCGCAGGCCGCCGTCATTCCAGGCCAGCCACAGCGAGAGGAGGTCGGGCACGCCGACGATGCTGGCCAGCGACGGCAGCCGACAGGCTTCGTCGAGCGGCCCGGAGGCTGGTGGCCAGAGCGTCTTCCGCTTCCGGCAGGGGAAGCGGAAAGTGAACAGGGAACCGGGGTTCACAAGCGGCACGGCATGGGCTCCGAGGAACAACCGACACGCGGATACTATACTGCCGCCGTCGCTCTGGGGGTGACGAAGCGTCTGACCGGCAAGGCCCATTCCCGACGCAGCCAACCACGATTCCTGAGGGGTATCCATCATGGGGCGGTTCATTTCCGAATCTCGGCACACCGGGCGGCGCTCGCTCGGTCGGTGGCAGAGCCTGGTGGCGATGGCCGGCTGCGCAGCGATCGTGTCGTTGGCCCCGCTCTCTCATATCAGCGCCGCCGAATCGGGCTCGCAGCCGCTGTGGCGCAGCGAGATCGTCACCGCTGCCACACCGAGCCGCTCCGTCCCCTTCGATGTCGAGCTCGGTGGCGCCACGTCGGTGTGGCTCGTTGTCGATGACGGCGGCGACGGGTTCGGGTGCGATTGGGCCGACTGGGTCGATCCGGTCTTCAAGGGCGCCGGCCTCGAGAAGCCGCTTGTCGATCTCGAATGGAAACGCGCCGTCGCCGAGTGGGGCGAGGTGCGGAAAGGGCGGAATGCCGGAGGGGACGAACTGAAGCTCGACGGCAAGCTTGTCGCCCGCGGGATCGGCACGCATGCCAATTCGGTGATCGAAGTGGCGGTGCCGGCAGGCGCGACGCGGCTGGTCGGCCGGGCCGGAATCGACGACGGCGGCGCCAACCAAGGCTCCGGCTCGATCCGCTTCGCCATCCACACCAAGGCCCCGTCGCTTCGCCCGAAGCCCGCGCAGGCCGGCGGCCCGGTCGCCCCTGCCGACGGCCCCGCCACGCTCGTGGTGCCCGAAGAACTCGAAGCGACGCTGTTCGCCGCCGAGCCGCTCCTCTCGAGCCCCTCTGATATCGACATCGACGCCTCGGGGCGGGTGTGGGTGTGCGAGGTCACCAACTACCGCGGCCGTAAGGACACGAGGCCCGACGGCGACCGGATTCTCGTCCTCGAAGACACCGACGGCGATGGCGCCGCCGACGCTTCGAAGGTCTTTTACCAGGGGCGCGACGTCGATTCGGCGCTCGGCATCTGCGTCATCGGCGACGGGCCGGGGCGGAAGGTGATCGTGTCGTGTGCGCCGGACGTGTTCGTGTTCCACGACGACGACGGCGATCTCGTCGCCGATCGGAAGGAGTCGCTGTTCACGAAGACCGGCGACCCGCAGCACGACCACTCTGTCCATGCCTTCTCCGTCGGCCCCGACGGCCGCTGGTATTTCAACTTCGGCAACACCGGCCACGCCGTCCACGATTCGCAGGGCAAGCCGGTCACCGACCGGATGGGGAATGTCGTCAACGACAGCGGTAAGCCCTATCGACAGGGGATGGTGTTCCGCTGCCGTCCCGACGGCACAGACTTCGAGGTCCTCGGCAACAACTTCCGCAACAACTACGAAGTGGCGGTCGATTCCTACGGCGCGCTCTGGCAGAGCGACAACGACGACGACGGTAACCAGGGGGTGCGGATCAACTTCGTCATGGAGGGGGGCAACTACGGCTACGTCGACGAGCGCACCGGAGCAGGCTGGCAGGTGCCGCGGACGAATCTCGAAGCCGAGGTCCCGAAGCGACACTGGCACTTGAACGATCCCGGCGTCGTCCCCAACCTCCTCCAGACCGGCGCCGGCTCTCCGACCGGGATCTGCGTCTACGAGGGAACGCTCCTCCCGGATCGTTTCCGCGGCTCGCTCCTCCATTGCGACGCCGGCCCGAACGTCGTTCGCGCGTATCACGTGAAGGGGGACGGAGCGGGCTATTCGGCTGGAAGTGAAAACGTCGCCGACGGCTCGGCCGATCACTGGTTCCGGCCGAGCGATGTCTGTGTCGCCCCCGATGGCTCGATCCTCGTCGCTGATTGGTACGACCCTGGCGTCGGCGGCCACGGCATGGGGGATGTCGAGAAGGGACGGATCTACCGGATCGCACCTACCGGCTCGAAGTGGTCGGTGCCGAAGGCCGATCTCGCTTCGGTGACAGGCGCCGTCGCGGCGCTGGCGAGCCCGAATCTCTCCACGCGAGCCACCGCGCTCGAGCGGCTCGCGAAGGAGCCGGAAGCGGCCGCCAAGGCCCTCGCGGCGGCGCTCGAAAGCCCTGCCGACAGCCGGCACGCCGCGCGTTTGGCTTGGGCCCTGGGAACGCTCCCCGGAAAGGGGCCCGCGACCGTGACGCGGCTGCTGGGATCGAAGGACGAAAACCATCGGATTGTCGGCCTGCGGATGGCTCGCATGACCGACGCCGACCCGATTGGCACGCTTGAAAAACTCGCGAACGATCCCGCGCCGGCGGTCCGTCGCGAGGTGGCGGTGGCGCTGCGCGGCGTTGAAGGGACGCGGGCTGACGCCATCTGGGCCAAGCTCGCGAAGGCCCACTCGGCGAGCGATCGCTGGGAGCTCGAGGCCCTCGGGATCGCCGCCCAGGGCCGCGGCGACACGAGCCTTTGGGATGGCCGCCTCTCGGCCTGGCTGGTGGCCGTCGGTGACGCGTGGAAGACTCCGGCCGGCCGCGAGGTCGTGTGGCGGAGCCGGGCCGCGGTGTCGCCGAAGCTGATCTGCGAGCTGCTCGCCGATCCGCAAGTCGGCACGTCGGAGTCGTTGGCTCTCATCCGCTCTCTCGATTTCCAGGAGAGCACGGCGGCTGCGGTGGCGATTCGCGATCTCGTCACTCGCCTCGACGCCCCCGATGAAAAGCTCCAGGTGATCCTCCCCGAACTCGTCATGCGGATCGATCCGGCCGGCGGGGTCGAGGGGAAGCTCGCCGAACGGATCGCCGCGGCAGCTGCGGCGGTGCCCGGCACTCAAGCCTTTGTCGATATCGTCCAGCGTTTCCGGATCAAAAGCCGTGCGGCCGATCTCGTCGAGCTCGCCGCCGCCGACGGCACGACCGATACGGTGGCCGCGTCGGCGCTGGCTTCAGCGCTCGACCTCGGGGCTGCCGATACGGTCCGTGCGGCGATTGCGGCGGCCAGCACTGCTTCGGATGAGACGATCGATATCCGCCGCGCCGCGGCCCAGGGGGAGACCCCCGTGTCGCCGGCCGTCACCAAGGCCACGCGGCTGCTCTCGGCCTGTGGCCTGCGCGGCCAGGGGCCGGCGCTCGACATCGTGCTCGCCACGCTCGCCTCGGCCGAGGCCTCCCCGGAGATCAAGGGGGCCGCGATCCGTGGGCTGGCCCGCACCCAAGGAGGGGCTGCCAGGCTCGTCGCGATGGCCAAGGCGGGAGAGCTCACCGGGGCGCTGCCGCAGGCGGCGGCTCTGGCGATCTCCGCCTGTCCATGGGGCGATGTCCGCCAGGCCGCGGCCGACGTCCTGCCGCTCCCCAAGGGGCGCGGCGGTGAGAAGCTCCCTCCCCTGGCCGAGCTCATCCAGCGGCGCGGCAGCGCCGAGAAGGGGAAGGCGGTCTTCGCCGGAGTCGGCACGTGTGCGAAATGCCATGTCGTCCAGGGGGAGGGGAAGATGGTCGGCCCCGACCTCTCCGGGGTCGGAGCGAAGCTCTCCCGCGAGGCGCTCTACGAATCGATCCTCGCCCCGTCGGCGGCGATCAGCCACAACTACGAGGCCTGGACAGCGCTCACGAAGGATGGCCGGGCGATCACCGGCCTCCTCGTCTCGAAGACCCCGCAACAGGTCGTCATCCGGGGGGCCGACGGCGTCGACGCGACAGTGGCGGAGGACGATCTCGAGGAGCTGATCCGGCAGCCGGTGTCGCTGATGCCGGCCGATCTTGCCTCGACGCTCTCGGCCGAGGAACTCGTCGATGTCGTTACCTGGCTCGAAACTCTCCGCGGTCAGCGGTGAGCCGGGGGCTGGTCGCGGGCGATCGGGAAATGAGGGCAGAGGCGACACGACCGTTTTTTTCGGAACGAACTTCCTGGCCGGAAATATTGACCTAAAGTTGAAAGTGATCGGTGCGGATCCCGAGCCTCATGCAGACGTAGGCGACCCATGCGTGTCCTCCAGGTGGCGAGCGAAGCGGCGCCCTTTGCCAAGACCGGGGGCTTGGCGGACGTCGTCGGCGCGCTCCCCGGGGCGCTCTCTCGTCTCGGCTGTCATGTCACCGTCGTGATCCCCGCCTACCGCGCGGCGTTTTCGTCGCGCCAGTTCCCTGTCGAGTCGACCGGCTGGGAGTTTGAGGTGCCGGTCGGGACGCGGAAGCAGAAGGCGCGGATCTTCCAGTCCCGTCTGCCGGGGAGGGACGGCGCGCCGGACGTCACGGTCTACCTCGTCGGCAACGATGGCTACTTCGACCGGCCGACGCTCTACGGTGGCCCCGAGGACTACCCCGACAACTCCGAGCGGTTCATCTTCTTCTCCCGCGCCGTCCTCGAACTGGCCAATCGCTTCGAGGAGCCGTGCGACATCATCCACAGCCACGACTGGCAGACCGGCCTCGTGCCCGCCTACCAGAAGGTGCTCGCCTCGCAGTGGCCGAGGCTGGCCCGGGCGCGGACGGTCCACACGATTCACAACATGGCCTACCAGGGCGTGTTCTGGCACTGGGACATGCTCCTGACGGGGATCGATTGGCGGTATTTCAACTGGCAGCAGATGGAGTACTTCGGCCAGCTCAACCTCCTCAAGACGGGGATCGTGTTCGCCGACATGGTGAGCACCGTGAGCCCGACGTATGCCCGCGAGATCCAGTCGGCCCCCGGCGGATGCAGCCTCGAGGGGGTGCTCTCGGGGCGCGGCGATTCGCTCGCGGGAATTGTCAACGGGATCGACACCGAAGCGTGGGACCCCGGCAACGATCCCCATCTCCCTAGGCCTTACGGCGAAGGCGACGTCGTCGAGGGGAAGCATGCCGCGAAGGCGGCGCTCGCCTCCCGGCTCGGCCATGTCGCCCCCGATCCGCGCCCGCTCATCGCCTTTGTCGGTCGGCTCGCTGAGCAGAAGGGGATCGGGCTCGTCTTCGATCTCCTCGGGCGCTTGGCAGACAGCGGGCGGGCCCGGTTCCTGATCCTCGGCACGGGCGATCCGCGGGCCGAGGAAGGACTGCGGCGGATGGCCTCCTCCTATCCGGGGACGATCGACCTTGTCATCGGCTTCGACGAGGGGCTCGCCCACCTCGTCCAGGGAGCCGCCGACATGCTCCTCATGCCAAGCCTCTACGAACCCTGCGGATTGACGCAGCTCTATGCCCTCCGCTACGGCACGATCCCGATCGTCCGGGCCACCGGCGGGCTCGTCGATACCGTCGTCGACGCCACCCCGGAGGCGCTCGCTGACGGCACGGCGAGCGGATTCCAATTCTCCACCGTCGATGGCGGCGCTCTCGCCCATGCCGTCGAGCGGGCCCTCGAACTCCACGCCGACACCGACCGCTGGCAGACGCTCGTCCGCCGGGTGATGCACGAGGATTGGTCGTGGGATGCCAGTGCCCGGAAATACCTTCACCTTTACGAGCGGGCGCTCGCCGCCCCTCCGACACCGGTCCGCGTGCCCTGATCGGAGAGTCCCGAGGCCCTCGAGGCCCGGGTATCCCCGCGCCCCGCAGCGGAGGTCTGCGACTGGGCAATCTGGGGGGACCCTGACGCTCGTCCTGAATGAGCGGAGCGTGACGGTTCTGCCGGCCGATACCGATTGGCATGAACACTCTCCGCTTCGCCGGGCGGCGCCTGGCATGCACCGCTTTGGTGCTCTCCGTCGTGGCCCTGATGCTCGTTGGTCCGGCCCGGACGGCCTCGGCGTGGCCCTGTCGCACCTGCGGGCCGCAGCCCGGGTTCCTCACCTCTCCGGTGGGCGAGACGATGCCCTGCGGGAGCCAGGGATGCGGTCATCGCTATTGGGGACCGCGCGGCGAAGAGCCCTGTGGGCCCGACCCGTGCAGCAACTGCAACCGCTGGCAGGACTGCAACGGCGTCAGCCGCGGCCCCGACCTGCTCGCGCCGTGGCAGCTTCCCCCCGGGCGCGGGTTCATGTCTCCGGAGGAAGTCGGCTACATCACCGAAAACCCCTGCGACGATTGCAACAAGATCAACTGCTGCCTGTTCGGGGGGCCGAGCTGCCTCGAGAAGATCAATCCCTGCCATCCCGACTGCATCCTGACGCTGTTTCCTTGGCCGTGGAAGCGTCGCGCTGCCGGCTGCGGGGAGTGTCAGTCGTGCCGGAATTGCCAGCCTGCCGTGGCGGCGGGACAGGTGGCTGCGAAGTCAGCGCCGGCCAGAACGGCCGCCGCGGAGACTCCCGTCAAGAAGTAATGGCTCGCGGGTCCCGGTAGACGCCGGCGCCGCTCACGCGCCGGCGCGTTCCGCGGCGAGCGTGGCGGCGAACGTGATCTCGTCGCCGTGTTCCTTGCAGGCCTTTCGCAGCGGTTCCCAATCGCCAGACGCTGCCGCCATCTCCACCAGCGACGGGAGCATCCCGGTGGCCTGGAGGAGGCTGGGGCCGGAATCGTCGCGCGGCCGGTCGAGCGCGGCGTGGAGGGCCTCGGCGGGGCGTGCGAGCCGCCAGAGGAGGAGGACGAGGACGTCGCCGGGGAGTGACCCTGCCTGCTCCACCTTCGCCATCACCGCTGCCTTGCGGAAGAAGGCGATCGCCGCCTCGACCTCAATCCCGAGTTGCGCGCCGTAGAAGAGCCTCGAGGCCTCGCCGACGTTTTCGAACGGGGGCTCGCCCGCGTAGACCGTCTCCTTCGGGAGTCGGCAGGCGTACGAGGCGAGTTCCCACGCCCGGCGGAGCATGACGTGGTCGATGCAGACCCGACCGATCCGCAGCACCGACTGGAGGTGCGAGACGTCGACATGGACGGCCGGATCGTCCTTCAGTCCCCCGGCCGCCTCGAGAACTCCCGTGAGCGAAGCGTCGGGGCCGGGCTCGACGGGGATGCCGCGGCGGTGGAGATCGTGGACGAGCGAGGCGAGCACCTCGCGGTGGAGATGAGCGACGAGGAGGTCGGCCGCGGGGCGCTGCCGCGCCGCCGGGAGCCGCGACACCGCCTGCTCGTAGGCGGTGATCGTGTTGCAGGTGCCGTTTCGGGCCAGAAGAAGCTTCAGGCCGAGGGCCGGATCGACCCCCTCCCAGAGCGCTACATGGATGATCTCCTGAAGCGTCTCGTCGCCCTGCTCGTCGTCGTCGGCCGTCGGGGCATCGCTTGTCGTTGCGGGGCGCTCGAGCTGATCGGCGAGCGCCGCCATCCGCCTTCCCATCTCCTCCGGCTCGACCGCCGCGCGGAGATACATCCAGCCGGCCGCCACCTTCCCCTCCTCGACGAGCGGCCAGCCCACCTCGCGGCAGGCCTCGAGCGACTTCGCCTCGAGCGCCGCCTGCTTCTCCGCGGGGATCGTCCGCGAGTCACCGGCCAGCGGCAGGCCGAGAGCGGCCCGTGCCGACATGAGCCGAGCATCGAAGAGGGAATGCCAGCGCTGCCGGGCTGCAAGCGACGCGGTGAGCTCGGCGAACATCCCCTCCAGACCGCATGCCTTGGCCGTGGCGGCAAGCCTGTCACACAGTTCGCTCGATCCGGTTGGGGAGCCGTCGTTCACGGGGACCTCGGTGGGTGGGAGTGGGGATGAGGGTTGGACGGAGCGGGGATCAATGAGCTTGAGCCTGACGGAGGCTCTCGTAGGCGAGGACGGCGGCCGTGGCCGAGACGTTGAGGCTGTCGGCGGCGCCGTGCATCGGCAGATGGACCGACTCGAGGGCGATCCGCCCGGCGTCGGCCGCTTCCTGCCAAGCCGCGGAGATGCCGTGGGCTTCACTGCCAAGAAGGATCGCGGTGGCGCCGGCGAGCCGGGCCCGGTGCCACGGGATCGATCCCTGCGGGCGGGCGGCGATCACGCGGCGGCGCGTGCTTGAACACCAGAGAATCGTCTCCGCGACTTGGGCGCTGGCGAGCTTGACGGAGAAGACCGTACCGAGGCTCGCCCGGATGACTGCCGGATTGGCCGGATCGGTCCGCGCGTCGCAGGCGATCACGCCGGTGAGCCCGGCGGCATCGGCGGTGCGAAGGATGGCGCCGAGATTCCCGGGCTTCTCGACCCCCTCGACGATCAGGACCGGACGGTCGGCAAGCGTGGCCCAGCCTGAGAGCGGGCCGGGACGGAAGCGAACGACGCCAACGCAGCCTTCGTTGCGGCTGCCGAAGGCCAGCTTCTCGAACGCCGGCCGGGAGAGGAGCGTGATCCGTGTGCCCCCCGCAACCACCTCGGCGAGCCAACGGTCGAGATCGGCTCCCGAAGGCAGGCCGGTGGCATCGGGATCATGGCCGCTCGAATCGGCGCGGGCGAGGCGCGCTTCGTCAACGAAGAGCTCCACGAGCGGGACGCCCGCGGCGAGCGCCCGCCGCACCTCGCGGCCGCCGTCGACGAGCGTCAGGCCGCTGTCGCGCCGCGCCGGGGCCTCGCGGAGCCGGGCCGCTTCGCGGAGCCGGGGGTTGGCGGTGCTCGTGATGACGTCGTGCGGAATCATGTGCGGGGCTGCGGGAGGGGGTGCCGTTCAGCGGGCGGTGTCGTCGATCGTGGAAACGATCCGCTCGCCGATCGCGAGGCTCGCGGTGGCCGCCGGAGAGGGGGCATTGACGACATGAAGGATCCCGTCGCCACGGACGAAATGGAAGTCCTCGACGAGCCGCCCGTCGGGCCACATCGCCTGGGCCCGTACGCCGGCGCCCCCCGGCTCGAGGTCGCCGGGATTCACGGCAGGGACGAGCTTGCGGAGGGAGCGGCAGAATTCGCCACGGGAGAGCGAGCGGTAGGTCTCGTAGGCCGACATCGAAGCGTGCCGCGTCACGAATCGCCACAGGGCGGGCGAGGTGAGCGACTCGGCAAGGTCGCGGGGGTTGATCGAGAATGGCGAGTAACCCTCGCGGGCAAAGGCGAGCACGGCATTCGGGCCGGCCTCGATCCCGCCATCGATCATCCGCGTGAAGTGGACGCCGAGGAACGGGAAGCGAGGGTCAGGGACAGGATAGATGAGGTGCCGCACGAGGTGCTCGGCGGCCGGACGGAGCCGGACATACTCGCCCCGGAACGGGACGATCCGCGCCGCAGGCTTCATCCCCGAAAGCCCGACGATCCGGTCGGCGTGCAATCCGCCGCTCGTGATCACCAGGTCGGCGCTCGCGTCGCCGGCGGTGTTCGCCACCCGCCAGGCGCCGCCGATCCGCTCCATCCGCGTCACCCGGGCGTTGACGACGACGCGCCCCCCGAGCCGGCCGATCTCGCGCTCGAGGGCATCGGCGACCCCGCGGTAGTCGACGATTCCCTCCTGCGGCACCTGGATGGCGGCAATCCCCGCGGCATGCGGCTCGAGTTCGCGGATCGCCTCCGGCGAGTCGAGACGGCGCAGGCCGGCCAGGCCGTTTTGGATTCCCCGCTCCCAGAGCGTGTCGAGCCTGCTCACCTCGGCCGGATCGGTGGCGACGACGATCTTCCCGCAGATCTCATGGCGGACGCCATGCTCCCGGCAGAACTCGACCATCTGCCGCAATCCGCGGACGCTCAAAGCTGCCTTCTCGGAGCCCGGCTTGTAGTAGAGCCCGCTGTGGAGGACGCCACTGTTGTGGGTCGACTGCTGAGAGGCGACCTTGGCATCCTTCTCGAGGAGTGTCACTTCGTCGCAGCGTCGCGACTGGAGGAGTCGCCAAGCGGTGGCCAGGCCGACGAGCCCGCCGCCAACGACGACGACGCGACCGAGGGCGGCCGTGGCGGGGGAAGCACGTTCGCTGCGCATACGGGGCATCGCGTCGGGGAGGGGATCAGTCACCGAGCAACCGACGCTTGAGGGGGATCCGGGCCATCTCCTCGACGTTTTGCCGCTGCTGGGCACCGAAACGCCGCTCGACGAGCGCGAGGTAGTCGGGGGTCGTGAAATAGGTCTGCCAGGCCCGGTCGCGGAAGCGGAGGACCTCGGCGGCGGAGACATGCTTCGTCGGCAATGGCTGGCTGTCGTACGACAGGAACCCATAGCCGGCGTAGTCGGTCGGCAGGGCCCAGCCGGCCTTCATCGCCTCGACATGGAGCGGGCTGCCGGGGAGCGCCTGGCAGGGATACATGTTGGCCATCTCGGTGTTGAGTTCGAGGGCCAGATCGAGCGTCTGCTGCATCGTATCGAGCGTGTCATCGGGGAAACCGAAGATGTAGTTGGCGATCACGTTGAGGTCGGCGTCGCGGATCGACTTCGCCACCTCGCGGATGTTGACCTCTTCGAACGTCCCCTTCGACACCTCGCGGCGGATCTGCTGGTTGGCCGCCTCGACGCCGAGCGCCAGCCAGTCGATGCCCGCCTTCCGGAAGAGCTCGAGGAACTTCGGCCGAACCGTGTCGATCCTCGAGTAGGCCCACATCCGGAATCCGAGATCACGCTCGACGAGCCCCTCGAGGAGCGGCTCGAAAAACCGCTTGTCGAGGAAGAACATCTCGTCGGAGAGCCGGACGGTGGAGACTCCCATCCCGGCGAGAATCTCGAACTGCCGGAGCATGAATTCAGGCGACCAGAACCGCATGATCGGCGAGGCGGCGGCGGAGATGCCCTCGTCGTTGTTCGTGCGGTTGACGATGTTGATCATGCAGAAGTCGCACTTGAACCGGCAGCCGAGCGACGTGTAGATCGCGGCGAACGGGGTCCGCAGGCCGTGATCGAAGTTCGCGTGCCAGAAATGGGCCCGGTAGAGATCGAGTGGCTTCTCGCGGAAGGGGAGGAGATCCCAGGCGTAGCCGGGAAGATCCCGGTCCATGAGCTCCTGCGGCACGATCCTCTCGGGGGCATTGAGGCGAGGGCGGCCATCTTCCTTGAAGCCGATCCCACGCACGGAAGACAGGCCCGTGCGCAGGTCGGTGGCGAGAAGACCGTGGAGGGCATAGACCCCTTCGTTGAGCAGCACGAAGTCGACCGCCGGGCTCGCGAGCACCTCCAGCGGCAGGGCGCTGGTGTGCGAGCCGACGAAGCAGGTGGGGACCGCGGGCGTGCCGCGTTTGAACACCGCAGCGAGATCGATCGCCCCTCCCATGTTCGTCGTGCCGGAGTTGGGGTTCTGCCCGTAAACGACGAAGCAGACGAGCCGGGCCCCGGCCTCTTCGATGCGACGGACGGCCTGCTCTGGGGAGAGCCTCTCGGCGCTGCAATCGAGAATCCCGACGCCGAATCCCTTCGATCGGCAGCTTTCGGCCAGAAGGAGCGCCCAGGTCGGCGGCTCGATGGCCGAGAACGTCTGGCTCAGCTGCTGGTAGGCGGCGAGCGCTGAGTCCGCCGTCACGAAAAGGACATCGAGCGGCCTGTTCATCACGATCCTTCACTCCGGGAAGCACGTCGCGGTCGGGGCGCCGGCCTACAGCCGATTGAGCAGGTCACAGAGCCCCTGCACACGGCTCGCTTCGAGATCGGGGTAGTTGCCGATGTAGTAGCCGAAGAAATGGACATGGTCGATCTTCGGGAATCGGGCGTAGGCGTCGCCGTACAGCTTGCGGAGGTAGGGCTGCCGCAGCTGGTTGCCGCCGCCGGAAGTACCTCGGCGGAACTCGATCCGTTCCCCCCGCAGCGTCGTCTCGACGCGCGCCCGCAGGGCCTCGTCCGGCTCGCGGAGGACGAGGGTGAAGGCGTAGTTGCTGCTCCCCTCGCGGCGGAAATCGGTGCGGTAGCGATTGGAATCGAGGCCATCGAGGAAGATGTCGAGATTCCGCGAACGGATCTGATTGTTGGCATCGAGTCGCGGCAACTGGTGGCGGCCGATGACGGCGTTGATTTCGGTGCTGCGGACGTTGTACGACGGGAAGGCGAAGATGAAGTCGGGGTTGAGGTCGGCGTACCGCTCCCGGTAGGCGTCCTTCACCGCTGCCGAGGTGCTCTCCCGCACCATGCCGTGCGAGCGGAACATCCGCAGCATCTCGAACAGGTCGGCATCGTCGGTGCAGACCATCCCCCCCTCGATCGTGCTCAGGTGATGGGCATAGTAGAAGGAGAAATTCGACATCAGTCCGAAGCTGCCGAGTCGGCGGCCGCCGTGGGTGGCCCCGTGCGACTCGCAGACATCCTCGATGAGGGGGATGCCGCGGCGGCCGATCTCGGCAAGGAAGGCGTCGGAGAGCGCGTCGTAGCCGAGGATGTGGGTGAGGAAGATCCCCTTCGTCCTCGGCGTGATGCTGTCGATCACCTGCTCGAGATCCATGCCGAGGGTCTGCGGATCGATGTCGACGAAGACCGGCTCGAAGCCGCACTGCAGCACCGAGGCGATGTCCGACACCCAAGTGAGCGTCGGCACGATGATCTCGCCCGCCCCGGCCGACTCCCGCAGGGCCGCCATCGTGATCAGGTTGGCCGACGAGCCTGAATTGACGAACACGCAGTGCTTGACGCCGAGCCACGCGGCCCACTCACGCTCGAAGGCCGCCACCTGAGCCGACTGCGTGAGGATCGGGTCGTCCTGCTCCAGAAACCGGATGACGGCGTCGAGATCGCCGCGGGAGATGTTGTTCCGCATCAGCGGCCAGGGGCCGACCGAGGGGGGCGTCGCGTCACTTTTCATTGTAGTAGTCCCCATGCTCTACCAGCAGCGTGCTCCGTCCGTCCTCCCGCAGAAGCGCCCGCTCGTAGGCGGGGAAGATCTGCTCCGGCTCGTCGAGGCGGATCACCTCGATCGTGGTGCACATCAGCCGCAGCGCCTCGGTGTAGTCGCCGACGTGCTGGTGTTGCGGATGGAGGGGACGTTCCGAGCCGATGCCTGTGCGAATGATGACCTTCGGTTGATAGGCCCCGCCCGACATCACGGCGAACTTGTCGAGGTGGTTGACGATTTGGTTGATCGCGAGGAGGAGGAAATTCCACCTCGGATAGATCGAGACGGGAATCTGACCGGCGACCGCCAGGCCGTTGGTCATTCCCATCTGGAGATCCTCGTTGACCGGGAGTTCGAGGAGCTGGTGTTTCGGCACGTCGAGGAGGGTGTTGGACATCGCCGTCCCCGGGTGGGCCACGGCCTGACCGAGGAACAGCACCCGCTCGTCCCGGGCGAGCATGTTCATCGACCGTTTCAGTTCGTCGAAATAGGCGCCCATGTCAGAATTGAACCCTCTTGCCGGCCCCGGCGTGCGGATATTTGGATTGGTAGGTGTAGTACGTCACGTTCGGGTCGTTGCCCCCCTCGTGGCTGAGGGTTTTCGTGTTCCACGTTTCGCGGGTGTCGGTACAGACGCTCTTCGCGTTGTCCTCCACGATCCAGTGGACCGGAAGATCCCATTGCCGGCAGTACTTCATGCATTCGTGGGCCGAGCCGGTCTCCGCCGTCATCTCCCCCATGAAGCAGTGGACGCGGTTGCTTCCCCCCGCCCGGCGGATCGCCAGGCCGATCCCCACGGCGATCGGGAGCACGCCGGTGACGATCGCAGAGGAGAGGACGCGGTATTCCGGGAAACAGAGCGAGATCGAGCGGCCGGCCATGATCTCCGCCTTGAGACGATCCTGTGGCACCCCCTTGAGGAGACACTGGTAATGGCTCCGCCACGAGCAGAGGACCCAGTCTTCGGGCTGTACGCCGCGGAAGATGCTGATGATCTGCTCTTCGTTGCCGCTGTAGAGATGCACCGGGGCTCGGATCCGGGCCTCGTTGAACTCGCGGGCGATGTCGTCCTCGAAGTCGATCAGATCCTGGGCCGAGAGCGCCGGCAGGGGGGCTCGGAGGGGAGTCATGGGAGTTCCTCGGTGTCTTCCTCGGTCTCGAACGGCGCCGGCTTGCCGAGCCCCTCCATCTCGCGGAATCCGGCGAGGAGGCGGCCCCGATTGTCGGCATCGGCCTGGGAGTAGTCGGGCTCGGGATCGTAGAAGATCACGCGGCTGCCACTGCCATCGAACGCGAACGGGACATGGAGGAGCGTGTGAAGCGCCTCCCGCACCTGCTTCTGGCGTTCGGGGGGGACAAAGAGGAGCATGAATCCGCCCCCGCCGGCCCCGGTGATCTTGCCGCCGATCGCGCCGGCATTCCGGGCCGCCTCGTACATCCCGTCGATCGGCCGGCTGGAGACGAGGTGGCTGAGCGACCGCTTGGTCAGCCACGATTCGTGGAGAAGGTTGCCGAGCCGGTCGAGGGAGACCGAGCCACAGACGATGTCGATCGCCTCGTCGACCATGCCGCGGATCCGTTGGAGCTGTGCCGTGCGGCTGTCGAGCGACGGGACGTAGCTCTCCGCCACGTCGGCCGCGGTCCGCTTGATCCCGGTGTAGAAGAGCATCAGCGACGACGAGAGCTCTTCGAGTCGCGCCGGGGGAACGATGATCGGCCGGACGGTGATCTCCCCGGAACTCGAGAAGAGGATGTGGTTGAAGCCACCGTGGGCGGCACAGACCTGATCCTGCGATCCGACCGTCTCGCCGAGGACGTCCTGCTCGATGTGGATGCTCTCGTCGGTGAGCTGACCGCTGCCGACCATCCGCCCCTCGAAGGCATGGAGGGCCATGAGGAGGCCGACGGTGAAGGCGGAGCTCGACCCCATCCCGCTGCGGGCCGGGAGGTCGCCGTCGTGGTGGATCTCGACGCCCCGGTCGATCCGCAGGAATCGCAACACCTCCCTGGCGGCGGGATGCTTGATCTCGTCGATCGTGCTGCAGGTCTCGTTGCGCGAATAGACGACGCGCAGCCTGTGTTCGAAGAACGGCGGCAGACCCCGGCAGGTGATGTAGCAGTATTTGTTGATCGTCGTGGCAAGGACCGCGCCGCCATGCTGGCGGTACCAAGCCGGGTAGTCGGTCCCGCCGCCGAAGAACGAGATCCGGAAGGGGGTGCGGGTGATGATCATGCGGAGATCGTGATCGTGCGTCGTACCGGGGGCGGAAGGTCAGCCGGGAAGCCGCTCCAGGAATGCCCGGTAGGTGATGGCCAACGCCTCTCGGAAGGTCGTTGCCCCCTTCCATCCCAAGCCGGCCAACACCGAGGATTCGAGGAGCTTTCGGGGGGTGCCGTCCGGCCGCGAGGTGTCGAAGCGGAGTTCCCCATCGTACCCCACGACTTCGGCGATGGCAGTGGCGGCCTCCCGAATGGTCAATTCCGTGCCGCCGCCGAGATTGATCGGCTCTTCGGCGTCGTAACGGGCCATGGCCACGAGGCAGGCTTCGGCTAGATCGTCGGCGAAGAGGAACTCCCGTCTTGGCGTGCCGGTTCCCCACAGCTCGATGCCCCGGTCGCCGGCCACCTTCGCGGCGTGCATCCGCTGGATCAGCGAGGGGATGACGTGGGAGTTCGTACCGTCGAATTTCGAGTAGGGGCCGAAGACGTCGGCCGGGATGCCGACGATGAACGGGGCGCCGTGCTGCCGCCGCAGCGCTCGGCAGAGTTGCATTCCGGCGAGCTTCGCCGTCGCGTAGGCCTCGCTCGTCGGTTCGAGTGGCCCGGTGCCGAGATCGGCCACCCGCATCGGCTGCGGGCACTCCTTGGGGTAGCAGCAGGAACTTGCCAGATAGAGCAGCTTCCGCACTCCGTGTCGTGCGGCAGCAGCGCAGAGATGGCTGGCGGTGAGGAGATTGTCGAGCATGAGATCGGCCGGCTGGCGCCGGTTCGCCTCGATGCCCCCCGACTTGCCTGCGGCGATGATGACGTACTCGGGCTCATGACTGGTGAAGAATCGGCCGACCGCGGCGGCGTCGGTGAGGGCGCATTCCTCTTCGCCAGGCGCGAGCACCGCGGCGTGGCCGTGTCTTGCCAGTGCCGCCACCACCGCCCTGCCGATGAGCGTGTCGCCACCGGCGACGAAGACGCGTGAGCTTGTGTCCATGGTTTCGTGGCGGTGTGCTCAGGCCGGGGGGGGCGGAGGGATGGTCCGGAAAAAAACGCCTGCATCGCGGTACGACTCCGGCGTCCCGATGTCGAGAAACCTCCCCTCCGAGGGAAAGGCTCGCAAGCCCTGCCCGATCCAGACGGGGAAAACTTCCCGCTCGAGCGACACCGGCCGCCCCGCCGGGATCGCCATGACAAGCTCGCGCGGGAGCGCGTAGATCCCGGCATTGATCCATCCCGCCCCGGGCGATTCCCCCTTCTCCCGGAAGGAGCCGATCCGGCCGTCGGGGCCGTGCTCGACCCTCCCGAACCGCGACGTGTCGGCCTGCCTCGAGAGCACGATGGCCGGGGAACGGCCACGGAGGGCGTCGGTGAGGAAGGCTGTCAGGTCGACCTCGCAGTACGAATCGCCGTTGAGGACGAGGAGGGTTGGAGAGGCCACGGTGTCGGCGGCCAGCCGCAGCCCGCCGCCGGTGCCGAGCGGTGTCGTCTCGTGGGAATAGCCGATCCGCATCCCATGGAACTCGTCACCGAAGGCCTCCTCGATCTGCGGCGCGAGAAAGCCGGTGCTGAAGACGACCCTGACGGCGCCGGCATCGCGGAGTTGATCGAGGAGGAAGGCGAGGAACGGGCGGCCGTTGACCTCCGCCAGCCCCTTCGGCCGATCGC
>CANGGT010000041.1 GCA_947453375.1 Planctomycetaceae bacterium
CCTCTTGTCGGCCTCTCCCTCGGTGACCGCCCAGCCCCCCGGAGGACCGCCAGGCGGACCGGGCGGCTTCCCCGGCGGGCCGATGGGAGGCCCGGAGTTGGAACTCATCAACCGCTTCGATGCCGACGGCGACGGCCGGCTCGATCGGCAGGAGCGTGCCCTGGCGCGGGAAGCGGCCCGGGAAGAACGACCGCCCCGGGGGCGCGGACCGGGGGGCCCACCGGGGGGCCCCGGCGGACCGGGGCGTGGACCGACAGGCTTCGGTGGCGGACGGCCTCCGGCAGCGCCGGGCCCACGGATGACCCCGGCCGACGTGCCGGCCCACCCCGACGCCGATCTCTACGACCTCTCCGTGCTGCGAACGCTGTTTCTCGAGTTCGACAGCGACGACTGGGAACAGGAGCTCGCCGACTTCCGTCCCACCGACGTCGACGTGCCAGCGAAGCTCTCCGTCGATGGCCGCACGATCGAGGGCGTCGGCGTCCACTTCCGCGGCGCCTCCTCGTACTTCATGGTCGGGGAAGGACACAAGCGGTCGCTCAACCTCTCGATCGACCACGGCGACGAGGGGGCCAGGCTCCACGGCTACCGCACGCTCAACCTCCTCAACGCCAACGGTGACCCGAGCATGATGAGCAGCGTGCTCTATGCCCACATCGCTCGTCCCCATCTCCCCACCCCGAAGGCGAACTTCGTCCGCGTCGTCATCAACGGCGAATGCTGGGGGGTGTATGTCAATGTCCAGCAGGCCAACAAGGACTTCCTCGACGAGAACTACGGCAGCGCGAAGGGGAACCGCTGGAAGGTGAAGGGACGGCCCGGCGGGCGCGGGGGGCTCGAGTACTTCGGCGCGGACACGGAGCCGTATCGCGGCATCTTCGAACTGAAAACGAAGGAGAACGACGACGCCTGGCGGGATCTCATCGCGCTGTGCCGGATCTTCGAGGAGACGCCGCTGGGAAAGCTCGAGGAGAAGGTTCGGCCGGTCCTCGACGTCGACGAAGCGCTGTGGTTCCTGGCGATCGACAACGCCCTGGTCAACAGCGACGGCTACTGGACACGGGCGAGCGACTACACCCTCTTTGAAGACGCCGGCGGGGTCTTCCATGTCATCCCCCATGACATGAACGAGTGCTTCATCGCCGGCGGTCCGCCGGGCGGAGGCCCCCCCGGCGGCCCCGGCGGAGGACGCGGTGGCCCGGGGCATGGCGGCCCCGATCTCGACCCCCTCGTCGCGCTCGACGACGGCGGCAAGCCGCTCCGCAGTGGACTGCTCGGTGTCCCGCGACTCCGCGACCAATACCTCGAGCATGTCCGCACCATCGCCCGCGATCAGCTCGCCTGGGAATCGATCGGCCCGGTGATCGAGCAGTGCCGGGCGCTGATCCTCGACGCCGTTCGCAACGACACCCGCAAGCTCGCTTCGACCGAGGCGTTCGAGGCCGCGACCTCGTCGACGCCCACCGCGGGTGAAGGAGACCGGCCCGTGAGTCTGAGAGATTTCATCGAGCGCCGCAGGGCGTTTCTCCTCCGCGGCGATGACCCCGTCTCCGCCCGCTGACCTCCCCCGATCCCCGATGCCTCTGCAGGGCCCCACGATGCCATCTTGGTTCACCGATGCCTTCCCGAGTGACGCGGAGCTCAGCTGGGTGAGCATCGTCACACGCCTCCTCGCCGCGCTCGTCCTCGGCAGTCTCGTGTCGCTGATCTATTCGACGACGAGGCGTCGCCATGCCGCCCAAGCCACCGACCTCTCGCAGACGCTCCTCCTCCTGGCGGTGGTGATTGCCATGATCACCCTGGCGATCGGCGACAGCACCGCCCGGGCCTTCAGCCTCGTCGGGGCGCTGGCGATCGTCCGCTTCCGGAGCGTCGTCGAAGACCCCCGCGACACGGCCTTCGTGATCCTCGCCGTGGCCGTCGGTCTCGCCGTGGGCGCCGGATTCATCCTCGTGCCGCTGATCGGACTGCCGATCGCGGCCGTCATCGCCTGGGCCTTCGCGAAGGAATCGCAGAGCGGGCCGATGGCGTCGGCACCGGCTTGTCGGGTGGCCCTGCGGACGGCGCCGGACTCCCCCACCGGGCCGATCGAGCAGGCGCTTGCCACCCACCTCGACCGCCCCCAACCGCGGCGGATCGAGACGGTGAAGAAAGGAACGCTCGTCGAGCTCGTCTACTCCGGACGGATCAAGCCCGATGGCGATGGCCATGCGCTCGTCCGGTCGCTCCAGGCCTGCGCAGGGGTCGTCGGCGTCGAGATCGTCTTCGCCGAGGCAGGCACCGGCTGATCCTGCCGCGGCCGTTCACTCGGGTAGAAACGGCCGCCCCGATCGGAACAGTTCGCGATGGCCGCGGAGTTCGTCCGCCAGCGCCGCGTCCCCCCCCTCCTCCGCCAGCGCCAAGGCTCGGTCGGCCACCTCGACGGCCGCCGGATAGTCCCCTTTGGCTGCCAACGCCGTCGCCAGCGTGTCGAGGAACGACGGATCCTCGTCATCGGCCACCTTGGAGGCCCGGCGTGCGAGGTCGACCGCCTCGGCCGCATCGGCCGCGGCATCGCCGGAGCCGGTATGCCCGGGATGGCAGGCGAGGAGATACGCCAGGGCGTTGAGCGCCTCGGGGTGATCTTCCTGGAGTGAGAGCGCCTCCCGGTACCGGGCCGCCGCGTCGCGCGGCCGCCGGAGTTCATCGAGCGCCTGCCCCCAGTCGAGGAGGATCTCGAAGGAGTCCGGGGCGATCGCCGCCCCCGCAGCGAAATATCGCTCGGCGGCAGCCAGATCCCCCATCAGCGCCGAGGCCAGGCCCGCGCCCCGGTAGACCCTCACATCGGAATTGCCACCGACGGCGAGGACAGCCCGGTAGGCCTGCAGCGCCTCTGGATAGCGATGCTCCTCCATCAGCAGGTTCGTGAGATTCGTATTGGTCATGACCGCCTGAGGAGCGCCAGCGACCGCAAGCCGTGCCTCATCGATCGCCGCTCCCTTCTTCCCCTCCTGAGCGAGCACGAGCGACATCCCCAGATGGGCTTCCCAGACGTCGGCGAGGGCGAGGTTGTGCGTCCACATCCCCTTCGGTGTCCGGTGGATCGCCGCCTGGCGGAAGGTGAGGACGCCGAGGATCGCGAGGACGATCCCTGCAGCAACAAGCCGCTCAGGCCGACCGCCGAGCAGCCGATGACCGGCTGCCACGGCCAGGGCGACCGGCGCCACGAGCGCCACGTACTGCCAGTGGTCGGCCACGCAGGCGTGCGCCTTGAGATAGGCCGCCGGCAGGAATCCGAGGATCGGCAACAGCGCGAGGAGAAACACTGTCGCTGCGAACAGCCCGGCCCGCGCCCACGGCTTCTCGCGGCACCACCACAGCCCCGCCACCACGGCCACGACACCAAGCGTGGGGAGATAGGCGAGAGGACGCGACGTCTCCAAGGGCCACAAGCCGTAGACCATCGTCAACCCGGTCGGCCAGAGGTCTTTCCAGAGATAGAACCCCACCGCCCGACCGGCGAGCACGCCCCCCCGCGGCAACGAGGCCATGAGGGCCGCCGCCGCCCCCGGACCGGGGCTGCGGGTTTGGGTCATCTGGTACCAGAGGGTGAGCAGTCCGAGGACGAACGACGCGAGGAGGAAGGGGATCGGGCGCACGAGATCGACGCGCGTCACCCGGCCCCGTCGCCACCACGACAGCACCGGCAGGATCAGCGGCAGCGTTACCAGCGACGTCTTCGCCAACAGCGCCACCACGAACGCCACGAGCGACCAGCCGTAGAAGCGCCGTTCTCCACGGTCTTCGTACGACAGCCAGCCGAGCACCGACAGGCATCCGAAGAACATCGAGAGCGTGTTCTTCCGCTCCGCCACCCACGCCGCCGACGCCACCGTGACCGGATGGATTCCCCACACCGCCGCCGCCAGCCACGCCGCCGGCACGCCGAGCCGGGCGAGGATCCGCCACACGAGCACCGTGTTGGCAGCATGGAGGAGGATGTTGATCGTCCGGTAGCCGGGGGCCCAGTCCGCCCACGCCCGGTATTCCAGCCAGAAGCTCGTCAGAGTGACGGGGAAATAATCGTTCGAGCGGTTGTCGAACCAGATCCGCCACAGGTTCGGCGCCTCGGTGACGAGGGGATTCTCGGTGACGAGTTGGTTGTCATCCCACAACCAGCCGCCGCTGAAGCCGGGGAGATAGGCGAGGACGACGAGGATCACGAGCGCAGCGGCACGGAGCCTGTCGTCGGACGGGCGATTGGGGGTCGGGGGATCTGCCATGGCGATCGCCATCTCGGCCTCGTCGGTCTCGCGGGTTCGCTCGGGCGGACAGTCTACGCCCTCCGCCTTCTCCTTCCGGCGCCGACCGCGGTCGGGTCACGGGCCCACGAACGGACGTCCGGCTTCGAACAGAGCCCGCCGAGCGCCAATGTCGCCAACGAGCGACGCGTCTCCCTGCTCCTTCGCCAGGGCCAGGGCCCGGTCGGCCGCCTCGGTGGCCGCAGCGTAGTCGCCGCCGGCGGCCAGCGCCGTGGCGAGGGTGTCGAGCACGGAGGCGTCCGCCTCGCCGGTCAGCAGGCACGCCCGCCGCGCCAGCCTCAGGGCCTCCGCCGCAGCGGCTTCCGGGTCGTCGACCACGTCCGGCCGGCTCGCGAGGAGGAAGGCGAGGGCATTGAGGGCCACCGAATCGTTGCCGTCGATCGAGAGCGCCTCGCGGTAGCGCGCCACGGCTTCCTGATATCTGCCGAGTTGCTCGAGCGCCATCGCCCAGTCGCCACGGATCTTCCCATCGCCGGGGCGTTTGGCCGCCCCCTGGGAAAAGAACGCCTCCGCTCGCCCGAGGTCGCCCCCGAGCGCCGCGGCCAGCCCGGCGGCCTGGAACAGGTCATCCCCCCCGCCCTGGTCGATGGCAACCTGGTAGGCCGCAATCGCCTCGTCGTAGCGTTTCTCACCGGCGTAGATCACTCCAAGATCGATCCACGCCGGGGTGGCGGCGGGATAGAGCTCGAGCGCCCGCTTCGCCTCCACGATCGCCGCAGTCGGATTCCCCTCGTCGGCCAAGGCCCGGCCCAATCCGACGTGCGCGTCCCAGACCTCGGCGACGGCGAGATTCTGCGTCCACAAGGCCTTCGAGGTGCGGTGGATAGCCGCATGGCGGAAGGTGAGAGCGCCGAGCAGCGCCACGACCGCCGCCACGACGAGGCGCCCTGCTCCCGCCGGCAACCAGCGATCGCCTTCCTTCACGGCAGCGGCCACGAGGAACGCCACCGGCGCCACGAGGGCCACATACTGCCAGTGGTCTGCCACGGAGCCGTGCGACTTCATGAACGTGGCAGGGAGGAAGCCGAGGATCGGCAGGAGCGCCAGGAGAAACACCGTCGCGGCGAACAGCCCGGCCCGTGCCCACGGCTTCTCGCGGCACCACCACAGCCCCGCGATCATGGCGGCGACGACGAGCGTGGGCAGATAGGCGGCAGGACGCGATGTCTCGAGTGGCCACACGCCGTACACCATCGCGAGCTTCGTCGGCCAGAAATCCTTCCAGAGATAGAAGCCCACCGCCCGGCCGGCGAGCACACCTCCTCGCGGGAGCGAGCCGAGGATCGCGGCGAGCGGCCCGACCGACGGCCCACTGCCATGGCCCATCTGATACCAGAGGGTGACCAGTCCGAGGACGAACGACGCCAGGAGGAAGGGGATGCTGCGAAGGAGATCGACACGCGTCACCCGGCCCCGCCGCCACCACGACAGCACCGGCAGGATCAGCGGCAGCGTCACCAGCGACGTCTTCGCCAGGAGTGCCACGACGAACGACAACAGCGACCAGCCGTAAAGGCGCCGTTCGCCACGGTCTTCGTACGACATCCACCCGAGCACCGACAGGCACCCGAAGAACATCGACAGCGTGTTCTTCCGCTCCGCCACCCACGCCACCGATGTCACCGTCACCGGATGAACCCCCCAGGCTGCCGCCGCCAGCCACGCCCCGGGTACCCCGAGGCGGACGAGGATCCGCCACACGAGCACCGTGTTGGCGGCGTGCCAGGCGATGTTCACGGCGTGGTAGCCCGGGGCCCAGTCGGCCCACAGCCGGTACTCGATCCAACAGCTCGTGAGCGTGACGGGGAAATAATCGGGGGAGGTGTTGTTGAACCAGATCCCCCACAATCCCCTCGCCTCGGTAACGAGCGGATTGGCGGTGATGAGGATGTCGTCATCCCAGAGCCACCCTCCGCCGAACGCGGGCAGGTAGGCGACGAGCACGAGGACCACAAGCCCAGTCGCGCGGGCCGCCGCGGAGTCGAGGATCCCTCCGCGGCCGGTGCTCCGATCCGTCATGCGCCGACGATCTCCCGGAGCGCCTGCCCCCCGGAGACGACTTGCAGCGGGCGATCGAAGGGATCGCGAAACTCGTGATCGGGGGAGATGCCGAGGAGTTGGAAGATCGTGGCGGCGAGATCGGGGGGGCGGACGGGGCGTTCGGTCGGCACCCCACCGCGTTCGTCACTGGCGCCGATCACCCCACCGCCCGGCACGCCGGCGCCGGCGAGCGCCACCGAGAAGACGCTTCCCCAATGATCGCGGCCACCGGCGGGATTGATCGTCGGCGTGCGACCGAACTCCCCCATCACGACGACGAGCGTCTCGTCGAGGAGGCCACGGGCCTCGAGATCGTCGAGGAGCGCGCTGTAGGCGGTGTCGAACTGCGGGCAGAGGACGTTCTTGAGCCGGCCGGCGTTGTCCTGATGGGTGTCCCAGAGCGGATTTCCGGCGGCCGTGTCCCCTGGCTCGCGCGGCCAGTTGACCTGGACGAGCCTCACCCCGGCCTCGATCAGCCGTCGTCCGAGAAGCACGCTCTGGCCAAACTTTCCTCGGCCGTAGCGATCGCGCGAAGCCGCCGGCTCGCGCTCGATCTCGAGGGCCTCGCGGGTGGCGCCGGCATGGAGGAGGTCGAAGGCCTCCTGCTGGAAGCGGTTCATCTCCGCGATCGCCGGGCTGCGGAGGCCACGGTGGAGCATCCGATCGACTTGGCCGAGGAGCGCGTGGCGGTCATCGAGGCGCAGCTCCGTCACCCCGGCCGCGGCCGTCAGCCCCTCGATCTCGATCCGCTCCTGCGACGGATCACAGCGGAGGATGTGCGGATGCCACGCCGCCCCCATGAAGCCACCGTTCTGCCCCGGCCAGGGGATCGCCGGATTGTTGAAGATCGGCTCGGGGAGGATGACCGCATCGAGCGGCGAACGTTCGGCCGCGCGGAGCGCGCCGACGGCGCCGGCGAGGCTCGGCCAATCCTGGGCGCTGGGGGGCACGCTCTCGGCCACGCTCGTCGGCTCGTGGCCGGTGAGCATGAAGGCGCCGCTCGTGGAGTGGGAATGAATGCCGGTCGTCATCGAGCGGATGACGCACATCTGATGGGCGCGGGCGGCTGAAAGCGGGAGCAGCTCGCTGAACTGGAGGCCCGGGACGCTCGTCGCGATCGGGAGGAACGGCCCGCGGATCTCGATCGGCGCCGCCGGCTTGGGGTCGAACGTCTCGTGCTGCGGCGGCCCGCCGGAGAGGAAGATGATCAGGCACGAGTTGGCCCGCGGGCGTCCGGCGAGCGTGGCGGCCCGACCGGCACGGAGGGCCGGCAACCCGAGGCCGAGTGCCCCCAGGCCCCCGACGCGGATCAGTTCCCGCCGGGAGAGGAGCCGCCTCGTGATGTCTGGCCGAAGAACCGCCATCCTGCCCCCGCCGGTTTGGATGTACCTGAAAGACCGAACTGCATTCTATGCTCCTTTGTCCCTCCCCCCAACGCGTGCCGCCGCAGTTCGGGGGCCCTTTCGCTTGGTCGAGTCCCTGTCGTGTGTCTTCCCATGCCCCACCATTCCATCGCCGCCGCCTCGATCCAGGAACGACCTCCCCTGGTCGTGGGCGTGGTCCGCGGCAAGGAGACCGAATCGACCCACGCCATTCATGCCGTGATCGCCCGCGACGACGGCAGCCTCGTCGCCTCGCACGGCGATCCGCAGCGGCAGACTTTCCCGCGCTCGGCGGTGAAATCGATCCAGGCGCTCGCGCTTCTGGAGAGCGGCGCGGCGGATCGGTTCGGCTTCACGCCGGCCGAGCTCGCCCTTGCGTGCAGCTCGCACGCCGGCACGCCGCTCCATGTGGAGACGGCCCGGAGCATGCTCGACAAGGCGGGGTTCGAACCGGGCAGCCTCGAGTGCGGGGCCCACTGGCCCCTCGAGGAGGCAAGCGCCCGCGCCTTGGCGCGCTTGGGTGACGAGCCCTGCCAACTCCACAACAACTGCTCCGGCAAGCATGCCGGCTTCCTCGCCGTGGCCCGCCACCTCGGGCTCGATCCAGCCGGCTACGTCGCCCCCGATCATCCGGTGCAGAAGCGCATCACGGCAACGCTCGCCGAGGTGTGCGGCGTTCCCCTTTCGGCGGCCAACCGCGCCACCGACGGCTGCTCGATCCCGACCTACAAGATCCCTCTGGCGAGCCTGGCGACGGGATTCGCCCGGATCGGCACCGGCCGGAGCCTCTCCGCCGACAGGCAAGCAGCGTTCGAGCGGCTCCGCCGGGCGGTGGCCGACCATCCTCTGCTCCTCGCCGGCCCGGGGCGATTTGACTCGCGAGTGGCGGCGACCTGCGGCCCGCGGGTGTTTCTCAAGTCGGGGGCGGAGGGGGTGCTGTGCGCCGCAATCCCCGCCGCCGGCCTGGGAATCGCCCTCAAGGCGGAGGATGGGGCGCTGCGGGGAAGCGAAGTGGCGATGGCGGAATTACTCTTGAAACTGCTCCCCGCCCCGACGCCCGAGGAGCGAGCCCTCCTCGACGAACTCCGTCTGCCGCACTTGAAAAACTGGGCGGGCACGAATGTCGGCCATCTGGGAGTGACCGTCGCCAGCATCCGCTGAAAGCCCAGCGAACTAGCGCTTAAGCCGTTGGCAGCTCACCACTTCCGCAGCAAGCGGCAAACCGGATGTCGAAGTCTCCCGATGGTGGCCTAGAATTGAGGGACGCGGACCGGCCTCGCCGTCCCCGCCCCTCACCATGCGCCACATCAGTCTCACCATCCGCCGTGCCCCTCACCCCTGGCCGGCGGTATTCCCGTTGGCGGGGCTGCTGATCGCTCTCCCGACCGTGCTTCTCGCCGGGGCGCAACCGGCGGCGGCGATCTCGCCCGAACAGGAAAAGCTGTTCGAGGAGAAGGTGCGGCCGCTCCTGGTCGCCCGATGCCAGGGCTGTCATGGCGATAAGGTGGCCGAAGGGGGACTGCGGCTCGACAACCTCCCGGCGGTGCTCAAGGGGGGCGACTCGGGAACGATCCTCACCCCCGGCGACCCGACCGCGAGCAAGGTCTTGAAGGTGGTCCGCCGCGAGCTCGAACCGGCGATGCCCCCCGACGAACCGCTCCCGGCCGAGGAGGTGGCGATCCTCGAAGCCTGGATCGCGGCTGGCGCTCCCTGGAGCGGGCCGGGCACCGACGGCCCTGCCGCTGGTCAAGACGCGATCCCGGCCGACATGGAAGCGCGGCTCGCCTGGGCGCGCGAGCGACATTGGGCCTTCCAGCCGTTCACCCGTCACCCCGCCCCCGAACCTCCCGCCGGGCTCGATCCCGCCAAGAGCCTCGAGTGGGGCGGGCTCCTCGACCGCTTCGTGACCGCGAAGATCGTCGCTGCGGGCCTCGAGCCCGCGCCACAGGCCGATCCCCGGGCCCTCGTCCGCCGGCTCTGGTTCGATCTCACCGGCCTTCCACCGCCGGCCGACCGGGTCGATGCCTTCGCCGCGAACCCTTCCGAGGAGGCGTGGCGGGCCCTCGTCGAGGAATTGCTGGCGGCCCCTGAGCATGCCGAGCACTGGGCGCGTCACTGGCTCGATCTGGCCCGTTACGCCGACACGATGGGCTATGCCTTCGGCAACCAGGATCCCCGCTATCCCTTCGCCTGGACCTACCGCGACTGGGTCGTCGGGGCCCTCGCGTCCGACATGCCCTACGACCGGTTCGTGACGCTCCAGCTCGCCGCCGATGCTCTCGAGCTGCCGGCCCCGAAGGCCGATCTTGCCGCGCTCGGCTTTCTCACCGTCGGCCGCACGTTCCTCGGCAATCCCCACGACATCATCGACGACCGCATCGATCTGGTCACCCGCGGGCTCCTCGGCCTGACGGTGGCCTGCGGCCGCTGCCACGACCACAAGTACGAGCCGGTCAGCGCGGCCGACTACTACGGGCTCTACGGGATCTTCGCGTCGAGCCAGATCCCGGCCGAGCTGCCGGTCATCGGAACGGCGCCCCCCGGCCCGGAGGCCGATGCCTTCAACGCGAAGCTCGCGGAGCTCAAGGCTGCCGTACCGACCCACGAGGAGGCCGTCCGCCGTCGGGGAACGACCGCCGCGGTGGCTCACGCCGCCGACTATCTCGTCGAGACCGCCCGCCCCACGCCGCGCAAGGCCGACAACCGTCCCCCGCGCCTCGCCGACGACTACGACATCCTCCAGGGGCTCCTCGACCGCGTCTCGAACAGGATCGCAAGCGCCGCACCGACCGACCCCGTCTTCGGGCCTTGGGTGCAGCTCAAGGGGAAGAGCGACGAGGAGATCGGCCCTGCCGTCGCGGCACTGCTCGTCGGTTGGGGGGATCGGCCCGATCCGGAGGTCGTCAATCCGTTGGTTGTTGCCGAACTCCGCTCCCCCTCCCCGACGACGCTCCGCGGCGTGGCCGAGGCCTACGGCCGTCTCTTCGCCCGGGTGGCCCCGGAGTGGGCCGGCGGCCCGGTTGCCAACGCGGATGATCCGGCGGAGCTTGTCCTCCTCCGCGCCGCGCTCGGCGCCGAAGGCACTCCGCTTGTCGTGCTGCCCGGCGAGGCGATGCAACTGGCCTCGATCGAGGAGGGGAACGAACACCGCCGCCGAAAGATGGAGATCACCAGGCACGAGGCCGAGTCGCCGGGGGGGCCGCCGCAGGCGATGGTGATGATCGACCGGGAGCCACTCTCCGACAGCCATGTCCTCATCCGCGGCAATCCCGGCCGCCCCGGAGAGCTCGTCGAACGACGCCTCCCCAAGCTCATCGGCGGTGCCCCCGCCTCACGGACCTCGAGCGGCCGCCTCGACCTCGCCCGCGGGATCGTCGATCCGAACAATCCACTCACCGCCCGAATGATCGTCAACTGGGTCTGGGCGCACCACTTCGGCCGCGGGATCGTCGATCCCGTCGGTGACCTGGGGTTGCGCGGGGAGCCGCCGAGCCATCCGGAGCTCCTCGACGACCTGGCGCGGCGGTTCGTCGATGAGGGCAAGTGGAGCCTCCGCTGGCTCCACCGCGAGATCGTCACCAGCCGCACGTGGCGACGGTCGGCCGTCGCGGCCGCCGATCAGGAGGCCGTTGATCCCGACAACCGGCTCCTCGCCCATGCCAACCGGCGCCGTCTTGACTGGGAGGCATGGCGCGACGGCTTGATGTCGGCGGCAGGGGTTCTCGATACCCACCAGCGTGGCGGCCGCGGCGTGAACCCGCTGGCCCAGGACGCCATGCATCGCCGCACCCTCTACACGCGGCTCGACCGCCAGGACGTGCCGGGCATCCTGCGGATTTTCGACGTCGCCAACCCCGATGCCGCGACCCACGAGCGGAGCCGGACGAGCGTCCCCCAGCAGTCGCTCGCCGCCCTCAACGCACCGCTGGTCGTCGATGCCGCCCGCCAGGTCGCCGCGCGGTCGCTCCGTGAAGCGGGGAGCGCAGATGACGGGCGGATCGAGCGGTTGTGGCGGGCCTGCCTCTCCCGATCCCCCGATGCCGACGAACTCGCGGCCGCGAAGGGATTCCTCGCCATCGCCGGAACCGCGACTCCCGACTTCGGCCCCTGGGAACAGCTCGCCCAAGCGGTGCTCGCCTCGGCCGAGTTTCAATTCACCGACTGACGCCTGTCACGGCCCCTTCCCTCTCCGGCATCACGATGTCCACTCAGGCCCCCCATTCCGAGGCGTTCACCAGGCGCGACGCCCTGCTTCGTACCGGGCTGGGCCTCGGCTGGCTCGGGGCCGCGAGCCTCCTCGAGACGGAGGCTGCCGCCGCCAACGCGAGCGGCCCACCGGCATCGCCACCGGAGCCGATCCACCGCTCGCTCGCCCCCCGCCCTCCGCATTTCCCCGCGCGGGCCAGGGCCGTGATCCATCTGTTCGCCAACGGCGGTCCGAGCCATCTCGACACCTTCGATCGCAAGATCGCGCTCGAGAAGTACGCCGGGCAGGAAGTCCCAGGTACCCTTCCCACCGAGCGACGTACCGGTGCCGCCCTCCCCTCACCGTTCGCATTCCGTCGCCATGGAGAGAGTGGACTCGAGATCAGCGACCTGTTCCCGTCGGTGGCCCGTCATGCCGACAGGCTCCTCGTCGTCCGCTCGATGCACGCCGACGTCCCCAACCATGAGCCGTCGCTGATGCTCATGAATTGCGGAGATAGCCGGCTTGTCCGCCCCGCCGCCGGGGCGTGGGTGACCTACGGCCTGGGAACGGAAAACCAGAATCTCCCCGGCTTCGTGGCGATGTGCCCGGGTGGCTATCCGATCAAAGGCACAGAGAACTGGCGCAACGCCTTCCTCCCGGGCGCTTATCAAGGGACCTACGTCGATACCGCCAAGCGGAAGGTGGAGGAGCTCGTCGAGAACGTCCGCCACCCGTTTCTCGACCGCGATGCCCAGCGCCGGCAGTTCGATCTGACGACGGCGCTCGACCGCAAGCACCTCGCCGCCCGCGCCCACGACCCGCAACTCGAATCGAGATTGGCCTCGATGGAGCTGGCCTGGCGGATGCAGGCGGAGGCTGGGGAGGCCTTCGACGTCACCCGCGAGCCGCAGCATGTCCGCGACCGCTACGGGGACGATACGCAGGGGCGGCAGATGCTCATCGCCCGGCGGCTCGTCGAGCGCGGCGTGCGCTACGTGCAGGTGTGGCACGGCGAGGGGCAGCCGTGGGACAGCCACGACGCGATCGGCAGGAACCACGCTCGGTTGGCGAAGGAATGCGATCAGGCGATCGGCGCGCTCCTCGACGACCTCGTGGCCTTGGGGCTCCTCGAGAGCACGCTCGTTCTCTGGGGAGGTGAGTTTGGAAGGACCCCGACCGTGGAGCTGCCCCAACCGGGCACCGACATCAAGGAGATCTCCGGCCGCGATCACAACCACCACGGCTTCAGCGTGTGGATGGCCGGCGGAGGCGTGAAGGGGGGAACGGCCTACGGCGCCACCGACGAGCTCGGCTTCAAGGCGGTCGACAAGCCTGTCCATGTCCACGATCTCCAGGCCACGATCCTCCATTGCCTCGGGCTCGATCACACGCGGCTCACCTTCCGCCACAGCGGCCGCGACTTCCGCCTCACCGACATCCACGGCCGAGTCATCGAGGACTGGCTGGCGTGACACGGACTCCTTCCCCGCCCCGATCAGGAGCCCGCCCGATGCGGCGCCCCGATCGCCGCCGGGGCTTCCCGTCGCGGTGGCGGCCGTGGTGGTTTGCGGCCATGGCCCTCGCCGCGATCGGGACGGCCGCCGTCGAGCGTTGCCGGATGCCCGACGCCGCCGGCCGCCCCACCTGGACGGTGCGCACGGTGCACGATGGCGACACGGTTACCTGCCACGACACCGAGGGAGGGACGCACAAGATTCGTCTCCTCGGCATCGATGCCCCGGAGGCAACCCAAGCGTGGGGGAGGGAGTCGTCCGATGCGCTCTCGCGCAAAGTGGCTGGCCGCCGCGTGGCTGTCGTTTCGAGAGGCTACGACCAGCACGGCCGTCTCCTCGGGACGCTCTGGATCGACGATCGGGACATCAATCGCGAGATGGTGGCGGAGGGCCACGCCTGGGTGTTCGGCCGGATTGCTCCCAATCCCGACCTTGTCGATGCCGAGTCGGCCGCCCGCCGCGAGCGGCGCGGGCTATGGGCCGACAGCCATCCCGAAGAGCCCTCCGACTGGCGGGCGGCCCACCCGCGGCAGCCATGATCCCTTCGTTTACCGTAGAAAAAAGCGATCCCTCATCCACCGGGAAGACTGGGCCAAGGTCGTCCCACTTCCGAGCCACGCACGATTGGTTTAGGTTTCGATCATGAGCAGCCATCGCGAGGTCGTCGTCACCGGGGTGGGCGTGGTCAGTCCGATCGGCATCGGCGGCGACGCCTTCTGGGCCTCCCTGCTCGCCGGCCGGTCGGGGATCCGGCCGATCACTCAATTCGACGCGAGCAGCCTCAGCGTGCCGTTCGGCGGCGAGATCGCCGACTTCGACCCGAAGCTCTGGGTGAGGCCGCGGAAGAGCCTCAAGGTGATGAGCCGCGAGATCCAGTTCGGATTCGCCGCCGCCGATCTGGCGATGGCCGACGCGGGGCTCGCGCCCGGGGTGCTCGAGGCGGAGCGGTTCGGCGTCGTCGTCGGGGGCGACATGATCTACGCCGATCTCGAAGAGATGGAACGGACCTACCGGCGGGCGCTCGCGGGGGGAGCGTTCGATTTCTCCGTCTGGTCGGAGGCGATCCATGAGGATCTCCATCCACTCTGGCTCCTCAAGCATCTCCCCAACATGACCGCGTCGCACATCGCCATCGCCCACGATGCCCGTGGCCCAAACAACACGATCGTCCTCGGGGACGTTTCCGGGTTGTTGGCGATCGGCGAGGCGGCAAGCGTCATCCGCCGCGGCTGGGCCGACGTCATGCTCGCCGGCGGCAGTGGATGTCGGCTCCATCCGATGGCGCTGGTGGCCCGTGGCGATGCTCTCCTCTCCCACCGCCGCGACGACTGCACGCTGGCCAGCCGTCCCTTCGACCTCGATCGCGACGGCATCGTCAACGGCGAGGGGGCCGGGATGTTCGTCCTCGAGTCGCGCGACCACGCCCTTCGCCGCGGTGCCCGCATCCGCGGCCAACTCCTCTCGGCGACGTCGCGCTGCGAGCCGGCAGTCGGAGGGGCCCGGCTCTCCGGTTCGGCCCTGCGCCTCGCAATCCGAGCAGCGATCGGTCAGGCCGGCATCGAGCCGGCGGCTCTCGGGCACGTCAACGCACACGGGGCCTCGACGCTGGAGATGGATCGGGTCGAGGCAACAGCCATCGCCGCCGAACTCGGCGACATTCCGGTCACCGCCCCGAAGAGCGCCTTCGGCCATCTCGGCGCCGGCGGTGGCGCCGTGGAACTGGCCGCGAGCATCCTCGGCCTGAATGCAGGGCTCATCCCGGCCACGCTCAACTACGACTCGCCCGACCCTGACTGTCCCGTCAACGTCGTGCAACGCGAGCCGCTCGCCGATCGCCCCGGCACCGTGCTCGCCGTCAATCTTTGCTCGACCGGCCAGGCGGCGGCCGTGGTGGTCGCCGCAGAGTGATGGCGGTGGACGCCGCGGCTCACCAGGTCTGGTTGTAGCCGAGCGAGAAGCCCATCATGAACGACTGTCCGCCCGGGTCGATCTGGTTGTAGCGGGTCTTGTTGACGCTGAACTGTCGCGTCGCGGTAGCGACGCCCGCCACCCAGAGAATGTCGTAGCCGACCTGGATCGACGAATTGGGAGTCATGTTCCAGCCTGCCAGGCAGGTCAGGTCACCGAGGAACCCAGGGCCAACCTGCTGCCCGGCCATCTTCCAGATCTCGGTCCCCTCGGGAAACGGCAAGCGCGGATCGCCGTCGGGGGGAAGAGGGGTGCCCTGCGCGGGCACCGCGGTGGGCTGCTGGTAGCCGTTGTTGCGGGCATTCATCTGCTGCTGGGTGCCGGCGAAGGAGATCGCCGGTGCAGCGCGGCCACGGAGCCCCCAGTAGAAGAACTCGTTTCGGCTGATCAGCTCACCGCCGAGGTTGAGGCCCAACAGCCAGTTTTGCGTCTGGATGAGATAGTCGCCGCTGAATTTCTCGACGGGCGTCGAGTAGGCCCGGCTGCTGAAGGAAAAGGCCTCGTTGTAGTTGGCGAGCCTGGCACCGACGAGGATCGCCGGCAGCCAGCCGCGCTCGGCGTGCCGCGACCATTCGCCGTTGGGCACCATCATCATCTTGTCGCGCCCCAGGCGCCGGTGGAGCTTGAAGTTGGCCTCGATGCTGTTGAAGTTCGAGGAGCTCGTCGTCAGATACTGCTGGGCCCCGGTGAAGCCAGGCGTCGCGTTGGAGAGCGGCGTGACGAGGTAGCTTTGCGACTGCGGCGACATGACGGCATTCCAGGCGTCGTCCTGATAGAAGGAGAAGCCGCCGTAATAGGTGACCTCCACCGACCGGTCGCGGTCGAGGTAGTCGCGGCCGAGGTATTCGCCGACGGTGATCCGCGCTCCAGGAGAGACGTTGTAGGGGAGCGAATCGGTCGTGAAGGTTCCCTGCTTCGACTTGAGGATCAGATATCTCTCGAGCGGGGTCAGGGTGAGAAGTTCGGAGTCGTAGCCGATCACCTTGCGGTAGTTACGGCCGCGGTTGAGGAACACGAGCTCCGCCGAGCCGTAGTACCGCCCGGTGCCGAACCAGCCCCCCGAGCTCACCTCCTCCGGCATCTCGTCGACGAGGAGGCCGTCCATCGGCGACGGTTCTTGGCTGTCGATCGCTTCGGAGAAGCCCCCCGGAAGCGGCTCGCCGACAACGCTGCTGAGGACTCCGTCGAGCGGGTCTGCGGCAGGCGCCTCATCCACCAGGCCGATCGACGCGTCAGGCTCCGGAGCGAGGAGCCCCTCACCCCCGAGCAGCAGCCCACCTTCGTCCTCCGGCGCGACGATCGCCCCGGAGGGGCGAGCGGCCACAGCAGGGCTGACGACCAACATCGACGTCACCAAGGCGGCGAGCCCGAGGACGCAACGGAGTGAAGGAGGAAGGAAGTTGATCACCACTGACCCCTTGACCGAGGGTGATGGACCGGACAATCGACCCTATCGGATTCTTTGATCGTCCGTGGAAGACTCCGCTCCGCAGGAAAAACCGGCAGAACTGCTACGAACGCCCCAGCCTTCCCTTTTCTCCGATCCTCCCTCCGATTCGATCGGGCTGGCTTTTCCGATCGTGAGGGACGTTCCCAGCGGACAGCGCGGGGGATTGGGAGGCCCGGGGGGGATCCGCAGGGCGGGCGGCGCGACCGCGACAGTCGTTCCAACCACACTTCCCCCGGCTGGGCTGGAGCCAGGCCCGCCGGCGGTGCGATCCTCCAGGGACGGACGGTGTGCACGGCACCCGTCACGGAGGCTTGCCATGGTTCCCAAACGATCCCATCTTCTGCTCGCCGGGCTCCTGCTGTTCCTCGTCGGGGTGCAGTTCCGGATGGTGGAGTCGTTCACGCTCAGCGAGAAGTCGAGCCGGCTCCTCGTCGCGCAGCTAGGGGACAAGGGCTTCCCCCAGCAACAGTCGCTCTTCGGCGGCGGGACCCCGGCGCGGCCGCGGACGATTCAGCCGCCGGCATGGCTCGGCCTGGCCTTGATGTCGGTCGGCTCCGTGATCACCCTCAAGAGCCTGTCGATGAAGGACTGACGCCCACGTCAGCCGAGGACGTCGCGGATCACATGGCCGTGGACGTCGGTGAGGCGCATGTCCCTGCCGCTGAAGCGATAGGTGAGCCGCGTGTGATCGATGCCCATGAGGTGGAGCATTGTCGCGTGGAGGTCGTGGATCTGGTACTTCTTCTCCACGACCCGGTAGCCGTAGTCGTCGGTGGCCCCGACCGTCACCCCTCCCTTCACGCCGCCGCCGGCCATCCACATCGAGAACGCCTGCGGATTGTGGTCGCGCCCGTCCCCCCCCTGGGCGAACGGCGTCCGGCCAAACTCCCCGCTCCAGACGACGAGCGTCGAATCGAGCATCCCACGTTGCCGGAGATCGCGAACGAGCGCCGCGATCGGCTGATCGACCGCGCGGGCATTGGCGGCGTGCCCCTCGCGGAGATTGCCATGTTGGTCCCAGCGGTCGCTGCCGACCGACGTGCAGGTCAATTCGACGAACCTCACCCCACGCTCCACCATCCGCCGCGCGAGGAGACACTCGTTGGCAAAGACCCGCGTCGGTTCGTACTCGGAATCGCAGCCGTAGTCGTGCTTGATCGCCTCGGTCTCGCCTGAGAGATCGAGGAGATCGGGGACCGACGTCTGCATCCGGTAGGCGAGCTCCTGGTTGGCAATCGCGCTCTCGAGGGCGTCGGGAGCGACTCCGTCCCCGGCGAGCCGGGCCGCGAAGGAGCGGTCGAGCCCGCGGGCGAAATCGAGCTTGGCGATCTGGGAATCCCTCGACCCATCGCGGCGCGCGACGTTCGCCAGCCCCGTAGCGGTCGGCTTGAACACCGATCCCTGGAACGTGGCGGGGAGGAAGCCGTTGGTGAAGTTGTCGAGCCCGCCCGGCGGGATGAGGCCACCGTTGACGACGATGTAGCCGGGAAGATCGTCGTTCTCGCTCCCCAGGCCGTAGGTCGTCCACGCCCCCATGCTCGGCCGCCCTTGGAGCCCACTGCCGGTGTGGAGAAAGTAGTTGGCGTTGGTGTGCTCGGGGAACTCGCTGGTCATCGAGCGGATCACCGCCAGTTCGTCGGCCACCGAACCGATGTGCGGAAAGAGATCGCTCACCGGCAGGCCGCACTCCCCATACGGCTTGAACTTCCATGGGCTGGGAAGGATCGTTCCGACATTGTTGAACTGCGTCTGATCGACCTTGAACAGGTCGCGTGGGTTCTTGCCGGCATCCTGATCGAGCCGCGGCTTCGGGTCGAAGCTGTCGACCTGCGACACGCCACCGTCCATGTAGAGGAAGATGACGTTCTTCGCCTTCGCGGGATGGTGGTTCACCGGCGCCACGGAATCGGCCCGGGCCACCTCGGCGTGGAGGAGGGCCGCCGCCGCCATCCCGCCGAAGCCGCACGACGCCTGCGCGAGGAGGGCACGGCGGGAGATCGGCGTGGGGAGATAGCGCCGGCAGTGATGGCCGCGGCGACCGCGGGGGAAGTTGTGGCTCATGGCTTCGCTCATGGGACGAAAATGAACTCCTTGGCGTTGATGAACGCATGGGCAAGGTCGGCCCAAGCGGCAGGTTGCCGCGGATCGGTCGCGAAGTCACCCCCGTGGAGCGCCGTCTGGGCGACGAGGAATCCCCGTGCGCCGGCCAACTCGTCGGGCGACGGGGGACGGGCGAAGGCCTCGCGGTACATCGTTCCAATGGAATCGTCGACGGACGTGGCGGGATCGGCCAGGATCCGCGTGGCCCACCGCGCCGACTGCTCGACGACGAACGGATCGTTCATGAGGGTTAGCGCCTGAGCCGGCACGTTCGTGACGTTTCGCCGGCCCATTGCCTGGAACGGCACCGGCATGTCAAAGGCCACGGGGATGGCTGGAAGGAAGTTGCGCCGGATCCTCGTGTAGATGCTGCGGCGGCCATCGCCGTCGAGCGGCCCCGACCCCGGCTTGCCGCGCCCTTCGTGGAAGTCCGAGAGCGCCACCTCGACTGGTGGACCACCGATCTTCGGATCGAGCCGTCCCGACACGGCGAGGATCTTGTCACGGACGGCCTCCCCTTCGAGCCGACGGAGCGGGAAGTGGTGGAGGAGGAGATTCCTCGGATCGCGCTCCACCGCCCGCGGATCGGCCATCGACTGCATCCGCCACGTGCTGCTGGTGACGATCTCCCGCACCAAACGCTTCACGCTCCACCCTTCCTCCCGGAAACGGACCGCGAGGGTATCGAGAAGGGCGCGGGCGCCGGCATCGGCGTACGGCTCGCCGAGCTTGCCGAAGTTGTCCGGTGTGGGGATGAGGCCGCGGCCGAAGAGGTGGTGCCAGAATCGATTCACCGCCACGCGCGCCGTCAGCGGATTGGCCGGGTCGAGCACCCGGTCGGCGAGCTCGCGTCGCCCCGACGACGCCGCCGGCCAGACCGGCTGGCCGCCACCGTCGACCGCCTCGAGGAACCGGCGCGGTACGATCGACGCGGGGCGGGCGGCCGAGCCCTTGACGAGGACGGGATGATCGACGCCGTTGCCATCGAGGATCGCCGGGGCGACTGCCGAGGCGAGCTTGGCCCCCGGCGTGATCGTAGCGCGGGCCGCTTGCAGATCCCGCGCCTGGGCCATGAGCGAAGTGGCCCGCGTGCCGGTCCAATCGATCGCCGGATCGCTCAGGAGGCGTTCGAGAAGCCCCGCAAACTCGGCTGCCCGCGGTCCGGTCGAGAGCGCTCCATCGCGTGCCGCCACGAGCGCCTCGGTGACGAGCTCGCCGACAGCCGCGGCGATCGCAGCGTCGTCGGCCCCGTCGGCCGGCAGACGCCGGGCCACGGCGGCAAGGAACGGATCGGCCCGCTTCGGTTCGGTCGGCGAAGCGACGACTTCGGCGACGTCGGCTGCCCCGGCGATCGGCACATACTCGACATGCACGAGATGCCCCCGCTCCCACTTCAAGTCGCTCCCCAGATCCTGCCGGATCCACTTCCACTCCCCCTGCGTGTCGACCGTCTGGAGGGTGGAGCCGTAGAGCGGCCCGAGGAGGAGGATGTGGCTGTCGACGCAGGTGAAGATCTGGAGATGGCCGCGGACACGGTGCCACACGGTCCCCCCTTCGATCCGCACTTTCGGCGTGCGGAGGACGCGCCCGGCCCGATCGGCGCCGCCGAGGGCCCCGGCCTCGCGTTCGCCGCTCGAGGTCAGCCCGGCCCACAGGCTGTCGAAGTGGGCGGACGTCGTCGGCTCGATGCGGAGCCTGGCCGGCGCCCCGTCGGCCTCCGCCACGATCACGGCGTCCCCGGCCGGCCGGGGACGCAAGCCCCAGGCGAAGCCGTCGCCGATCAGCGCCGTGGCCCCCTCCGGCCGGGAGTAGTCGGCGATCACGATCTCCCCTTCGGCGCCCCCTCCCTCACTCTTGATCGCGAGCAGCGCGTCTCGGGGGGGAAGCGTCGCGGTCACGCGCGCAGCGAGTCGGGCGACGTCATCAGCTGCCGGACTGTCGCCCCCGGCGAGCGTGTCGGCTACAGCGCGGCCGAGGCGGAGACGGACCTCGGCATCGTGGGCATCGAGCCGTCTGGAGACCTCCCGGTTGGTGCCGATCGACTCGAAAGGCACCTGCCGGTAGCTGCTCGATGCAAGCATGCCGGCGATGGCGTAGTAGTCTTCCTTGGAGATGGCGTCGAACTTGTGATCGTGGCAGCGAGCACACCCCAGCGCCATGCCGAGGAACGCCTTCCCGAAGGTGTCGACCCGGTTGTCGGTGCGGTCGGCCGCGTCTTGGGCGATGTCGACCGGCGAGTGGATCTCCTCGCCGAGATACCAGAAACCGGTGCCGATCACCGACAGGTCGGCGCCGGCAGCGTTCAGCCGCGGAGTGTCGAGAAGGTCGCCGGCGATCTGCTCGCGGACGAACTGGTCGTAGGGGAGATCCGCGTTGAGGCTGTCGATCACCCAATCGCGGTAGCGCCAGGCGTTGGGAATGGGGAAGTCGAACTCGTGGCCACGCGTCTCACCATAGCGGACCACATCGAGCCAGTGGCGGGCAAACCGCTCGCCGAAGTGCGGGGATGCGAGCAGCCCGTCGACATACTTTTCATACGCGAGCGGATCGGGATCGGCGACGACTCGATCGACCTCGGCCGGATCGGCAGGAAGCCCCGTGAGCAGTTCGGCGGCCCGGCGGACGAGCTGCGCCCGGGATGCCTCCGGCACCGGCGCCAGGCCGGCCGCCTCGAGACGCGCAAGCACGAAGCGGTCGATGTCGTTGCGGCACCAGCCCGCCGCCTCGACCGCCGGCGCCGGCACAGGCTGCGGCGGCTGCCAGCACCAGTGATCGGCTTTGCGGGCGGCGATGTCGAAGGCCCCCGGCACCGCCGTCACCGGGCCTTCGACGGGCCACGGGAGCCCCCGACGAACCCACTCCTCGAGCGTGGCGATCGCCTCGGGCGGCAGCCGGCCGTCGGGGGGCATCTGGAGCTTGCCGTCGTAGCGCACGACCTCGACGAGCAGACTCGAGTCCGGCTTCCCAGGCGTGGCCAGCCCCTCGTGGCCGAGGGTTTCAGCGCGGGTGTCGAAGGAGAGATCCCCCTCCGGCTCACCGCCGGCCCGGGAATGACAGGCCGAGCAATGTTCGAGAAGCAGCGGACGGACACGCGATTCGAAGAAGTCGGCATCTTCGGCCGACGGTGCCCCGGGCAGCTCAGCAGCGGCCCCCGCCGGAGCAACAACCGCCGCGCTTGCCATCAAGACCGCCATGGCGATCGCCAAGCGACCGCGGACCAGGAAACGCGGCACGTCGAAGTCCTCCGGTGGCCACGGGGGCCGGGGACTCGACGCCCCACTCACCCCCGGTCGGTCGCCATGCCGTAAGGCGGGCAGACCAGGAATCATTTTACCTCCCGGCCGCCCGATCGGTACCGCGAATGCAGTCCTTGATTCCCGCGGCGTTTCACCGCAGCGGCGGGCCGGGGAGGTCCTGGCCGTCGATCGAGAGCACCTGAAAGTGGTGCACCGCCGGCACGTCGGCCTTCCAGGCCCACACGACCTTCCGCTCCGGCGACACCTCGACGAGGCGCTCGCCATGCTTGCCGACGTGGTAACTGGCGATCATCGTGTTGCCGTTGGGGAGCCGCTGGATCCCGCAGGCGTCGGCGATGGCACCGTCGACTTCGCCGGTGTCGATCTGCCAGCGGATCTTCCCTTCCTTGTCGAACTCGACGACCCGATTGCCATTCGTGAGGCCGGCGAGGATCCCGCCGTCAGCGAGGGTAATCGCGGTGAACGGCCAGGTGTTGAGCTCCGGGGCGGCCGGATCGCGGGTGCCGATCCGCGTCAGTTCCTCGCCCGTGGCGTCGTAGCGGATGATCGCGAAGTCGAAGAGGTGGGGGCAGAGGTAGGTGCCGTCGGCCTGCTTGCGGCTCATCCGGGTCTGCATGTGACCGTTGGCCTTCTGGCACGCAAGCGGAAACTCGACCTTCACCGTGCCGTCGGCGGCGATCTCGAGGAGCCGCGGATTCGGCCCTGCCTCGGTGAGGACGTAGGTCCCCTCGGCGGTCTTCTGGATGCTGTTGACCTCCTCCTGCGTACCGTCGTAGCGCCACACCACCCGATCGGCGGCGCCTTCCTTCCCGCGCTCGATCTCGACAGCCGCCCCTCCGGGCCCACCATCCCCGCGCGACAGCGCGAGGAGAACGTTGCCATCGGGGAGGACCCAGCCCTCGCGCGTGTTCGCCGGATGGCTCCATTCCACCTTGCCGTCGGGATGGTCGGGGGAGATCTCGACGATCGCCGTCCGCGGCCCGCAGACGAGAACGCGGCGCGACGGCGTCGGGGCCGCTTCGGCAACCGCCCCGACCATCGTGACGTGGAGGGCCCCGACCAGCACGGCCAAGAGGATCGCGGAGGAACGGGGGAACGGCATGGAACGGCTCCGACGGAGGACGGTGGATCGGCAAGCACCGACGCGACGTCATGCTAACCGATTGCCCAGCGGCCGGCCCGCCGCTCCCCGCTTGTGGTCACGACCGGCGCGGCGGAGAATCCGCGACGGCATTTCTCGCCCGGCCCATCCCGTTCCCGCGGCCATCATGCCCAACACCAAGAGCCCCCGATCGACCCCGATGGCCGACGACGATGGCCCCCCTCAGGGCAAGCCGCGCGGCCGCTCCCTGTGGACCTGGAACGACATCAACCTCGTCCTCGACGTCGTTCTCATGCTCCTGTTCGCAGCCGAGTGCTTCGCGGCCGTGATCGTGCGTCATGTCTTCCCCCCCGGCCCCGGAGCCGCGGGATGGAAGCTGTGGGGACTCGATTACGACGCCTGGGGCGGGATCCAGTTCGGGCTCCTGGCGGCCCTCGCCGGCGGGATCCTCCTCCATCTCATGTTCCACTGGTCGTGGGTCTGCACGATGGTCGCCAGTCGCTGGTGGGGCGGCCCCAAGGGACGGGTCGACCAGGGGATGCAGACGATCTACGGCGTCATCCTCCTCATCGCGCTGCTCCTCAGTGTGGGGATTCCGGTGGCCGTGGCGGTGCTCACCGTCCAGCCGCCGGCGTGATCTCCGGACTGCACAGCGGGCAACCGTCCGGTTCGGCGTCGCCGAAGCGGACGAAGCCAGCGCCGCGGGCGATCGACACGCAGCCGGTGAGGACGAGACACCAGGCCGCGATCGCGTGGAGATGGCGGCGGGCGGCGAGGCCGAGGATCGATCCACCGAGCCCGGCGACGAGGAGCGCCGGCACGGTCCCTGCGCCGAAGGCGACCATCGTCAGCAGACCGCGGGGGACGTCGTGCGTGGCGGCGGCAAGGGCGAGCATGCCGTAGAGGAGGCCGCAGGGGAGGAGGCCGGTGAACATCCCGGCGAGAAACACCTCGACCGTTCCCCGCGCCGTGAGGAGCGCTCGAAACGCCCCACCGCCAGGACACCCGCCAGACCCGATGCCGCGTCGCCGAAGGACCCCGGCCGCAAGCAGACCCTGGACGACGAGGAGCAGCCCGGCCGCGATCGCCAGGATCGCCGGCACGTTGGTCCACCCCACGAGCACCCGCGACATTCGCAGGCCGACGAAGCCGGCGGCGGCGCCGAGGACGGCATAGGTGAACAGGCGCCCGGCCGACCAGGCGGCCTGACGGACGAGATTGGCCCGCCATGCCGGCGCCGCACTGCCGATGGCAAGCGCGAACGGCCCGCACATCCCCAGGCAGTGGGCTGACCCGAGCAGCCCCGACGCGACGAGCAACGGCCATTCGATCATCGGTGGGCTCCCGCGGCCCCGGCCGGCTCGAGCACCGATGCCGCAAGGGAACGCGGCATGTCAGCCATCGCACCTGCGGAAGGTGCCGCCCGCTCGCCGCCGCCGTCAGCCAATCGCAGCGAGGAGGTGACGACGAACAGACTGCTGGCGAGCATCGCCAGCGCCGCGAGCGCCGGATGGACCCATCCGACAGCCGCCAGTGGCACCAGCGCCGCGTTGTAGGCGAAGGCCCAGAGGAGATTCCAGCGGATCGTCCGACCGGTGCGGGTGGCGAGATCGGCGAGCCACGGGAGGTCGGAGAGATCGTCGCGCAGCAGGCAGATGTCGGCCGACCAGCGGGAGACATCGGCCCCGCAGCCGAGGGCCACGCCAGCGTCGGCGGCCGCCAGGCTCGGGGCGTCATTGATGCCGTCGCCGACCATGACGACGCCGCCACGCTCTCCCTCGAGGGCCTTGATGCGTTCGAACTTTCCTTCGGGGAGGAGGGGCGCCTCCCACTCGACTCCGATCTCGTCGGCGATCCGCGCTACCCTCTCCGGCCGGTCGCCGGAGAGGATCAGCGGGCGCACGCCCCGCGCGCGAAGCGCCGCCACGGTGGGAATCGCCTCCGGCCGGAGCGTCTCGGCAAACCACAGGCGTCCGATCACGCGGCCATCGATCGCGACGGCCGAGTGCGCCTCGCCGGCCGGCAGGGCCCGCAGTCGTTCGATCCCTTCTTCGCCGCAGAGGCTCTCGATCCAGCGGAGACTGCCGAGCTGTACCGTCGCTCCATCGGTGGCGAGCCTCCCTTGGATGCCCCTCCCTGGCAAGGTCCGCACCTCGATCGTCGCCACCGCCGCGAGGCCCCGGGCCTCCGCCTCGTCGGCGAGCGTTTGGGCGTGGACATGCGTCGAACCGCGCGCGAGCGCCCCCGCCACGGTGAGGAGATCGTCCTCGTCGCGGATGCCGGCGACGGCCGCGGTGGGGAGCAGGGCGACGTCGGTCAGACGGCAGCCGGTCGTGAGGGTGCCGGTCTTGTCGAAGCACCAAGTCCGCGCCGACCCGAGCCGTTCGAAGGCGTCGCCATCCCGAACGATCACCTGCCGCCGGGCGGCACTGCCGATCGCCGCCCACAGGGCCAAGGGTGTCGCCAGGCCGAGGGCGCAAGGGCACGACACGACAACGACGGCGAGCCCCGCCAGTACCCCGGCCGCCATTCCCTCGCGCCACCAGTGAACCGCGCAGCTCCCGGCGGCGACCACGAGCACGAGCGGGAGAAACCAGGCGGCGATCCGCTCGGCGAGCCGCTGCTGCCGGCTCCCCCCTGCCGCGGCCGCGGTGACCGCCTCGATCAGTCGCTCGAGGGTGCCCGCGCCGGGGGCGGCCGTCACCTCGACGATCAGTTCGCCGTCGAGATCGAGGGTACCACTGTGGAGAAGATCGCCCGGTCCTTTCACCACCGGCACGCTCTCGCCGGTCACCGTCCGCTCGTCGATCGCCCCACAGCCCGACACGATCTGCCCGTCGGTGGGGACATGTTCGCCAGGGAGCAAACGCACCACGCTCCCCGGCCGCACCTCGGCCAGGGGCACTTCCGCCTCGCCATCGGCTTTCACCAGGCGGACCCGGTCGGGGAGGAGCTTCCGCAGGTCGCGGAGCGCGGAGGTGGTGCGGAGCTTCCCTGAGGCCTCGAGCCAACGGCCGAGGGTCACGGCGAGGAGCACCATGCAGGCGACCTCGAAATAGACATGGCCGTTCCCTTGCCAGGTTGCCCAAGCCGACTGGCCGAAGGCGGCCGCCACGCCGGCGAGGAGGAGGAGGCTCGAGCCGATGCGACCGCGGCGGAGATCGGCGAACGTGTCGTCGACGAGCGGCCCGCCGAGGAGCAGGAGCACCGGCCCGGTGAACAACAGACAGGCATGTCGCGCGAGATCGTAAAACACGCGCGATCCGGCCGTCGGATCGGCGGCGGCCCCCTCCTGCTGCGACCAGAGGAGCATCGTGAAGACCATCACGTTCATCGTGAAGAAGATGGCGAGCCCCAGCCTCGTCATCATCCAGCGCGCCTCGCCATCGGCGCCGCTCGAAGCGGTGATCGAGGCGGCGAAGCGGCACCCGAGGCAGCAGAAGCGTGGTGTCCCGAGGTCACCGATCGGCTCATCGGAAACGGTCCCACCGGCCAAGGGTAGCCCGCAGTAGTCGCACGCGACGGTTCCGGCCATGTGTCGCCCCCCGGCGGAGCGGCTCAGGGCCGCTGGATGAGTTCCACCTGCATCGCCGGCAGGAGGTAGCGGATCGTATAGGTGATCGCGAACACCCAGAAACCGATCCAGATCGCCCGCACGTACCAGGGGATGTCGTTGCCGGTGTAGTTGTGGAAACGGTGCTCCGCCTCGGGGGCACCGGGACGCGTGTCAGGCATGCCTTGGACTCCTCGGTTGAGCTCAGCGACGGGGGAAGAGGGCTTGAACGCGGCCGCCGTCGAGTCGGGCTTCGTTCTCGAGGAAATCGACCTTCGGCTTCTCGACATCGCGGAACATCCCGTTCCACGCCGCCCACAGGAGCATGCAGAAGAAGCCGGCACTGGCGAGGAGATAATTGAGGATCGGAGCGACGGCGAACTCCCCACCGCCGGTGCCCCGGTAGATGTGGACGAACTCCACGAACTTCCCCAAGAAGCCGTACATGCTGGGGATGAGGATGAGCACCGCCATCGCCGCGGTCACCCGGGCCTGCCGACGGCTCATACCGTGGCGGCGGACGTCGGCGCCGGATCGACCGGGGAGCGGCGCGGCGGCCACCTTGGAATCACTGTTCACCCTTCACCTCCGCGAGTTCCTCGTAGTAGGGATACTCCTCGAGCCACGACCCGAGCCACTGGATGTAGGTCATGACCGCGATCCCACGCCGGTTGGGCTTGTCGGGCGATCCGTCGAAGAACCACGGATATTCGGGCATCGGCGAATCGGTGGAGACGACCTGCGGCTTGTGGAAATGGACGGCGTGCCAGTCATTCCCGCGCCGCCCCC
>CANGGT010000042.1 GCA_947453375.1 Planctomycetaceae bacterium
GCCTTCCACAAGGACGGCTTCACCGACCTCCGCGGCCGCTTCGATTACGCGAGCCTCTCCACCGACGACGCCCTCCGGGCGAAGCGGTTCGCGATCCTCGTCATCAGCCCCGAGGATGGCGCGGCGATCCGCGAGGCCGACGCACCGGGGAGGTAGGCGGGGGGCGGTCCGAGATGGTCAGCGCGGACGGCCGCGGAAGGCACCGGCCACGAGATAGCAGCCGAAGCAGAATTGCAGCACCACCAAAAGCGCTGCGATGGAATTGAAACTCACGACCGATCTCCTCATGACGCCCTCACCGGGCCGGCTGTCGAAAGGTAGGTCGTGATTGCCGGTGAGGACGGCTTTCCGGACAGGGTTTCGCCGGAAAGACCGTTCGGATTCAGGGCCGATCGTGCCGATTCTCGCGGTGATGGCAGAGACGACACTCCCGCCACCCGCGGCGGGGGCTAGGATACGGTGGCGCCATCCTCCCACTATCCCTCGAGTTGCCCTCCATGCCTCCCCTTCAAGTCGGGGACCGTGTCCCCGACGTCACACTTGAGGCCCACGACGGCAGCACGGTGCGGCTAGCCGACATGGTGGGCAAGCGTCCCCTCGTCCTCTTCTTCTATCCCAAGGACGATACGCCGATCTGCACGAAGGAAGCCTGTGCCTTCCGCGATTCCTACGAGACCTTCTCCGCGGCCGGGGCGGAGGTGATCGGCATCAGCAGCGACAGCGCGGCCTCCCATCGGGCGTTCGCCGCCCGCCACAAACTCCCCTTCCTCCTCGCCAGTGATGCCGACGGGAGCCTACGGAAGACTTTTGGTGTGCCAAAGACGCTCGGTCTGTTCCCCGGGCGTGTGACCTATGTCGTCGATCGTGACGGCATCATCCGGCTCGTCTTCTCGGCCCAACTCGCCTCGCAAGACCACGTCGTAAAAGCCTTGGCCGCGGTCGGCGCGATCGACGGTGCCACTCCGGCCCCCTGACACTCCTTCCACCACGGGGTGCCACCCATGCCCGTCTTCGATTTCTCCTTCACGGTCGACGCCCCGCTCTCCGCCGTCCGCGACTTCCACCGCGACACCTCGGCCCTCAAGCGGCTCACCCCGCCGCCGACCTTCGTCCGCCTGATCTCGATCGAACCGCTCGCCGAAGGATCGGTGTCGAAGTTCGTCCTTTGGGTCGGCCCGCTCCCGCTCCGTTGGACGGCCGTCCATCGCGACGTGAGCGACCGGGGCTTCACCGACGTCCAGGCCTCGGGTCCGGCGGCGGCCTGGGCCCACACCCACACCTTCACGCCCCTCTCCGACGGCCGCACGAGGATCGACGAGCACATCGAATACGCTCACAAGTCGGGGCTGTGGGGCGTCGTGACGCGGCTCCTTTTCTCGAAGCCGAATCTGTGGCTCATGTTCAGCTACCGACGGTTCGTGACGCGCTTCTTCCTCCGCCGCCGGAGCGTGCTGCGATGATCCACCGCTTGCGCCTTGGGACAATTGAATGCGCCCTGACGAGGGAATATAGTCCCGACCCTACGTCGGAATTTTTCTTTGTTCGCCTCGTTTAAGGTTGCAATGAGCATCAAGCGTTTCCCCCCCGTCCGCAGCATTCTCGGTCTTGTCGATGACGTTCACAGCCTCCCTGGCCGGGCTGAGGCCGGCGACGCCTACTACGATTCCTCCACCGGTCATCTGTGGGTGTGGGACATCGAACACGGCCGCTGGCACGATCTCCATCTCTGGCAGAAGTATGGTTCGGCTACTGGTCTCGCCGGTGTCGCCACGGCTGCTCTCGCCGGAGCTGCTGGCGCCCAGGGCGTCCGCGGCGAGGCGGGTGTTGCTGGAGCGCGTGGCCCCGCGGGCGAGCCCGGTGCTGCCGGACCGAAGGGCGAACGCGGTGAGCCCGGCCTTCACGGCAAGGACGGGGCACCTGGCAAGAACGGCCTCGACGGGAAGAATGGCCACGATGGTGCGCCGGGCCGTGATGGCAAGAACGGCGAACCTGGCGTTGCCGGACCGAAGGGGGAACGTGGCGAGCCCGGTCTCCATGGCAAGGACGGTGCGCCCGGCAAGAACGGCCTCGATGGCAAGGACGGGGCGCCTGGCAAGAACGGCCTCGACGGTGCGGCGGGCCGTGATGGCAAGAACGGCGAGCCCGGTGCCGCCGGTCCGAAGGGGGAACGCGGAGAGCCAGGCCTTCACGGCAAGGACGGGGCGCCCGGCAAGAATGGCCTCGATGGTAAGCCAGGCCCGCAGGGGCCCGCTGGCCCCAAGGGGGAGCGAGGCGAGGCCGGTCTGCCCGGGAAGGATGGCGCTCCTGGCCGTGACGGGGTGGCCGGCAAGCCCGGCAGCGATGGCCGGCACGGTGTCGATGGAAAGTCTGGCACGATCGGTCCTCGTGGGCAGGATGGCGCTCCTGCCAAATCCTCGATCCTCCCGTGGGTTGCCGGCCCAGTTCTGGGCTTGTTGAGCGGTTGGGCCGGAGGCGGGCTGAACCCCAAGGTGGTCGAGACGAAGACCGTCGTCGAAAAGATCGTCGAGAAGCCGATGGTGACCCGCGAGGTGGTGATCAAGGAGCCCGCGCCGGTCGTCGTCAAGGAGCCCGCGCCGGTTGTCGCCAAGGTGCCCGCGCCAGTCGTCGCCAAGGAACCGGCGCCGGTTGTCAAGGAAGCCCCGAAGCGTGAGCCGGTCGCCGCGAAGGTCGAGACCACGGTGACGGAGAAGGCGACGCCCGCCCGCGTCGAAGAGACCGTTGTCACCGAGGAGAAGATGGTTGACGGCAAGCCGGTGGCGCGTGTCGAGGCCACCGAGACCCGTGTCGAGGAGGGTGGTGTCGTCGTCGATTCGACCAAGGTCGAAGCCACCGATGGCAAGACGGTCGAGGTGATGGAAGAGACCAAGGTAGGCACTGCCATCCCCGAGCAGGTTGCCAGCTTCCAAGAGGTCGCCTCGGGATGGTTTGGAAGGTTGTCTGAGACCCTCGCCGGTGTCACCGATGCCGAGTCGGCCAAGGCCGCCCTGCCGGTGTTCACCGAGCTTGGCGATGCCCTGAAGGTGGCGCAGACGACCACTGCCACGTTCTCCCCCGAGCAGAAGGCGTTCATCCGCACCTTCGTTGGGGAAAACATCGGCGCGGTTCGCTCGACGGCCGACACGGTGCTGGCGTTGCCCGGTGTCGCTGACGTCCTCGGCGGGATCGTCAGGCCGATGATCGAGACGGTGTCGAAGTTGGGCGAGTGATCCCGGCCGAAAGGCCAAAAGACCACCCACGGAAGCCGGTCCGGCGTCAGCCGGACCGGCTTCCCTTTTTTTGTCGGACAGGAGTCCCCCGCACCAGCTTCCGCCCGGATCGACCGTCCTCCGGCGTTTTCAAAGCCGAGCCTTTGTCTCAGGCCAGCCACTGTCGGTTCGTGTCGCGATTGTTTATCCGGAAGCATCGCCCGGTGGCGTGAAGGGACGTCTGGCCGTAGGATCGTTCAGGAAAGCGCCACCGCTCAAGGCTTTCGGCCGGGAGTCCGGCTCCGCTCCTTCGGCCCCACGTCCATCCGCGAGTTGCCTTGAACTCTGCCGCGCCCCTCCAGCCTGCCGCAGGGCACGCACCGCGAAAGGTCTTCGCCTCGCTCCAGGCGGGGAGAGCGATCGCGGCCCTTGTCGTCGTGCTGTTCCATCTCGGGCTGATCGTCGCCGACGCCAAGTATTTCGATGTGCCGTGGGTGGCGACGCCGTTCCGGTGGGGCGATGCGGGGGTGGAGTTCTTCTTCGTCCTCAGCGGATTCATCATCGCCAGCGCCCACGCCGCCGACATCTCACGTCCGTCGCGGCTGATTCCTTACCTGCAGCGCCGCGTGATCCGCATCTATCCCCCCTACTGGATCGTGTTCGCGATCGTCTGCGCTATGGCCCTGCCCCTTGCCGCTACTCGGGCTACGCTGCCGAACGACCTGGGCACGCTCGCCGAAGCTTGGTTCCTCCTCCCCCAGGACCCTGCCGAAGTCGGGGGCACGGGTTCCCCGGTGATCATCGTCGCCTGGACGCTGCGCTACGAGATTCTCTTCTATCTCTTCTTCGCGCTGTTGATCCTCGATCGCCGTTTGGGCCTGCTCGCGGCCGTCGCGTATTCAATCGCCTTCGCGACGCTCCGGCATCAGCCAGGGACAGGGTTCCCGCTGACGTTTCTCCTCAACCCGTGCGTCTGGCTGTTCGGGATGGGCATCGCCGTCGCCCGGGCCACAGGCGGAGACGCGCGGTCGCCATCCCGTCCGCTCGTCTGGCTCGCCCTGGCGTCGACCGCATTCATCGGCTTGGCGATGAACCGCGCCTACCAATGGGTGCCGCTGGCGGACTGGAACGTTTACGGCCTCGGACTTGCCAGCAGTATCGCGATCCTTGGCGCGGTGGCCGCGGAGAACGCCGGTAGCAATCTCGGCGGCGGCCGTGCGTTCCAACTCATCGGTGCGGCGTCGTACGTCCTCTACTTGATCCACTACCCGTTATTCAGCGTCGGCTGCAAGGTCGCGATGGCCTGCGGCATGAAGAACCTGGGGATCCCCGGGATGGTGGTGACCTACGCCCTCCTGCTCGCCGCCGCGATCGCAACGGCGATCCTCTTCCATCTCGCGATCGAACTTCCCCTCCAGCGCTGGCTCTCAGCCCGGCTGATCCAGAAGACTCGATCGACATCGCCAACCGGCTGACAAGGCTCCGGCACGCGTCAGCGGGACGGAGCCCCGTGGCCATTGCCCGGCGGCCCCGCGCGGTGATTCCCCGCATCGGGATGCCCGGCGTGATGGCGGGCCGCGGGCCGCCCGTTGGGCTGGTCCTGGGAGTGAGCCGGCGGGGCGAAGCCCGGCGTGAAGATCATTCCCCTCTTCGTCGGCACGCCGACGACGCCGTTGCTGAAGACTTCGTTGCGGCCGAGGCGCGTCGAGACGACGCCGTTGTTCCAGGCGGTGGCGTTGCCGACGCGGGTGGCGGTCAGGCCGTTACTGAAGAACGTGAACCGGCCGACGGACGTGCCGACGAGGCCGTTGCCGGTGAACGTGAACGGCCCCTCCGACACGGCATAGCCGCCGAAGTTTTCCGCGGCCGGGGCTTGAGCGAGCGCCGCGGCGCCGACAAAGCCGGCCAGACCGAACGTCACGCCGGCCACGATCACCCGCACACCGCGCGTCATGATCACGTCCTCGAGCGTTCGGCCAAATGACCGTCCGGGCACCCCTTCATGCTATCGACCGCTCCGACCGGAAGCGATTCGCCGGGAACGGGGAAGCCGAAGATGCCGGCTGGAGGGGACGCGCCCGGTTGATCGACCCGCCACGACTGGCGACGCCACCGCCCGACCGACGCCAGAGAGCGTCGCGCCATCAGCCGGCAAGAGCCTCGGCCGGCAGACCCGCTTCAACCCTCCGAAGCGAGCCAAAAAGCATCCATCGCACCCTGGGAAGTGCGACGAAAATCAGCAAATGCCTCGTCTTGGACTCGAACCAAGAACCCTCTGATTAAGAGTCAGATGCTCTGACCAGTTGAGCTAACGAGGCTGACGCAAGAACTTTACCCGTCGTCGGGCGGGAGAACAAGGGGCCGGAAGAGCGGGATTTCGGCCCCCCCGGGCCCGGAACCCGTTCGTGAATCGATCGGGGGCGGTTTCCGCGTTGAGGCATTCTGCGCCAACCGCTACATTCCGCGCTCCCCGACCGGGTCGGCGTCGGCCGCCCGGTACGGCTACAAGCCCCGGTTCCCGCACGTGGAGGATGGATTCGATGGGTAGGTTCGACGGTCTTAAAGGTCTCATCCTCGGTGTCGCCAACGACCACTCGATCGCCTGGGCGATCGCCAAGGAAATCCTCGCCGAGGGGGGACAGATCGGCTTCTCCCACCTCCCCGACCGCCCCGACGACGAGCGGCAGCGGAACCGTCGCCGCGTCTCCCTGCTCACCGACCCGGAGCCGAACGCGAAGTTCCTCGTGCCGATGGATGCCGGCAGCGACGAGCAGATCGCCGCGGTCATGCAGCGGGCCAAGGAGGAGTTCGGCACGATCGACTTCCTCGTCCACTCGATCGCCTACGCCCCCATGGAAGATCTCAAGGGAGAGACGACCAACTGCAGCCGCGAGGGCTTCCGCGTGGCGATGGAGACGAGCGCCTACAGCCTCCTTGCGGTCGGCCGTCTCGCCCGCGGGATCCTCTCCGCCGACAGCTCAATCCTCACCCTCACCTACTTCGGCGGCGAGAAGGTGGTCCCCGGCTACAACATCATGGGCGTCTGCAAGGCGACCCTCGACGCCTGCGTGAAGTACATGGCCTACGACCTCGGGCCGGCCGGAGTCCGCGTCAATGCCGTGAGTGCTGGACCGCTCCGCACGCTCGCCGGCCGCGGTGCCGGTGTCGACGAGATGCTCGGCCTCTACCAACACATGTCGCCGATGGGGCGGAACATCACCCAGGGGGAAGTGGGCAAGGCGGGCTCGTGGCTCCTGTCGCGCGAATCGCTCGGGATCACCGGCGAGATTCTCCATGTCGATGCCGGCTACAACATCATGGGTTCGCCCGGCCGGCTGCTCGACCTCGTCAAGCAACCGGAAGCGTGAACGCCAAGGCGACGATCGCGGTCGCTGTCGTCCTCTCAGCCGGTCGTGTCCTCGTCGGCAGGCGCCGTGACGACGCGGCCGATGCGCCGGGACGGGACGAGTTTCCTGGCGGGAAGGTCGAGGCGGGGGAAGCTGTCGAGTTGGCAGCGGCCCGCGAATGCCTCGAGGAGAGCGGCGTCGACGTGATCGTCGGCCGGAGACTCCATGTCGCCCGTGCGACGTCGAGCGGGGGGGCAATCGAGATCCACTTCCACCGCGCCTCGCCCGTCGACGCCAATGTCTCTCCGCAACCGCCGTTCATCTGGCTAAAGATCGAAGACCTCGCACGCTGTCAATTTCCGCCGGCCAATGCTGAGGTTGTCCGCCAACTCCTCGCTGAAGAGGACACCGGCTGATTGCCGAGCGGGTCACGGCGGGTCCCAGCCTCCGCGGCTCCACGGATGGCACCGACAGATCCGCCGCAGGCCACGAAGGCTGCCCCGGACCGCACCGTGGGATTTGAGCGACTCGAGGAAGTAGACGCTGCAAGTCGGCTGGAAACGGCAGGTCGGCCCGAGGAGCGGACTGACAAACCGCTGATAGGTGCGGACGAGCACGGCCAGGAGAGCGACGACGCCGCGGTCGAGCAGGGCCGTCCACGCGGATCGTCCCTCGGCGCTCATCGGTGGCGGGGCTTCGTGGAAAGGACCGGGGGAACCTCCGCATCCCGGTAGGCCTGACGCGAGACGATCCTCGTGGCGAGCGCGACGAGCATTGCCTCGACCTTTGCCACCCCGTCAGCCCCGCCGGGGGCGGCACCGGAGCGGACGACGACGAGGTAATCGTTGCCGGCGGGAATTTTTTTTCGTGCCACCCGGAACGCTTCACGCAGCCGTCGCTTCCAGGCGTTACGAACCACGGCGTTGCCGATCCGGCGCGACACCGACATCCCCAACCTGGCCGTCGCCGACGCGGCGTTGGCGGAGAGCGGACGCGGACAGGCGTAGAGCACGAGTGCACCCTCGGCGGCACTCCGCCGAAACCGATACACGCGGTCGAACTCCGACGGCCGCAGGAGCCGGCAGGCTTTCGGGAACGATTCCCCGCCGCCGCTCACCACGTCAGCCCGGGGCGCGGCGGCGGCGCCCCCTCTTCTGCGGCCTTCGCGGCCGTGAGGAGATTCTTGGCGACGTCGGGAGCGAGAGTGTTGATCGGAAGGACGATCTGCACCTCGGCGATCAGGTCCCCCTTCGCGCCGTTGGCATGCCTGACTCCCATCCCAGCAGCGCGGAGTTTCCGTCCCCCGCTGGTCATTGGCGGGATCCGCAGGCTGATCGTGCCCCACGGTGTCGGCAGATCGACCTTCGCCCCCTCCACGGCCTCCGAAAGGCTCACCGGAAGGGTCACCTCGAGCGTGTCGCCATCGCGCCGGTAGACAGGATGCGGCTCGATCCCCACCTCGAGGAGCAGGTCGCCGGCAGGCCCACCCCCTCGGCCCGGCATCCCCTGACCGCGGACCCGCATCCGGGCCCCGTCGGGAATCCCCTGCGGAATCGTAACGCTGATCGTTTCCTTGCCGGAGTCGCGCTCGAGCCGGACGTCGGTCTTGCCGCCATCGATGGCGAGCCGGAAGGGAATCTCGATCCGCGTGGTGATGTCTTCACCAGGCTCCTGGACGGGCTTCCGCCGGGAGCGAGTCTTCCCGGCTCCTCCTCCGCCCCCGAAAAGATCGCCGAATCCGCCGCCAGCGCCGCCGAACAGGCTCTCGAGATCGATCTCACCGCCGCCGAACGGAGCCGCTCCGCCGCCCCCGCCGAATGGCCCACGGCCGCCCCCCCATCCGCCCCTCGGCCCCGCGCCTCCCGCTCCGACCCCTTCGAAAGCGCTGCCGTAGCGGTCGTACATCTCCCGCTTGCTCGAGTCGTTGAGCGTGTCGAACGCCGTTTGGACCTTCTTGAACTTCTCCTTGGCGGCGTTGTCGTCCGGATGGAGATCGGGGTGGTACTTTCGTGCCAGTTCCCGGTAAGCCTTGCGGATATCCTCGGCGGATGCCGTCCGCGGCACCCCGAGCGTCTGGTAATGATCGTCAGCCATCAGGCTCCGCCACCCTCGGGGTCGTTGGTCTGGACGCGGCCCGTCGAGACGGTCGCGAAACGGGCGAATGAGAAAACGATTTTACGAAGCTGGCACGAGCCGCTTCAAGGCAAGGGCGCCGGGCGGCGGTCGGAACGGCTCACCTCCGCCCGGGACGCCTGGGGCGGCGCGCCGCGGACGTCGCCTCCACTCCTCCCCCGCGGGCCGCATCGGAGGGAACCGGCGGCTCCCCCTTCTCGTCGAGGAAGTATGCCTGGCACCGCACCGCCGCTTCGCCCGCCGCCGGCTGGACGAGCCGGAAGCTCCCGTCGGGGGTCATGACGCGCGCCCGGGTGTTGTCGGCAAGATAGACCGGGACGATCTCGCGGAGGATCCGCGTCACGAGCGCCGGCGTCTCGATCGGCACCATGAGTTCGACCCGCCGGAAGAAGTTGCGCGGCATCCAGTCGGCGCTCGAGATGTAGACCTTCGCATCCTCGTCGGGGCCGAAGATATAGATCCGGCTGTGCTCGAGGAAGCGGTCGATGACGCTCCGGACGCGGATCGTCTCGCTCAGTCCCGGCACCCCGGCCCGCAGCGAGCAGATGCCGCGGGGGACGATGTCGATCGGCACGCCGGCCCGACTGGCCCGGTAGAGCGCCTCGATGACGTGCGGATCGACAAGCGAATTGAGCTTCGCGAAGATTCGAGACGGCCGGCCGGAACGGGCACGCTCGGTCTGCTCGTCGATCAGTTCGATCGTCCGCCGGTGAAGGTCGTTGGGGGCGACGATCAGCTTCCGCCACCGGTGCCCCTGCGAATAGCCGGTGAGGAGGTTGAAGACGGCGGAGGCGTCCTCGGCGATCTGCTCGTCGGCGGTGAACAGTCCGAGGTCGGTGTAGAGCAGCGCCGTCGTGGGGTTGTAGTTGCCGGTGCCGAGGTGGACGTAGCGCCGCAGCCCATGGCCTTCGTTGCGCACCACCATCGACAGCTTGCAGTGGGTCTTCAGATCGAGGAACCCGAACACGACATGGACCCCGGCCCGCTCCATCTGCCGCGCCCAGCTGACGTTGTTCGCCTCGTCGAACCGGGCCTTCAGCTCGACCAGCGCCGTGACATGCTTCCCCGACTCCGCCGCCGCGATCAGCGCCCGCGAGATCGGTGAATCGCCGGAGGTACGGTAGAGCGTCTGCTTGATGGCGAGCACGCGCGGATCCGAGGCGGCGCGGGTGACGAACTCGACCACCGGATCGAACGATTCATAGGGATGGTGGAGGAGGACGTCGTGCGAGGCGATCTCGGCGAACAGGTCGTCTCCGCGGCGCAAGCCGCGCGGCATCCGGGGCGTGAACGGCTGGTCGTGGAGGAGCGGGTAGCCGGGGAGCTTGTGGAGTTCCCACAGGCAGGTGAGATCAAGAGGGCCTTCGATGCGGTAGACCTCGCCGTAGCCATCGACCAGGCCGTCGTGGAGTTGCTCGTCCTCGATGATCGTCCGCGCCACCGAGTCGTCCGCCGACCGCGCCGAGACCTCGATCCGCACCGCCTGCCCACGCTGGCGCGCCTTGAGCCGCTCCTCGATGAGCTTCAGCATGTCGTCCGACTCCTGCTCGAGGAGCTCGAGATCGCTGTCGCGGGTGATCCGGAAGGTGGTCCAAGAAAGAACGGTGAACCCACCGAAGAGCTGCGACAAACGGGCCGCGACGAGATCCTCGAGGAGGACGAAGCGGTGCTGGCCGGGGATGTCGCAACCGACGTTCACGAACCGCGGCAGCACCTGCGGCACCTGGACGACGGCGAACAGCCGCTTGGGTCCGAGTCCCTTCTCCTGCTCGAGCTGGGCGCCGATGTAGAGCCCCCGGTTGTGGTAGCGCGGCGAGGGATGGGCCGGATCGACCGCCATTGGCGTGAGGATCGGCAGCGCGCGCTCGGTGAAGAACCGGTCGACTCGCGCCAGTTGCTGCTCGTCAAGGTCGCCGTAGCGCACGAGCTTGAAGCCCTCGGACACCATCGCCGGCGCGATGCTCTCCTGGAGACAGCGGTACTGCCGGGCGACGAGTTCCTGGGTGCGGTCAGCGATCCGGCGGAGCTGTTCCAGGGGACCGGTGCCGTCAGGGGGCGTATCCTGCGGGGCACTTTCACCGAAGGCCTGCTCGCGGACCCCCGACACGCGCACCATGAAAAACTCGTCGAGGTTCGAGCTGAAGATGGCAAGGAACTTCAGCCGTTCCATGAGCGGGTTGGCGGCGTTCTCGGCCTCCTCGAGGACGCGGAGATTGAAGTCGAGCCAGCTCAACTCACGGTTGATGAAGCAGTCGGGGGTGTCGGTGATGCCGGCCGGGTCGTCGGAGGGGGTCATGGCGTCGGGCTTGCTCCGGTCTTGTGGCTTCGTCCGGTTCGAACGAAAAAAGTGATAAACAAGGGTGTTGTCCGTCGATCGGCCGGCGGCGTGGCGGGCATGGAGGCCTGAGGAAGTTTACCCACATCGACCCGATCGCCTTCTGATCCTCGCCTCATCCTCACAAAGACCACTCCACCATCGGAAACGGCCCCGCGCCCTGACGCCGACACCAACCGCCATGCCGCCAAGCATCCACCTCGATCCGTCATCCGGGCTTCCCTGGAAGGATGGCTTTCATTCCCGGCCGGGGAGTCGGGGATGGTGTGCCGCCGAGGCCTGTCGACTCGAGGCGACCGCAGAGAAGCCGGGGAATGTCCATCCGGGAGCGTCGTTTCCCGATCTCGACCATGCAGAATTGGTCGCCGCGGGGCGGGCGATCGCGCCGGCGATCGATGCAGCGCCATCGCACCCCCTCGGACAGACGATCCTCGCGGCGGTGACAGCGTCGCGCCGCGTGACACGATCGAACGCCAATCTCGGCATCATCCTCGCGATCGCGCCCCTGGCGAGCGTGCCCGGCGACGAGGCAGGCCGGCCGTTCCGCCCCGACGATGTCGCCGCGGTGCTCAGGCGGCTGACGCGTGGGGATGCCGCCGACACCTGGAAGGCGATCGCCGTCGCGGCCCCGGGGGGCATGGGACAGCGCGGGCGCTGGGATTTGGATGGCCCTCCGCCGGACGATCTCCTGGCGGCAATGGCCGCGGCAGCGCCCCACGACCGGATCGCCCGATTGTGGACCGAGGGCTGGGGGCCGCTCGAGGATGGCTTGGTCGCCGATCTCCTTGCGGAGATCGGCACGGGCCTTGCCGTTGCCGAGGCCATCGTGCGCGGATTCCTCCGACAACTCGCCCGCGAGCCCGACACGCTCATCGCCCGCCGCCACGGCCCGGATGTTGCCGCCGAGGTGTCGCGCAGGGCCGCGGCGGTGATCGAGCAACCGGAAGGGGCGTGGCGGGACGCGGCCGCGGCCTTCGATCGATCGCTCCGGCATCCGCGGCGCATCAATCCCGGTACGACGGCCGATCTCTGCGCCGCCGCGCTGTACATTCTTCTCCGTGATGGACGGCTCCCGATGAGCGACAGGGCGCTCCTCGGGGGCGGTTCGGCGGCAGATGGTGATCGACTTTCCCAAGACGCGCGCGGGTGAACACGGCATGGAACGCTACTCGGTCCGGCTCCGCAAGGCGGTGCATGTCTTCTGCTCCGGGCATTTCATCACCCTCACCGACACCCTCTGCGAACCGGTCCACGGCCATAACTGGACCGTGGCGGTGGAGGTCGACGGCTCCCCGGATGCCCACGGGATGGTGGTCGACTTCATTCTTCTCCGCGACACGCTCTCGGCGATCGTCGCCCGCCTCGACCACCGCATGATCCTCCCGACCCGCAATCGGCTCCTCGAGGTGAGCGAATCGATCGGCCCCGGGGGGCTCCCGGAGGTAACGGTGCGTTTCGAACGGCGCCGCTGGGTGTTCCCCGCAGACGAGTGCATCCTTCTGCCACTGGCCAACACCACCGCCGAATGGATCGCCGCGTGGATCGGCGACGAGCTGACCACAGCCCTCGCGGCGGCCGGCACGCCGCTCCCCGGTCGCATCGTGATCGCGGTCGACGAGTGCGCGGGGCAGGAAGGCATCTGGGAGCGGACGGGCCCGTGATCGGCGTTTCGTCGCGCCCCTCCATCCATGCGCGCTGGCCGCGTCACCCCTCGGCCACGACGAGTTTCGTCGCGGCCTCGGTCGAAAGCGTGATCGTCCGCTCGCCGATCCTCACGCTCATCAAGCCGGCGCCGTCGGGGGGACGGACGATCTCTCCCTCGACGCCGAGCACGAACCCGGAGTCGGTGAGCGAACGGAGGAAGCCTGCCGACTGATCGAGGACGCGTGTGAGCCGGAAGCGTTCCCCGGCCGCACCTTCGGCCAGGATCCTTGCCGGAGGCTGGCCGTCATCCGGATCGGCGCCGTCGGCAGGGGGGATCGGGTCGCCGTGGGGATCGACATCGGGGTGGCCGAGGAAGGCATCGATCCGGTCGACGAGAAGATCGCTGACGGCGTGCTCGAGATGCTCGGCCTCGTCGTGGACCTCGTCCCAACTCATGTCGAGCGTCCGCAGGAGGAACAGCTCGAGGAGGCGGTGGCGACGGATGACGCGCAGCGCCAGCACCCGTCCTGCCTTCGTCAGCGCCACGCCCTCATAGGGGCGGTGCGTCGCCAGTCGGGCCGCGTCGAGGGTCTTGAGCATGCTCGTCACCGTGCCGGGCGAGACCTCGAGCGCCGCGGCGATCTGTCCTGTCGTCACCGGGCTCCCCGACCGGGCGGTGGCGATGAGGTGGATCGTCTTCACGTAGTTCTCGACGGTCAGGCTGGCCACGAGGGTGTTCCCGGCAGGAGGAAGGGGAGCGGCGGCCCCACCATGGGCCACGCGGACGTCGTGAATCCGCGTTCGACACGCCCGGGATTGCCCGTCGCGACGACCGGCGACATTATGTCCGCTCCGGCGGGGCGTGGAGCGCCTGCGGCGGAGTACGCGATCACGATCGTGATCAGGCACGACGACAACGGCCAAGGAACGGCCCTTCATCGAGGGCTGATTCCATGCCGACAGGACTGAATGCACGGGCCGCCGAGATCGTCGCGGCGGGGCTTGCCGACACCGGGCGGCTGGGGGTGATCGACCAACGCACCGAACTCGGCGTGCAGATCGTCGACGCCGGCGTGAAGGCTCCCGGTGGCGACGAGGCCGGGCTGCTCCTCGCCCACGCGGCGCTTGCGGGGCTCGGAGAGGTGTGGCTCGAGGCCATTGGCACGCCCCCCCGGCACCGTCGCATCCGCCCCGCCTCCGATCCCTGGCAGGGAGCTTGCCCCTGGCCGATCGTCGCCGTGGAGAGTCTGGCGCCGGTCGCCGCGTGTCTCGCCTCGCAGTACGCCGGCTGGAAGGTGTCGGAAGGCAAATACTTCGCGATGGCGAGCGGACCGTTGCGGGCGGCGATCGGCCGCGAGGACCTCTACGATCAGGTCGGCTATCGCGAGCGTGCGGAGGTGGCCGTCGGTTTGCTCGAGTCGTCGAAGCTTCCCCCTGACGACGTCTGCCTCCGGCTCGCGACCGAGGCGGGCGTCAGCCCCGATCGCCTTCTCCTCCTCGTCGCCCGCACGGCGAGCCGTGCCGGCACGCTCCAAGTGGTCGCCCGGTCGCTGGAAACGGCGCTCCACAAGCTCCACGATCTCCACTTCGACCTCGGCCGGATCCAGGCCGGCCTCGGCCGCGCGCCGCTGCCGCCGGTGCCAGCCCCGCCCGACGACCTCGAAGCGATCGGCCGCACGAACGACGCCATCCTCTACGGGGGTCAGGTCGTGCTCGAGGTGACCGGCCCCGACGCCGGCCTCGACGACGTCGCCGCCGCGATGGTCAGCGGAGCCTCGGCCTCTCATGGTCGACCGTTCCGGGCCCTATTCGAGGAGGCTGGCTACGACTTCTACAAACTCGATCCGGCCCTGTTCGCACCGGCCGTCGTCGAGCTGGTCAACCTCGACACCGGCGTCCGCCACCGGGCCGGATCGATCATGCCGAACGTCGTTCGGACGTCGTTCGGCGGGGCTTGAGCCGGAGGCCGATCCGATGCGACTGGTGGTGATCGGTTCCCCGGGGGCCTGGCATGTCACGCGGATCCACGCGGTGGCCGAATCGCGCGGCCACGAGGTCGCGGTGGTGGAATGGCGACAGCTCGGCGCCTTCGTCGCGCCGGATCGGGCGGGAGCAGGCCGGGAGCCTTCGTCCCCCGAGCGATCTCCACCGGAACGCTTCCTCCCCGACGCGGTCGACGCCGCCGACGCCGTCATTGTCCGAGGGATGCCGGCCGGCCGGCTCGAGGAGGTGATCCTGCGGATGGACCTGCTCGGCCGACTCGCCGAGCGCGGCACACCGGTGATCAACAGTCCCCGGGCCCTCGAGACGGCGATCGACAAATACCTCTCCCTCGCCCGACTCGCGGCGGCAGGGATCCGCGTGCCGCGGACAATCGTCTCCCAGGATCCTGACGGGATTCGTCACGCCTGGGAGTCGCTCGGGGGGGATGCCGTCGTGAAACCGCTGTTCGGGTCGTGCGGCCGGGGCATCGAGCGCGTCGACTCCGAGGCGCTGCTCCTCCCGCTTCTGGCCGCCGCTGCCGCGGCCCCGGAGGGGGCGGCGACCTACCTCCAGGAGTTCATTCCCCACCCCGGCTGGGATGCGCGGATTCTCCTGGTCGGGGAGGAGGCGTTTGCGCTGCGGCGCCGGTCGGCGACCGACTGGCGGACAAATCTGGCGCGGGGGGCGACGGGGGAGCCCTTCACGCCCCCGGCGGCCTGGCTCGACCTGGCCCGACAGACCGCAGCCCTCCTGGGGGTGGAGGTCGCCGGGGTCGATCTCCTTCCCGATGCTGCCGGGGAGCCCCTCGTTCTGGAAGTGAACGCCGTCCCGGGATGGCGGGGCCTCGCCGCGGCGACCGGTCTCGACCCAACCCTGGCCGTCGTCCGCTGGGCCGAACAACGGGCCGGAGAGGGGTAGGCCGCGGGATCCGGCGGGATCGGCAGGAGCCCAAAACCGCCCGACGGCCCCACTTGAGCCTCTTTTCCATCGGCCTCACAACCCGGACAGTTGGGAAATGCGACTCGGGAGACCTGCCTCATTTTGAGGCAAGAGCCCCGCTGCCCGTTCCGTGCGCATGGCTGCACGGAAATGTCTCTGGCTCCCGAGAGTTGTCGCAAGTCGTTGCTCTGATGGCACTTCCTGCTGTGACTTGACCGCAGCGCCAGCATGACGTCAGCGGTGGCCCACGGAGGGCTCCACCGATTCCGTCCCGGCGTTCCCGTAGGGTTACTGAACATGGCCAGCAGGTCCGAAGCCCCCTCCCCCGTCTCCGAAGCGGTCGATCCCCAGGCTGCCGCCGTCCTTCAGGTGGCCGAGCGGCTTCATGCCATGGGACCGGACTGGGTCGTCTTCTTCCGAGAGGTGCTCGGCGTGGAGGGGATCGTCCGCCGCTCCTTCCGCAGCGCCACCGCCCTGACCCACTTCGAGTGCTCGCCGCAGTACGCCCGGATCCGGGAGATGCTCGATGACCTCCGTAACCGGCAGCGGGACCGGCCCGCTAGCCGGGAGGCCCAGAGGGTCGTGACGGTGCGGATGCCTCGCTCCCTTCACGAATCCCTCAAGGCGGAGGCCGACGACATGCGGGTGAGCATCAACACCCTGTGCATCTCCAAGCTGCTCAAGATCCTCGACGAGGACGAGCGCAAGGACCTAACGCCAGACCGCGTCGCCCCCGAGGGGATGGCTGGCTGATGAACGGCAGGGGGACAACGGTGCCGGGGAGAGGGAAGGGGCGGACCTGTAAGCCGGGTTTTGTCCCGCACCGCCAAAGGCGGCGCGGTGATGACCATTTCTCTAGGACGCCGGTTGCCCGGCGCCTCTGGCAGCCGACCCGGGGGTGTGACGGAGCGGGCCGCTCCGTGGCGACCTTGCGGCCGACTCCCCCCTGCTTGGCCTTGCTCCCGATGGGGTTTACCGAGCCGGACCGGTCACCCGGTCCGCTGGTGAGCTCTTACCTCACCGTTTCACCCTTACCGGCGGGTTTCCCCGCCGGCGGTCTGTTTTCTGTGGCACTTTCCCTGACCTCACGGCCGGTGGGCGTTACCCACCATCGCGCCCTGCGGAGCCCGGACTTTCCTCCCGTCAGGGCGTTCCCACCCGGCAACTCTTGCGAGCGCCTGGTGGACTCTCCCGACCGGCGGCCATCCGTTCCGCCCCGTTCCCTCTCCCGGGAACCGTCGCTCCCAACCATACCACCCCGGCGCGGCGGGAGCTTTTTGACCATCCACGCGGAGAGGCGTAGATTTTGTCAGAGCCTTCCCCTTTTCCCAGTGCAGCGCGAACCGCGCTCGAGCGAGAGACGTACTCAGGCCCATGTACGGCGAATTGATCCCCCAAGGGGGCGGCGACCCGATTCCGTTGTTCAAGCCGGTCCTCCTCGTGGGGCGGCGTGAGAGCGCGGACATTGTCCTCCGCTTCCCGAACGTATCCGGATCCCATTGCGAGCTGACGCTCGTCGATGGCTATTGGTTCGTGAAGGATCTCGCCAGCAGCAATGGCACGAAGGTCAACGGGGTGCGGGTCAGCGAAAAGCGGCTCGATCCGGGCGACAAGCTCACCGTTGCCCGCCACCACTTCGAGATCACCTACGAGCCCTCGAAGAACGGCGCGATCGCTGCGCCCGCAGACTCTGTCCCGGTGAACCCCTGGGGCAAGAGCCTCCTCGAGAGCGCGGGGCTCGAGTCGCGTCGGAGTACGCCCACCTTCCCCTCGGCTCCCCGCCCTGCAGCCCGCCGCCCCGACCCGCCCTCCGCGGGAACGCGGGGGGATCGCCCCTGATCGGCTGCATGGCAAAACCCCGCAAGATACGGATCGACTTCCGCAAGAATCGCTCCGTCCGGCGGCGCGGGGGAGACCTGACGCGGTCGCTCGGTGACGATCCCGACGGCCTCGCCGACATGGCCACCTCCGAGCGGCTCTCCGGCAAGGGGGATCTGACGCGCAAGCGGACGGTTCTTGAACCGGGGACTGACGCGGCCACCGACACCTGGCGTGGGCAGGTGCTCCACGTTCACGGCCTGGAGAGCTTCGTCCGCCGCGACGACGGCCATGTCGTCCGCTGCACCACCCGCCGAGTCCTCCGCACGATGGCGATCGACCAGCGGCATCCGGTCGTCGCCGGCGACTGGGTCACCGTCCGTCAGACGATCGTTCCCGATCTCTCGGCCCATGCGCTCCCCACGACAGGCCCCGACGGCATCCGGCAGGATGCCACGATCCAGTCCGTCGATCCGAGGCGCAACGAACTGGCGCGGAACAGCCGCGGACGGCGCCATGTGATCGTCGCCAACATCGATCAGGTGGTCATCGTCGGCAGCGCCGCCCAGCCGCACCTCAAGCCGGGACTCATCGATCGGATGCTCGTCGCCGCCGAATGCGCCGGCATCCGTCCCTTGATCTGCCTCAACAAGGCCGATCTCGTCCCCGCGGCAAGCCTCGTCCCTCTCGCCGGCGTCTACGCGCGGATGGGATACCGCGTCATCCTCTGCTCCACCGTCACCGGCATGGGGATCGCCCGCCTCCGGGCCGAGCTCCGCGGCGCTGTCAGTGCCGTCGTCGGCCAGAGCGGCGTCGGCAAATCGTCGCTCCTCAATCAGCTCCAGCCCGATCTCGCCCTCCCCGTCTCCGAGGTGAGCCGCGACAACGACAAGGGACGCCACACGACGACGACGGCGCGGCTCATCCCCCACCGGCTCGGCGGGGCCTTCGTCGACACCCCGGGCGTCCGCCAGTTCCAGCTCTGGGACATCGTGCCCGCCGAGGTGCCAGCGGCCTTCCGCGATCTGCGCCCGCTTGCGAATCTGTGCCGCTTCCCCGACTGCACCCACAGCCACGAAGCCGACTGCGCGGTGAAGGACGGGGTGGCCGACGGCCTCCTCGATACGCGCCGCTGGGAGAGCTGTTGCCACCTGGCCACCAACCTGGGCGAAGACCCCGAGGATGACGAATGACGACACCGGTTCGCAGCAAGAGCGTGCAGAGTGAACGGGCGGTGGTCGTGGGTGTCTTGCTCCACGCCCCCGTCGATGCCCATGGCCCGCTCGACGAAATCCGTGGCCTGGCGGAATCGGCCGGGGCGGAAGTCGTCGCCGAGCTCACGCAGCGGCGCGAAAGCCCCGACCAGACGACCTACCTCGGCAAGGGGAAGGTGACGGAGCTTGCCGGGCTCGTCGCCCACCACGACGCCGACGTCGTGATCTTCGACAACGACCTCTCGCCAGCCCAGACCCGCAACCTCGAGCAGGAGCTGAAGACGAAGGTCCTCGACCGCTCCGAGGTGATCCTCGACATCTTCGCCGCGCGGGCGCGCACGTATGAGGCCCGCCTCGCGGTGGAGCTGGCGCAGCTGGAGTATTCGCTGCCGAGGCTCAAGCGGATGTGGACGCATCTGTCGCGGCTCAAGATGGGGATCGGCATGCGCGGTCCCGGTGAGAAGCAGCTCGAGGTCGATCGCCGGCTCGTCGAGAAGCGGATCCACGATCTCCGTGCCGAGCTCGCCGAGATTCACGGCCGGAAGGAGCGGCAGGTGGCGGCCCGTCAGGACCACATGACCGTCTCCCTCGTCGGCTACACCAACGCCGGCAAAAGCACGCTCTTGAACCGCCTCACCGGGGCCGACGAACTGGCCGCCGACAAGCTCTTCGCCACCCTCGACACGCGCACGCGCCGCTGGAAGCTCGACGGCTGGGGCCCGGTCCTCCTGTCCGACACCGTCGGCTTCATCCGCGACCTCCCCCACCGGCTGATCGCCAGCTTCCGGGCGACCCTCGAGGAGACGCGCCAGGCCGATCTCCTCCTCCATGTCGCCGACGCCTCGAGCGATCTGGTCGACGCGCAGATCGCGGCCGTCCGCGGCGTGCTCGCCGACCTCGGCGTCGACGAGAAGGACACGCTCCTGGTGCTCAACAAGATCGATGCGATCGACGATCGCGAGCGCCTCGAAGCTCTCCTCGACCGCTATCCGCACGCGATCCGGATCTCGGCGCGAAGCGGCGTGGGGATCGCCGATCTCCTCCGGGCGACAAGCGATTGCCTCGGCCGCAACTTCGGGGACGTCGACGTTCGCACCTCCGCCGGCAACGGCCGGCTCCTCGCCTGGCTCTCAGCGCATGGCGAAGTCCTCTCCCGCCACTTCGACGATCACTCCGTCACGGTCCACTGCCGGATCCCGGCGGCGATGCTCGGCCGGATCGACCCGGCCGAGGCCGAGGTCACGCCCCACGCGCCGCACACCGGCGCCGCGCCGGGAGTGACGTCGACGACCGAAGCCTCCTGAGCCATCCACGACCAAGGCCCTCGATAGCCTTCGACCACGCAGGACTCCCTCGAGAGCGTTCCCCGCTGATGCCGACTCTTGCCCGATCCCCTCTCGCCCGCGGCCATCGCCCCGCAATCCTCCGGCCGCGACGCGCGCTTGCGGGCCTGCGCGTTCTCCTCACTGGCGGATCGTCGGGCGTGGGACGGAGTCTCGCCATCGAGCTTTCGGCGCGCGGGGCCTCAGTCTTCGCCACGGCCCGCCGCGCGCCCCTTCTCGCCACGCTCGCGGCCGAGCACCCGATCAAGGTCCTCGCCGGCGATGTCACCGACGACGCATTCCGCCGTGAGCTCGTGGCCGCCGCGGTAACAAGCCTCGGCGGCCTCGACGTCGTGATCGCCGCGGCGGGGAGCGGCGCGATCGGCCGATTTGCCGAGGCCGACCCGGCGACGCTGCGACGTGTGATGGAGATCGATTTCTTCGCCCCGGCGGAGCTCGTTCGGCTCGCGCTGCCGAGCTTGGCCCGCGGCCGCGACCCAGCCGTGGTCCTCGTCGGCTCGATCCTCGGCCTCCATCCAGTCCCGCTTCATGCCGACTACTGCGCCGCGAAGGCGGCCGTCCACTCCCTCGCCGGAACCCTCCGCGCCGAGCTTGCTCCGGCAGGCATCGACGTGCTGCTTGCCACCCTCGGGCCGACGGCGTCGGAGTTCTGGGACAGCCTTCTCGCTGGCGACAGGCCCGTCTGGTCGCGCGGCCGGCAGCTCGACGCCGCCACGACCGCCCGGGTGATCATCGCCGCGCTCGGGCGGCATCGGGCGACCGTCTACCCCGGGTGGTCGGCCAAGGGCTTCGCCCTCGCCGCCCGCTTCTGCCCGCGCCTCATCGACCGGATCATTCGTCGCCGGATGGCGAAGGGGTGATCGCCGCGGAAGCCGCCGACAGTCGCCTCACGCCCCCTTTGCCCGCTCGAGGTCCATGCCGATGGCGAGGAGTTGCTCGGCGTCGAGGAGGGTGTCGTTGGCGGCGAAGAGGCGGCGGATCGCTTCCTTGTGGATCTTCATCTTCGTCCCACCGACGCCGAGGGCGCCGTAGACCACCCGGCCGCCGTCGTCGCGGGCCTTGTCACCGGCGCCGATCCCGCTGATCCCCGCCGGGGGCACGGCGTTGAGATCGACAAGCACCCGTGCTCCGGTCGCCGTCCCCCTCCCCTGCTCGTTGAGGAGCGTGATGCCTGCGGCGCCGCAGGCGACGACGAGCTCGGCACGCGCAAGCGCTGCGGCAAAGTCCGGCTCGGAGCCGGCGGCGCTGCGGGCCTCGAGCGGATGGAGCGTCGCCCCGGGCACGTCGGCCCGAACGCGCTCGCACACCGCGCCCGCCCGCTCGAGCGAACGCGACACGAGCGTGACGGCGACGCCAAGACCGGCCAGGAGCCTGGCGACGCGCTGCCCCACCGGGCCGGTGCCGCCGAGGACCACCGCCGCGAGGCCGGCGCCGGGACGGCCGAGGGGGAGATGACGGCTTGCGGCCACGACCGCGGCTGCAGCGGTCGTGTTGGCCCCGGAGGGATCGAGGAGGACACCGACGCGCACCGGCCCGAAGAACGTCTTCTTGATCTTGGCAAACACCCCCTCTGCCGCCGCCACGTCGCTGCCGCCGACGAAGATCGCCGTCGAGGCGAGATCGGCACCGCCGCGCGTGAACATCGCGCCGTGAACGAGCGGCACGACCGTGTCGACCGTCACGCCGCCGTGGCGGAGGAGGACATCGGCGCCGGCGTCGACGGCGACGACCGCGTCGAAAGTGCTGGCTTGAGGATCGGTGTCGAGTTGGAGGAGGATCCGGGCGGGCATGGCGAGCCACTCCTTCGGGAACCGAGGAAAAGCGGGACGAGTGAAAGGGGACGAGTGGAGACGAAAGCGAACACCATGAAGAGGCACCGAAACGACGCCGCCCGTGGCGCGGAAGGCCGCGCCACGGGCGAACGGGTTTGCGAACACCGAGCCGGGCTCAGAAGCCGCGGAACGGATGGACCTCGTCGCGCTTGGCGACCATCTCGGCAGCCGTCGGCTTGCCGTGCATCGCGTTGGCGATCGCCATCTTCGTGGCGTTGTAGTTGTAGGTGTAGATCTTCTTGTCGTCGGCGGCCTGCCAGTGGATGAAGACACCGCAGACGATGACGAGGTTCTCGGCGTCCTTCTGGGGGATCACGCCGTCGGCCACGCTGTCAGCGACCGCCTTGGCGACCGCAGCCTGCGCGGGTCCGAACATCTGCACGGCCTGCTTCGCACCCTTGATCGTGACCTTCGTGATCATGACCGTGGCCGGCTTGACGGCGACATTCGGCGTCAGCACGGCGAGGAGGTTGGAGTGACCCTCGCTCTGCCGGGCCAGCGCGTTGGCGAAGGCCACACCCACCGGACCATCCTTGCTGCCGATCAGCAGATCGATGTGGGCGATCTCATTGCCCTCACCGTCGAGCGCCTCACCAATGAACATCGACATCTCTGTCTCCTCGTGAAGTGAAACCCCTTCCCGCACTGGGAAGGAGTGGACCGGACGGCCCCCGGGGCCAGACTCCGGAGTTTCCAGGTGCGGTCACCTGCGTGCAGGTCGTGCCCTCGGAGCCCATCTCGGATTCGCCGGCCACCAGAAGGTGTTCCGGGGATAAACGACCGAGCAGGACACCGAACGCACGCCCCCCCGACTCCCGCCCCGTAGGCAGGTCCGCTGGGATCGGGAGAATACCATGTCCCCCGGCACCGGCAACAAAGTCTCGTCTCTGCCGCCGGGACATCCTCGCTCCGAGCCCCCGGATGCCGCCGGAACACGCCATCTCCCCCCGATCAGGCCACGGAGCCGGCCCGCACGCTCCAGCGCAGCCAGCCCAGTCGCTCCTCATTCTCGGAGCGAGCGCCCGTGCCTGGGCCGTGTCGGCTGCCCGGACGGGGCTTCGCATCGAGGCCGCCGACCTGTTTGCCGACCGCGATCTCCTCGCGGTGGCCAGCGCCGTCGCCATCCCTGCGGAGCGGTATCCGGGCGCCCTTGCCGAGGCGGCCCTCGGCTTTCCGTCCGGTCCCTGGTGTTACACCGGTGCCCTCGAAAACCATCCCGGGCTCGTCGACGCGATCGCCGCCACGCGGACGCTCGCCGGGAACGGAGGAGACGCCATCCGGCGCGTCCGCTCGCCCCAACTTCTGGCCGAGAGCCTGGCCGAGGCTGGGATCGGTTTTCCACGCACGCTCGACGACCCGACGGCGGTTCCCTGCGACGGGACGTGGCTGCGGAAGCCGCGTGAGAGTGGCGGCGGGCAGGGGATCGCCCCTTGGGCCGGACCCGTGGCCACCCCGCGTCCGCCTGCCTCGCCAAGCGACCACGTCTGGCAGGAGCGCTGCACCGGACTGCCGGTCGCCGGCGTGTTTGTCGTCACGAGCCGAGGGGCGCGACTCGTCGGGGCCAGTCGCCAGTTGATCGGCGTCGGAGCCTGGCACGCGAATCCGTACGCCTACTGCGGATCGATCGACGTCGACCCGCAAACCCTGCCCGACGATCTCGGCCACCAGTGGGACCGGATCGGTAGCCTGCTTGCGGGGCCGTTCGCCCTCCGTGGCGCCGTCGGCGTCGATGCGATCGTGACCCCGTCGGGCCAACTCGTCGTCATCGAGATCAATCCGCGTCCGACCGCATCGATCGAGTTGATCGATCGGCGCACCGGCGGGTGCCTCGCCGGCGATCACCTCGCCGCGTGCGGGATCGTCACCGGACGCTGCTCCCCTGCACCATCAGGCGGCAGGTGGGCGAAGGGAATCCTCCGCGTCGCTCTCCCGATCGCCATCGACGACAGGCTCTGCGACCGGCTCGACCGATTCAATGCCGCCTGGAGCGGCGCGGATGGCTGGCCGGCGATCGCCGATCTCCCTCGCTCCGGAACCGTCGTGCCTTCCGGTGCGCCGTGCATCAGCCTGTTTGCCGTTGCCGACACCGGCCGGCAGGCGCGACGTCTCCTCGACGACAGGATGGGAATCGTCAGCGAAGCCATCGGCCGTCCGTGAGCACGTCGCCAGCGATTCCCCAGTCCACTCCCGGTCAACCGGCCATCCGCCGCGGCATCGCGATGGAGGCAGCCTCGGCGGAGAGGTACTGCATGAGGTAAGCGTCCTCGGTCGAGTCCTCGTAGAAATCCTTGAGGACGGAGATCGCCCGGTAACCGAGCGACCGGAAGAACACCTGTGCCGGGAGGTTGCGCTCCCGAACCTCGAGGAGAATCCGATCGCGACGCTCGACGCTCAATTTGGCAAAGAGCTTCCCCATCATCTGCGTTCCGATCCCCAACCGGCGATGGGAGCGGCGGACGGCGAAGTTGAGGACGTGAAGGCGCGTGCGGTGGAGCTCATAGATCATGAACGCCACGACGGAGTCCCCCACCTCGGCGACCATCCCGATGCAGTTCCGCTGCCGAAGGCAACGGGTGAAATCCTCGTCCGACCAGGGAAACTCGAAAGCCTCCTGCTCGATCGAGAGAACCTCCGGCATGTCGCGGCGGATCATCCAGCGCAGTTGAATCCGGAGTCGGTCGGCTTCCGTGGTCGCCACGTGTCGTCACTCCAACGAGTCGGGGGTCAAGGTGGGGGCGAACCGTAGCAACTGCCTCCGGGCGAGCCAAGAGAACTCCGCCCAGAAAGCCGCCCTCTTTCCGAAACCGTCTTGAACCTCTCCGGCGATCCTCCTACCCTCCCCACCCTTCCGTCCGGACCTGAACAGCCGGAGCGGAGGGAGGCGGCGCCCGCAGCGCCCCTGTACGACACGACCCCGGGGATGACGGTGTGCCATGCAGACCACTCGACACTCCTCGCCCACCTCTCGCCTCACCGTCCCCGCGACTTCCGCGGGAACGCATCGACGGGGCGGGCTGCTCATGGCCACCGCGCTCATCGCCCTGCTCGGCTGTGCCGGCCCCGCGATCCGCAGCCAGAGCCCGGAGGTGGCAGCGCTGATCGGGATGGAATCCGACATCCGACTCGTCGGTGACTATGCGGCGCCCTGGGGCACCCACCCGCAACGCATCGAGCGGGCCGCGCTCGTCACCGGCCTTCCGGGGACGGGGAGCGACCCTCCGCCCGGCACCCAACGTGCGCTCCTCATGGCCGACATGCAGGCCCGCGGGGTGGCCGAACCGAACAAACTCCTCGCCTCCCCCACAACGGCGCTGGTGTGGGTGCATGGCTACCTCCCCCCCGGCATCCGTAAGGGGGAACGCTTCGACGTCATGGTGGAGGTCCCCTCCGACAACGAGACAACGAGCCTCGGCGCGGGCTGGCTGATGGAGACCCGTCTGGCGGAGATGGCGATCCTCGGCCAAAGGGTCCGCGATGGCCATGTCCTCGGCATCGCCGAGGGGCCGCTCCTGGTCGATCCGGTCTCCGGTGGCACCCTCGACTCGAAGTCGAAACTCCGCGCCCGCGTTCCCGGTGGTGGCGTCTCCATGACCACACGCACCATCGGCCTGATCATCGCCCCGGAGCACCGCTCCATCGCCCTTTCGAAGCGCGTCGGTGACACGATCAACCGCCGCTTCCACGCAGTCATCAAGGGAACCAAGCGCGGCGTGGCGACCCCGAAGACGGAACGCTTCATCGATCTCGAGATCGCGCCAGCCTACGAGCACAATCTCGCCCGATACATCCGCGTCATCCGGGCGATCGCGGTGGTCGAGCCGCCGTCCGGCCGGCACGCGCGAATGGAGCTTCTCGCCCGCCAACTCGCCGATCCCGTCACGGCCCCCTCGGCCGCGCTCAAGCTCGAAGCGATCGGCCGCGATGCCCTGCCTGTCCTGAAGAAGGGGCTCGAATCATCCGATGCCGAGGTTCGCTTCGCTGCGGCGGAGGCGCTCGCCTATCTCGGCGAGTCGAACGCCGCGCCCCATCTGGCCGAGGCGGCCCTCCATCTCCGCAGCGCCCGCCCCGCGGCCCTCGCCGCGCTCCAGGTGCTCGACGACGCCAACGGCATCGATGCCCTCCAGTCGCTCCTCACAAGCCCGAGTGCCGAGACCCGCTACGGGGCCTTCCGGGCCCTGTGGAAGATCGACCCGACCGCGCCCCTGATCCGCGGTGAACGCCTCGGGGATGCCTGCTCGATCCATTGCCTCGACGTCGCCGGGCCGCCGTTGATCCACTGCACGCGGAGCACGCGGCCGGAGATCGTCCTCTTCGGCACGGAGCACTCCATAGATTCCGGCCTCCGAGCCGAGGCAGGAAGCTCGATCGTCGTCGTGGTCGAAGGGGGGAAGGCCACCATCAACCGCTTCACGGCAGGAGAGCCGGACCAGATCGTCGAGGTCGATGCCCGGATCGATCCGGTGGCCAGGGGCATCATCCAGGTCGGTGGCACCTACCCCGACGTCGTCCAATTCCTCCAGCAGGCAAGCGCCGGCCGGTGCCTCTCGAGCAGGCTGGCCTTCGACGCTGTCCCGAACGAGTTCGACGGACGAACTTCGATCCATGACGAGGCGTCGTCTCGTGATCGGGACGAAGACGAAGAGAGCGACGACCCGCCGGCCGACGAGCCGGCCGAAGGGAGCGACGACACCGCCCGCCGTGGCCCGGGCCGCGGCTCGGACGTGGCCGCCGGGGAGGGCCGCGCCGGTACCTCGTCATGACACGGCTCAAGGCGCTCGAACTGTTCGGCTTCAAGAGCTTCGCCGACCGGACGCGATTCGAGTTCCCCGACGGCATCACCGTCGTCGTCGGACCGAACGGGTCGGGCAAGTCGAACGTCGTCGATGCGATCAAGTGGGTGCTCGGCGAGCAGTCGGTGCGCAGCCTTCGCGGCCGCGAGATGACCGACGTGATCTTCGCAGGCTCCGTCTCCCGGAAGCCCCTCAACAGCGCCGAGACATCGCTCGTTTTCGACAACAGCGCCCGGCTCCTGCCGGTGGAGGCCGACGAGGTCCAGATCGGCCGCCGCGTCTACCGGAGCGGCGAGAGCGAGTACCTCATCAATGGCGAGGTCTGTCGGCTGCGCGACGTCCGTGATCTGTTCAGCGGCACCGGCGCTGCCACGGAGGCGTACAGCGTCATCGAGCAGGGGCGAGTCGACGCCCTCCTCATGGCGTCGGGGAAAGATCGCCGCGCCGTCTTCGAGGAGGCGGCCGGCATCACGAAGTTCCGCGCCCGACGCACCGAGTCGCTGCGGCGACTGGAGCGGGCCGAACAGAACCGACAGCGGCTGGCCGACATCGTCGGCGAGGTGGCGACACGCCTCGAGACGGTCCGCCATCAGGCCGCCCGGGCCCGCCGTTGGCGGCAGATGACCGA
>CANGGT010000043.1 GCA_947453375.1 Planctomycetaceae bacterium
AAGCCCGATCTCCTCCTCTCCCAGCTCGCTTCCAGCCTCCCCCACGACTTCCAGAACGTCGGCCGGCTCGGCGTCACCGACGCGATGGCCGACCTGGCCGCCGAGGTGAAGCGTCGCCTCGATCATCAGGTGCTCGACGGCGAGGCGGTATTCGTCGTCGTCCGCGACCTGGCCCGGTTTCGGGAGCTGCGCAAGGCCGACGGCGACTTCGGCTTCTCCTTCGGTGGCGGCGACAAGAAGGCCGGCCCCGCCGACAACTTCGCGACGATCCTCCGCGACGGCCCGGCCGTCGGCATCCACACGCTCGTGTGGTGCGATTCGCTCACGAACCTCATGCGCACCTTCGAGCGTGGAGCGCTCAAGGAGTTTGAGCTGCGGGTCCTGTTCCAGATGAGCGCCTCCGATTCGAGCCAGCTCGTCGACAGCCCCCTGGCAAGCAAGCTCGGGCCGCAGCGGGCCCTGTTCATCCACGAGGAGACCGGGACGTTCGAGAAGTTTCGCCCCTACGCCTTCCCCTCCGCCGAGTGGCTGGCCGGCGTGTCGACGAGCCTCCGCGCCCGTCCTCAGGGAACGAAGGTCGACCGGGCCCGGGCCGAGCGGCCCGCGGAAGGGACGGCGGAGCCGGAGAAGGAGGAGTTCAACTTCGGTTTCGGCGGCGGCGACGGCGAGTTCAACTTCACGAAGTTTCTCGACGATCCCCCGGCCCCGGGGGGCGCCGACGGCGCGACGCCCTCCGACGGCGCTTGACGCGGATCGCGCCAGATCGATCGTTCCCTGCCGATGCCTTTCCTGAGAACAACCGACGCCACCATGCCTTCCCTCGCCCCCCCGTGCCAGCCCCGTGGTCCCGCACCCGGCCCGCGATCGCGGGGGATGTGGTGGCGCGTCGTCGGCGTCGTCCTTTCCCTCGTCCTCTTCGCCGCGCCGACCAGCGCCGAACTGCCGCAAACCGAGCCCTGGCAACGGACGCTCCGCACGTTTCTCGCCTCGCTCGGGGAGCGCGACGTCGCCATCGAGGTGGTGCCGGTGCAGTACATCGAGGAGCAACTCGATGACGACGCCTGCTACCGCGATTGGCTCCTCCTCGGTTCCGGGCTGTGGCGGCGGGCCGGCTCCCCCGAGCAGCCCAACATCGATGCCCTCCGCCACCCAGCCGACGTCTACCTCCTGGCGTCGATCGAGCGCGATAGGAGCGTGTGGATGTCGCCGCGGCAGTATCCGCCGATGGCACCGGCCTGGTGGTCGAGCTGGGCCTATCCGGGCAACCCCTACTTCGGCTCGCGGGCCTGCAAGCTCCGCGGCTTCATCCCCGCCGCGGTCGACATGATGATGCTCGTCGGCGATGGTTCATCCGCCGACACGACCGTCCCCGCCACGAACCTTCTCGCCAACACCTACGCCTATCTCCACGCCCTCGACGTGCTCCCCAACGAGGTCCGGCAGGCTTTCGAGACAGCGATCGGCCTGGCCCTTGCCCGCCTCGAGGAGCCGGCCCCGGCCGCTCCCGCCGACGCCTCCCCCCCTCGCGCCGACGTTGCCGCGCGGGCCATCGCCGCCTGTGCCTATGTCGCCCGCGCCGTCGATGACACTGCGATCGCCACCCGCGCCGAGACCCTCGCCCGCGCTCTTCTCGACCGCCATCTCACCGCTGCCGGCCATCCCGATCATGACGGCGGTTACGATCCCGCCACCGCCGGCTCGAGCTTCTCCTTCCTCACCTGGGCGGCGCTTTCGGCGCCCGAGGATTGGGAGTTTCTCACCGACGCCGTCGCCGCGATGGCCGATCTCAAGACCCATCTCCTCCTCCCGGAGCCTGGCTCCTCCCTCGCCTTTGGGCCGACCCACTTCGCCCCTTGGACGTCGGCCGACGGCTTTCAGGATCAGGCGGCCCAACGGCACCGCGACGTCGGCGCAGCGATGCTCACGTCGCCCGGCTTGTGCCTCCTCTTCGAGGATCGTCCCCGCCAAGCTGGATCCGCGGTGCCGAAGCCGGTGGCGGCGATGGAGAAGGAGATCGTCGAGGCCTTCCGCACGGGAGCCGATCTGCGGAGCGTCAACGCCCTCCTCTCCGTCCCCCACGATCCTGCCCCGACAGCGCCGTGGACGAGAGACGACGGCCAACTCTCGATCGTGCCCTACGACCACGACTACTACCGCCCCGGCACCCTCGATCGCTTTCGCCGCGCGGTGGGGAAGCCGCTGTCGCGGTTCCCCTTCGACCGCGACGAAGACTTCGTCCGCAACTTCGCAGGCGAGTTTCTCACCGCGAAAGTCGGGAGCGTGGGGGTGATCGTTCACACTGGCCCGACGGTAGCCGGGCCGGGGCCGACCGGCTTCTCCGGCGGGACTTTGTCCGCTTTTTGGACCCGCGACACCGGCGCCGTGATCCTCGGCCGCAGCCACCACCGCCCTTCGGGCCAGGAGGCCCAGGACAGCTGGGCCAACTGGTGGCAGTGGCAGACTCACGCGCTGGCCGGCGTGGGGGCCAACGGCAAGCCGTTCAGCACGGCGCGGCTGCCGCGGGAAGCGTTCACCGAATGCTCCCATGACGTCGGCCTCGATCGGGCCACCGTCCGCGTCGTCGCCCCGCTCCGTTCCGACGGGGATCGCGGCAGCGATGCCGCCCCCGACGGCGCCCTCGTCGGCCGCGTCGTCTACACGCGGACGTTCGACGTCGACGCCGCGGGACTGCGGGTCGAAACATCGATCGAGGGGGACGGCCGCGACCGCGTCACCCGGCTCTATGAAATCCTCCCCCTCTTCAACTCGGCCCCGATCGACCGGGTTGTCGCCGCGCCGGCGATGGCGACGGTCTATTTCGACGTCGGCCGCGGCTGGAAGCCGGCGGCAGACAAGCCGGTCACCGGCGTCCGCCGGATCCGGGTCGATCGCCACGAAGGGGCGGTGGTGATCGAGTTCGATCGCCCGCAGACGGTCGGCTTGGCCGAGGAGGCCGGCCCGTCATGCCACAACCTTCTCATCGATCTCCTTCGCAACGACGGCGAGCCGACCGAGCTGACCACCGCCGGCGTGGCCTACACGATCAGGCCGCTCCTGGAACGTCGCTGATCGCAGGATCCCGCGGCCAACGCCATCGCCACGGCCCCCTCGGCGTGATACCGTGTTGTGGAGTGGCTCGTGGGAAAGCCGCGGGCGCTGCGGGACGACCGGTAGTCTGGCAGGGGTGGCGGGGAATGGCACGCGACTCGGACACCGACGCCCCCCCCGAGTCATCAGCCTCGACCGATGGCCGCGGCGTGCGGATCGCCGGCTGGCTCGAGGCGGCCCGCCGCGGAGACGCCGCGGCCCGCGATCGGCTCTTCGATGCCTGTCGCAGCTACGTCGATCTCGCCGCGCGCTACCACCTCCAGCGTCGCTTGCAGGCGAAGGTCGATGCCTCGGATATCGTCCAGCAGTCGCTCCTCGAAGCTCATCGTGGCTTCGATCGGTTTGCCGGCGAGTCGCCCGGCGAATGGTTTGCTTGGCTCAAGCGGATCGTGGTCCACAACGCCTATGACGAGGCGAAGCGCTATCGCGGCACCGCGAAGCGCGACGCCGGCCGCGAGGTTCCCCTCGATGGTCGCGGCGACGCCTCGGAGGCCCGGGCCTTCGATCCGGCCTCAGCGGAGCCGTCGCCGAGCCAGCATGCCGTCCGCTGGGAGGAGGAGGTGCGCCTCGCCGCGGCCCTCGAACACCTCCCCGAGGATCACCGCGACATCATCCTCCTCCGCAACCTCGAGCGGCTGCCGTTCGAGGAAGTGGCCAAGCGCATGGGGCGATCCGCCGGCGCCTGCCGGATGCTGTGGATGCGGGCGATCGCCGGCCTCCGCGAACACCTCGGCGAACCCAACCCCGAGGCCTGATGCACGCCCCGCCCCCCAAGCCTCCGATGGCCACCCCCGAAGAGCCCGATCTCCCCGCGGAGATCCTCGACAGCTATCTGTCGGCGCTCCAATGCGGCGACCAGACCGCCCAGGCCGCGATCCTCGCGGCCCATCCCGCGCTCGCGAACTGGACGGCCTGCCTCCGCGGCCTCGAAGGGCTGGCGGCCGCGATTGCCGGCGACGGCGCCTGCGAGGCCGACCCTCCGACGGCGCTCCCGCGCGTCTTCGGGCCCTACGAGTTGCTCGCCGAGCTCGGCCGCGGCGGGATGGGAGTGGTCTACCGGGCCCGGCATGTCAGCCTCGGGCGCGACGTGGCGGTGAAGTTCCTCGCCGGCGGCGTTTGCGCCAGCGCCGAACAACGCCGCCGGTTTCTGGCCGAAGCGCGCCTCGCCGCCCGCATCCGCCATCCGCGGATCGTGTCGATCCACGACGCCGGCGACCGCGATGGGCAACTGTGGTGCGCCATGGATCTCGTCGACGGCGACGACCTGGCCGCCCTCCTCCGCGCCGGGCCGATGCCGGTGGCCGAGGCGGTCCAGCTCGTCGCCGAGATCGCGCGGGCCGTCCATCACCTCCACACCAGCGGCATCCTCCACCGCGACGTCAAGACGTCGAACATTCTCCTCGATGCCTCCGGCACCCCCTACCTCTCCGATTTCGGCCTCGCCCGTGGCGACGACGGTGACGCCACGATGACCGGCACCGTCCTCGGCACGCCCGCCTCGATGTCCCCCGAGCAGGCGGCCGGCCGGGTGCGGGAGATCGACGCGCGCTCTGACGTCTACGGCCTGGGGACGGTGCTCTACGAGGCCCTCGGCGGCGTGCCCCCCTTCGGGGGCGACTCGGCGATCGACACCCTCCTCGATGTCCTCGAGCGCGAACCGCTCCCGCCGAGCCACCACAACCCCGCCGTTCCCCGGCCCCTCGACCGGGTCTGCCTCCGCTGCCTCGAGAAGGCTCCGTCGCGCCGCCCGGCCACGGCCGCGGCCCTCGCCGACGATCTCGAGACCTGGCTCGCCGAGGGGCGGATCGCCCCCTGGAGCGACTCGCTCCCCAACCGGATCGGCCGACTCCTCCGCCGCCACCCCGCTGCCGGCTTTCGACTCCTCGGGATCGGCGGGACGATGGCCATCGTCGCCCTGCGCTGCCTGGCCAATCCCGAGACGGTCGGCTTCTACGTGCCGGTCCTTTTTGGCCTCGCCCTGTGGGGATGCCTTGCCGTGTTCTGGGAGGCGCTCGGGACGCGCCGCCCCGCGACAACCCTGCTCCGCGCGGGCTCCAGCCGGCCCCTGCCGGTCGCGAAGGGGACCTGGGTGGCGGCGCTTTGGCTCACCGACGTGATCGCCGTCACGCTGCTCCTCGCGCTTGTCGATGGCACATCGGGCCCGCTCCTGGCGGTCTATCCCCTCCTCGTCGCCGCCTCCGGCCTGTGGCTCGAGCAGCGCCTCGTCCATCTCGTGACGCTCGCTTGCCTGACGGCGCATGCGATCCTCGCGGTCGTCACGCCGGGGCCCGTTGCCTGGCACGTCGCCCTCATCCTCGACGTCCTCATCCTCTGCACCGCCGCGATCACGGCCTTTCAGATCGGCCGGATCAGGCTCCCCCGCGCCGCCGGCCGCTGACCTTCCGTGGGCAGGGCTGCAAGGACTTTAGTGGCGCGGCTGCTGGCCGATGCGGACGGAGAGCATGAGCTTCCGGTCGCCGCGGACGATCTCCATCACCACGTCGCCGCCGACCTCGGCATTGAGAATGAGGAGCGAAAGATGGGTCGAGCCGACCACCCGCTCGCCGTCGAAGCTGACGACGAGGTCGCCAGGCATGATCCCCGCTTGGTCGGCCGGGCCGTTGGGAATGACGGCGCGGACGAGGGCCGCTCCCGCCACGGCGCTGGAGCCTGGGGGCGCGTCCTCTGGTTGGATGCCGACAAACCCGCTCTCGACAGACCCATCGAGGATGATCTCGTCACACACTCGTCGAGCCGTGTTGCTCGGAATCGCGAATCCGATCCCCTTGGAGCCCGGCTGGGCGATGGCGGTGGTGATCCCCATGATGCTGCCGTGGACGTCGACGAGCGGCCCGCCGGAATTGCCCGGATTGATCGAGGCGTCGGTCTGGAGGAAGTCGCCGAAGGTGTTGCCGACGACGCCGCGACGGCCGACGGCGCTGATGATCCCGTAAGTGAGCGTCCGATCGAGGCCGTAGGGATTACCGATCGCCCACACCATCTCGCCGACCTCGAGGGAATCGCTGTCGCCCCACGACGCGGCCGGGAGGTCGCCGGCCTCGATACGAAGAACCGCGAGATCACGCTTCTCGTCGGCCCCGACGAGGTGGGCGACGAACCGGCGGCCGTCGGCGAGCGTCACCTCGATCTGATCGGCCTCGTCGACGACATGGTTGTTGGTGACGATCACGCCGTCGGCGGAGACGATCACCCCCGAGCCGATCTCCGTGTCGGTGGCGCCAAGGGATCCGGTCCCCCGCAGCGCCACGCTCTCGTCGGCAGGGAGCAGGAGACGGCGGGTCGTCGTGACATTCACCACCGTCGGCCCGATGAGCCGCGCCAGCGTTGTGAACAGCTTGCCGACCGGGGCAAGCTCACGGACGGCGGCGGCATCGCGGACGGCGGCGAGCTCACCGCGGACCTTCGCATACTGGATTCTCTCCATCACCCCCGGCGCCGCGATCAGCGACACGAGGATCACGAGCCCCAGAGCGAGAATCGCCGTCTGAAGCACCGCTGCGACGGAGCGCGACGGGGGCGCATCGTGGTCGTCGGTGGTCATCGGATTGCTCCGCGCGGCAGACCGTCCTCAGCCGACGGGACAAGCGTCGTTCGCACCAGGTCGATCGCCGTCTTCGAGGCCCGCGCGAGGCGGACGGTGCCCGCCCCGCCGAGGCGGTGCTCGCGCCGCGTCACCGCGTCGGGCCCGGCCAAGACGATCTCCACCATCGTCACCCCGGCAGCGTTCCCCCCGTCGCTCTCCACCGCCGGGACGATCGGCCCGATCGCCAGGGCGTGTGTCGCCCCCGATTCGGCCCGGCGGCGCGTGGCAAGCTCGGCGACCGAGGTTCCGGCCGCGACGCCCGGCAGGACGACGCCACCGAGAAACCTTCCCTCCGGGCCTCGGGCCGCCGCCGCGGCGAGGAGGCTGGCGACCTGCCCGACGGAGCCGACCTCGACGGTGGCAAGCGTGGCTCCGGCTGCGGCGAGGGCCGCCAGCGCGGCATCCTCGACCTCGTCATCTTCGGTGCCGTAGACAATCCCGCCGAGACATTCCCGGATCACCGCTTCGGTCGGCGCGATCGCCGCCTCACAGGCCGCTGCATCGCGGCCACGGGCGGCGATCCGCAGGGTGATCGTCGCCTCGTGGGCCGTGATCCCGACCAGCGGCTCGCGGCCCCGGCGAACGAGATCGGGGAGCATCGCCTCGACGGCGCTCTCGCCGGCACCGAAGCACTTGATCCGCCGGAAGCGGATCGTCCCGGCTCCGGGGAGCATGGCGAGAATCGCCGGCCCGACCGTCGCCTGCCACATCGTCCGCATCTCGCCCGGCACGCCCGGAAGGGCGAACACCCTCGCGGTCCCCGCAGACGACATCCGGCGGAGATCGAGATCGATTCCCGGCGCCGTCCCTTCGGGATTGGGGATGATCCGGCTTCCCTGGGGAAAGAGCGCCTGCCGCCGGTTCGACTCCGGGCACGGGACGGCGCGGCGGGCGAAGCGTGCTTCGACAACGGCCAGGTCCGCCTCCGAAAGCTCGAGCGGCACACCGGCCACCCGCGCGAGGACATCCCGGGTGAGGTCGTCGGCCGTCGGCCCGAGCCCGCCGGTGACGACGATGATCTCGGCCCGCTCCGCGGCGATCCGGAAGGCGGCGATCCCATCGTCGAGACTGTCGGTGATCGTCGTGTGGAAGGCGACGGGGACTCCGATGACGCCAAGCTCGCGCGAGATCCATTGGCTGTTCGTGTCGAGCCGCTGCCCCGTCGTCAGCTCGTCACCGATCGAAACGACCTCCGCGCGGAGCGTCTCCGCCGTCGTCGCCCGCTCGCCCACGCTCGGCCCGCTCGACGTTGCCACCGGCCTTCCCGGCGGATCCGCCGGCTCCTGTCGGGTCTGCTCCGGGGTCAACTCCGGCCGCGGAACGATTCCCCACTGGTCACTTTCCCCGGTAAGGGGAACAATTGCAACGATGAACCTGGGCCTGCTCGGAATCGACCCCTCGACCGCCTCTGTTGCCGCCGCCGCTCTCCGCGGTGGCGTCCGTATCCCCGTTGCCTGCGACCTCCCGGCGGGAGTCGCCCCGCTCGAGCCTTCCCCAAGGCCGGTCCCCTGGGAAGACCTCCTCGATCCCTCCACCTGCGATGCCGTCCTCGTGGGCTCCTCGGATTGGAGCGATGATCGGGCCGAAGTGGTCCGCAAGCTCGTTCAGGCCGGCCGACCGCTGATCCTTTCGCAGCCACTCGATCCGTCGATGCTCTTCGCCTACGAGCTCGACATGATCCGCCGCGATTCAGGCGCCGTGCTCGTGCCGATCCTCCCCGACCGGCTCCATCCCTTCGTGGCCCGCCTGCGAAACTGGATCGAGATCCGGCTGCCGTCGGCAGGCATCGAGACGATCAACCTCGAGCACCGCCTCGTCGAACGCTCGAAGGGGGATGTCCTCCGGGCTTTCTGCCGCGACAGCGACTTGATCCGGGTCCTCGCCGGCGCCCCTACGCGGCTCTCCACCCTCGGGGCCCCGGAGGGGGACGCGGCCTGGTCGACCCTCGCCGTCGGCCTCACCTGTCCGTCGCGTCCGCCGGTCCGCTGGCAAGTGGTCCGCGCCGACGAGCCGGGCCTGACGATCACCGTCGTCGCCACCGATGGCACCGTGCGGGTCGAGATCCCGGCGGAGGATGCCCTGGCCGACACACGAAGGAGCGACGACGGGTGGCATTGGATCGGTCCGGAGGGAGCTGAAAGCTCACCGTTCGACCGGGGAGGCGCGATCCTCGGTGTGGTTCGCGACGCCCTCGCAGGGCGCGGCGGTGATCGCGATCCCACCGCAGCCTCCTGGGACGACGCCGCCAGGGGCGTGGAACTCGCCGAGACCGTGCCGCGGAGCCTGGCGAAAGGGCGCGGGATCGACCTCCACCAGGAGGAGTTCACCGAGATCGGCACCTTCAAGGGAACGATGGCCTCGCTCGGCTGCGGCATCGTCCTTCTCGCTCTGGCCGTGATCGTCGGTGCCACGCTCCTCGGCGGGATCGCCAAGCAGACCGGCTGGGAGTTCGGCGAACGGCTGGCAGGCCTGTGGCCGATGGTCGTCCTCGTCGCCATGGGGCTCTTCCTGCTCCTCCAGTTTCTCCCGGCGCTCATCGCGCCAGCATCCTCCCCCTCCTCGCCGCCCGACCGCGGCGCCGCAGACAAGCCGGGCAAACCCGGCAAAGACTGACGCGTCCGTTTCGCCCCTCCGCGTCCGTGCGGCCACCTACCGCATCCCCAGCCCCCCTGGTCTCCCCGGAACATTCCCCCCGGGATCGGCATGCCCCCTCTCTGCGTGGGGTGCGAACTGGGAAAGGTATGCCGTCGGGCGGACGTGCGGATCATTCGTCCCCCGGCCACGTCCGATCATCCTTGGGGCCGGGGTCGCCGCAGGGATGCGGATGACGCACCGGCTCGTCCGAGCGAGCGGGCCGGAGCAGAGTCCACCATGCGGTGTCCGTGGGTTGCCCTGCCGATCGTGGCCATGGTCCTGTCGGCCCCGATGGCCCGACCCGCCCAAGCTGGTGAGACGCGGCGCACCGCCATCGTCCAGGCCATCGAGAAGGCCCGCGACTCGGTCGTCAACATCCACGGCCAAAAGCTGATCGCCAACACCGACGAAGACGCCGGCGGCGAACTGCGTCGCGTCAACGGGATGGGCACCGGGGTGATCATCGATCCTCGCGGCTACATCGTCACCAACTACCACGTCGTCGAAGGGGTCCGGCGGATCGAGGTGACGCTCGCCTCCGGCCGGACGACGACGGCGACGCTCCTCTCCCACGATCCGCGGACCGATCTGGCCGTCATCAAGATCCCTGCCGAGGCGAGCCTCCCGGTGATCGACGTCGGCACCTCGGGTGACCTGATGATCGGCGAGACGGTGCTCGCCCTCGGCAACGCCTTCGGCTACGAGCACACCGTCACCCGCGGCATCGTCTCGGCCCTCCACCGCAGCGTCGAGGTGAGCCGGACGCAGCGCTACGACGATCTCATCCAGACCGACGCCAGCATCAATCCCGGCAACTCCGGCGGCCCGCTGCTCAACATCGACGGCGAGATGATCGGCATCAACGTCGCCGTTCGCGCCGGCGCCCAGGGGATCGGCTTCGCGATTCCGATCGACCGGGCGATGCAGATCGTCACGGAGCTGATCTCGTCGGAGCGGATCGACAAGACCTGGCACGGCATCGTCGGCAGGCAGGGGACCGAGCCTGGCCTCATCGTCGAGACGGTCCACCGCGAAAGTCCGGCGGAGTCGGCCGGCGTCCGTGCCGGCGACGTGATCACGCGGATCGCCGATGTGGCCGTGAGCTCACAGCTCGACGTCGAGCGGGCTATGCTCGGCCGCAAGGCGGGCGACAGCGTTCTCGTGAGCGTCAACCGCGGCGGTGAGGAGACGAAGATCGAGGTTCCGCTCGCCGCAGCCCGTCCCCAGGCGATGGGCCAGGGGGAGCGTTGCTGGCACGAGCTCGGCCTGAAAGTCGAGCCGATGGCCGCCGCCAAGGTGCAGCGGCTCCAGTCGCGCTACCGCGGCGGCCTGCTCGTGACGTCGGTCCGCACCGGTGGCCCCGCCGGCGACCAGGGGATCCGCGAGGGGGACATCCTCGTCGGGCTCCACGTCTGGGAGACGATCTCCCCCGACAACATCGTCTACGTTCTCGACAAGGCCCGCGAGGACAACCTCGGACAGCTGAAGTTCTACGTTCTCCGCGGCCGTGAAACGCTCTTCGGCCACCCCACGAGCGACACGATCCGGCGCTGACAATCTGGCGCGGGGCCTACAATCGAGGCTCCACTCCCCCGGATGCCGCTCCCTTGGAAGCGCCCTTCGTCGACTGGCTGCTCGCCCGTCTCCCCCGCGATCCTCGTCTCGAGGTGCCGCCGGGGGACGATGCCGCCGTGCTCCGTCCCCCGGCCGGCCGCCGCACGGTCGTCACGGTCGATCTCCTCACCGAAGGAGTCGACTTCCTCCTCGGCGGCGACACGACCCCCGAGCGTGTCGGCCACAAGGCTCTGGCGGTGAATCTCAGCGACCTGGCCGCGATGGGCGCTCGCCCCGAGGCGGCGGTCGTCGCCGTCGCCCTGCCGCGGTCGGGCGCCGCGGCGATCGGCGCCGGGCTCCACGCCGGCATGGCCCCGCTTGCCGCCCGCTTCGGGGTCACGATCGCCGGCGGCGACACGAACACCTGGGACGGCCCCCTCGTGATCAGCGTCACGGCCATCGGCAGCGTTCCCCCGGGGGCCGCCTGGCGGCGCGACGGCGCTCGCCCCGGCGATCTCCTCGTCGTCACCGGGCCATGCGGCGGGAGCCTCCTGGGTCGCCACCTCGACGTCGAGCCACGCTGCCGCGAGGCCCTCGAGATCGCGGCCCGGTTCCCCGTCCACGCCGCGATCGACATCAGCGACGGGCTGTCGCTCGATCTGGCGCGGATGATGCGCGCAAGCGCCACCCGCGGCATCATCGACCTCCCCCGCGTGCCGATCCACCCCGACGCCGTCCGCCGCAGCCGTCTCGACGACGACGGCACGAGCCCGCTCGACCACGCGCTCTCTGACGGCGAAGATTTCGAACTCCTCCTCGCCCTGCCCCCCGATGCGGCCCGGGCGCTCGTGATCGATCCGCCGGCGGGCCTCGTGCCGGTGATCCTCGGCGAGGTGACGGCCGGAGAGGGCCTTGCCGCCCGGAGCGCCGACGGTGTCCTCGAGGCGCTCGAGCCGAAGGGATGGCTCCATGCCGGGAAGTGACGGCTCCCCCGCCGCGCGGAGGGAGATCGTGAGGATCGCCAACGAAGCGGCCCTCGGTCCCTTGGCCAGGGTGCTTGCCTCCACGCTCCCGCCCCACGCCTTCCTCGCCCTCGATGGCGACTTGGGTGCCGGCAAAACAACGTTCGTCAAGGCGCTCGCCGCCGCGGCCGGCATCGATCCTGCCGAGGTCGTGAGCCCGACGTTCGGCCTCGTCCACGTCCATCCGCTTCCCGAAGGCCACCCCGCCTGCCGGCTCGTTCATGCCGATCTCTACCGGCTCGCCGGCTGCGACGATCTGTTCGAACTCGGCTGGGAGGAGCTCACCGCCGCACCGGGCTGGGTGGCCGCGGAATGGAGCACGCGGATCAAGCCGGCCCTCCCGGCCGACCGGCTCGACATCTTTCTCGAGGTCGAATCGGAGACGGCCCGGCGGGCGTCGTTCACGAGCCAGGCGAGCGCCTTCGGGCCGCTCTTCGAGGCGCTCGCTCGGCTCGATAACGCCTCACCCGGCTGAGCCCGCCTTGCTACCGAGCGCGGCGAGTTCGGCGCGGATCGGACCGGCGAGCGTCTCCTCGAGGGCGGCGAGCGCCCGGGCAACGGGAACGCCGTCGAGGAGCCGGTGATCGGCGAGAAGCGTGACGGTCATCCGCCCCTGCTCGTCGAGTGGCGTCCAGGTGAGGCTCGTGGTGAGGAAGGTCGGATGCATCCGGTTGGCGGCCCCTTCGCCGGCCAGCGTCGAGAGGCTGAAGGTGCCGACGCGGAGCGCCCGCTTCGCCGACGGGGCGTGGGCGTTCCAGCGGAGGATGAGGCGACGGAGCGGGCCGGGCACACCGACAAGCTCGATTTGCCGGGCAAAGACCTCCTCGACCGGCGCCGTGGCATGGCGGTGGATCGCTGCTTGAAGCTCGGTGAGCGGACGGTTGTCGGGCTCCCGCAGCCGGGCCCACCAGAGCGCCTCGGAGTCGAGAGCGACATCCCCCGGACCAGCGTGGGGCCCATTTGGATCGCGCGGCCGGCTGATCGCCAGGGAGGCAACGCTCACCGGGCTCGTCGCCCAAGCTGGCCGCCGCCACGGCGTGAGGATCCGCCACGGCACGTACCAGCTCCGCAGCGCCGGCCTGTCCCGGGCGACGATCGCATAGGCCTTCATGAACACCGCCGACCAGCCGATCCGCGGCACCGCCGCCCGGCGGACGGCGTCGAGCTCGGCGAGATTCATGATCCGGTCGACCGGGAAGATCGGCACCCGGTTGGAGAGGCGGACGATGTCGCTGACGAGCCGGCGCTGGCCGTCGAGCCGTCGGGTGGTGATCCGCATCGTCGCATCAGCCATGCCACATCCCTCCGCGCCGTCCGCTGCCGGGAAGGCGGCTGTCGGCCCACACCTCGGCATCGTGAACAGGGAGATAGCCGATCGTCCCCTCTGGGGGCAAGTCGGTCGGCCGAGCCGCCCCGATGGAAACGCCTTCAGGCCGCTACACTCCCTCCATCCTTAATTCCGGAGCCCATCCCATGCGCCTTCTCCCCGCCACGTCGCTTCTGTGCGTCATCGACGTCCAGGAGCGGCTCCTCGCCGTGATCCCTGAGGCCGAGCAGCTCGTCGCCCGCGTGGCCCGGCTGGCCGAAGCGGCAAAGATCCTCGGGGTCCGTCGCCTTCTCACCGAGCAATATCCCAAGGGGCTCGGGGGAACCGCCCCCCGGCTCCGCTCGCTCCTTCCCCCGGCCGAGGAGAAGCTGTCGTTCAGCTGCGCGGGATGCCCGGGATTCGATGCGGCCGCGGCGGCAGGAAGCGGCGTCAGCGCCGTCATCATCTGCGGCCTCGAGACCCACGTCTGCGTCAGCCAGACGGTCCTCGATCTCCTCGCCACCGGGATGACGGTGTTCGTCGCCGTCGATGCCGTCACCTCCCGGCACCCCATCGATCATGACGTCGCCCTCCGCCGCCTCGAAAACGCCGGGGCGATCCTGACGACGACCGAGGCGATCCTCTTCGAGTGGTGTCGCTCGGCCGATCATCCGTCCTTCCGGGAGATCCGCACGCTCGTCGTCGAACGAGCCGGAGAAGGCACGACGGGCGGGGGGTGAGCGTCGTCCCCGAGCGAGGCTCAGGCGGGCTCAGGATCCGGCCGGGGCGTCGCGGAGGTCGATCTTTTCGGGTCTGGCGTTGTCGAGAGATCGCAGCCTGGCGATCTTCGCCGCGGCCGAGGGCTCGCGCTCGAGCTCGCGCCCCGGTGCGGCGCCAAAGACGACGATCCGTCCGTCGGCGCCGACGAGTTCCCACACCCGGCGCGGGCCGTCCGCGGTGGAGATCGTCACCGCCCGGCATTCGCTCATCCCCAGCTTCGACCACTCCGGGCCGATGACATGGGCCAGCGCCGCCCCCTCCTCGACGGTCGGATCGCCCCACCGCGCCCCCTCGGGCCCCTGGGGGCTCGATTCGATCCCCGCCAGCCGCGGGTAGGCCGCGGCCGACTCGGCCGTGAAGTCGGCGCTGGGAAGGACCACCCCCTCGGCATCGACGGCGAGGAGCCCACCGGCCACGCCCACCATCGCCGCCGGCTCCCGACAGAGCACCTCGACGAGCGCTGCAGCCGGGTGGCGCAGCTCCACCTTCACCACCTGTCGCACCCACGGGTGCATGTCGAAAGCTCGGGCGAGGCGGTTGGCCAGTTCCGGGTCATGGAGCGGCAGGCCATGGTCGAGGCTCGCATCCCGCAGCGCCTCGGCGCGGATGTCAGCCTTGACCCACGGCGCCTGCCCACGAAGCTCGATCGCATCGGGCACGAGGACGACATCATCGCTCCATCCCACCCGCTCGGCCACGCGTGGCCAGACGAACGCCGCTAGCCCCACGGCCGCGAGGACCACGGCGACGGCGCCAAGCCCGACGCGCCGGGCCGCGATCGCCTTCCAAACCGAGGGCTCCTCCGGGGGAGGCTCCGGGGTCGTGACGCGGCGGCGGGGATTGGGTGTCATGGGATCGCCTGGCGGCCGCTCACCAAAGCTCGATCTGGGGAGTGAGTTCGACGCCGAGCCGCTCGCGGACCCGGGCCCGAACCTGCTCGACGAGGAGGCGGACGTCGTCGCTCGTGCACCCGGGCTGGGCGACGACGAAGTTCGACCGCGGGCCGTGGATCGAGGCCTCACCGACGCGGATGTCGCGGGCTCCCGCCTGGGTGACGAGCGCCTCGGCGGTTGAGCCGTGGGGATCCTTGAACATCATCGCCACCGTCCGCACGCCGGCCGGTTGCTCGGTGCGATCGACGATCCAACGCTTCTGCATCCGCTTCGTGAGCAGGTCGGCGTCCTCGCCCTCGAGTTCGAGGCGGCAGCCGATGACGATGACGTCGTCGAGGTTGCTCCACCGCGATCCGAAGGTCAGCTCGGCGCCCCCCCGTTCGACGACCGAGCCGTCGGGGTTCATCACGGTCACCGACCGGACCGCATCGCCGATGTCGCCCCCGCGGCCGCCGGCATTGCCGACGAGCGCTCCGCCGACCGTGCCAGGGATCCCGACGAGCGTCTCGAGCCCCGAGAGGCCGGCCTGAACGGCAGCCGCCACGACGTGGACGAGCTTCGCGCCGGCGCCGGCGAGGAGCGTCGACCCCTGCACCTCGATCGAGGAGAAGGCCGGCGCCGAAAGCCGGACGACCATCCCCGCAAACCCGGCCGCGGGAACGAGGACATTCGAGCCGCCACCGATGACGCGCAGCGGGATCGATCGCTCCTGACAGCGTTTCACGACCCGGCCGAGGGCGGCGACATCGACCGGCTCACAGAACCACGTCGCCGGGCCACCGACGCCCAACCAGGTGTGGGGGGCGAGCGGCTCGGCTTCGCCGACGGCCACGCCAAGATCGTCAAACGGAGATCCGTCATGCACGCCACCCACGTCGCCTCCACCCGCTTTCGCGCTCATCCATGTCCCTCATCGTTGTCTGTCCGTCGCCGTCATCCGCCGCTCATCGGCGCATGATCCCGACAGTTTCGCCTCCGGCCCGCCGTGACGGAAGCGAGGCCCCTGAATTGTGCCCCCCGCCATCCGATCCCGTCCATGGGCCGTCGGACCGCTTCTGGGGCCCGTTACGCAGCCCGCTTCTTCCGAAAGCTCGCCTCGGCCGGATGGGCGAGCTCGAGCCAGGCGTCGACGAGGACGGCCAAAGGCACCTGCGGCTCCCCCGGATCGCCCGGATCGGGCCCGGGAACGAGGTCCGCCCCGACCAGAAGAACGCAGTCCCGGGATCCGAGGCCGGAGAGGAGACGGTCGATCCGGGCATAGGCGGCGAGCTGACGGCTCCCGGCTGCGGCATCGAGCACCCCCTCGGGGGCGATGAGGCAGTCGTTGCACCACCGCGACACCCGCTCCGAAAACCGCCTCCCCCCTCCCAGCGTCGCCAGCGCCCTCTCCTCGGCGAGGACGATCAACCTCCCCGGCGTGAGCCGTCGGAGGCTCGCGAGGGTCGATGCCAGGGCATGACCGCTGGTCGGCTGATCGACGAACACATGGACATCCTGACCGCGACGGATCCGATCGAGTCGCCCCGGCACCCCGCCGGTCGATTCCAGTCCCCGCGCCACCAGCTCCATCGGCACCCCCTGCCCGATGCCGACGGCCGCCGCAAGGAGGGCATCCCGCACGAACGACGCCACCGGGACGGTGACCCCGACGGCCGCCGCATCGCCGGCATGGCGGAGGAGAAATGTCTGCCCGCCGAGGTGACGCTCGACGGCGGTGGCGGTGAGATCGGCCCGGCGGTTGAGGGCCACGCCCAAGGTGCGCCGCAGCGAAGCGATGCCCGGCGCACGACGCCCCTCGCCGTGACGAGCGACGAGCCGACGGACGCGGGCGTCGTCGAGATTCGCGATCAGGCAGCCATCCTCACCGAGCGAGTCGAGGATTCGTGCCTTGATCTCGTGATAGGCCTCAATCGTGCCGTGGCGGTCGAGATGGGCACTGGCGAGGTTCGTGACGACCACCGCGTCGCACGACACGCCGGCCAGCGCGTGGCGGGCGAGCATGGCGCTCGACACCTCGATGACCGCATGCGTGCATCCGGTCGCGGCGAGACGACCGAGCCAGGTGGCGAGTTCGGCGGGGCGATCGAAGGCAGCAGGCACTGGCGCCGTGCTCTCGCCGTCGAGGCAACCGAGGTCGGAGAGAACGCCGACACTGAAGCCCCCCTCGGCGAGGACCGACGCGGTGAGCCACGCCGTCGTCGTCTTTCCGCTCGTGCCGGTGATCGCGATCACCCGCATCCTACGGGCGGGGTCGCCGGCCAGCGCATGCGCCAGGCGGGCCTGCGCCCAAGCGGTATCGGGGACAATGCACAGCGGCGTCCCGAAGGTGGGGATGATCCGCTCGGCGACGATCCCAGCCACCCCGCGGGCTATCGCCTTGGCAGCGAGCTCGTGGCCATCGCCGCCCTCCTCGAGACGGGCGACGAACAGATCCCCAGGTCGGCAGGCTTCGGGGGTGTCGTGGCACCCCCGGGCGACGATGTCGTCGCAGGCGACGAACCGGGCTCCAGGCAGGATCTCTGAGAGCCGCACACTGGTGCCAGACCCGCTCGACTTCGACCGGCCGCGGGCATCCCTGCCCCCATCACCTCGCACGCCATCGACCATGACGGCCTCCTCCATGCTTGTGCCGCGTCACCGCGGGAGTCCCCGCCGCGATCGTCCTTGACCGCAGCGCGAGGAGCATTGTCCGTGGCGCTCGATCGGGGTCAACCCCGCGATTCTTCCGCGATGACGCCCCCTCAACACCGCCGGCCAGCGCTGCTCCTTCCCCCTCTCTTGCCACGATTCCGCCCCATCGGCTAGCGTCGCGGCTGAGGAATGTCGCGCGACCGCTCTTGCCAGGAACCGCCAGCCATGCATGGAGCCCGCGTTGTCGACCCGATCTCGCGGGGCGCTGCGAAGCCAGCCAGCGCGCTGCCGCTGCGCAGCGCTCCGCGGCGCGTCCTCTGGGTCGGCGAGATCGACGCCGACGAACTGGCGATCGCCAGGGAGTGCCTGGTGCGGTTGACCGGTTGCACCGTGATCCGTGCGTCTGCTCCCGCACTGGACTCGCCGTCGTCTCACCAGGCCGCGGATCTCCTCGGGACCTCCCCCGCCGATTGCATCCTCCTGGCGATCGACCGGCCGGGCCGGTGGAGCGTTGAACAGGTCCTCGGTCTCTCGATTGCCTTTCCGTTGACGCCGATTTTCGCGATCACGACGAGCCTCGGCGACGGCCGCCGGCGGAGTGGGCCCCCGTTGCCGGGAGTCGAGGAACTGGCCTGGCACGACGCTGGTGGACGACTGGCCCGCTGGTTTGCCGATCTCGATGCCGGCCTCCCCGGATCGCTCGGCCTCCCCCCCACCGTGCGCCGCGAGGAGCGATTCCACGAAGCCCCTGCCTTCCAAACCCAGTCGCGCCCCGTCGGCCCGCTCGCGTCGGTCACCGTGGCAGCCCGGTCGCCCCTCGATCTCGACGGGCTCGTCGATCTCCTTGCCGCCGCCGGTCATCTGATCGGGGAGCGAACGATCGGCCGCCCCGAACTCTCCCCCCCCGACCGGCTCGTGGTCTGGGATGCCGGCCGGTTCGATAGCGGCGATCTCGAGTGGCTGCGGTTGCTCGTGGCCAACCGCCCCGGCGTGGCGGTCGTGATCCTCGATTCCTTTCCCCGCGGGGAGATCGCCCGGGGGGCACTGCGGGCGGGGGCCTCCGCGATCCTTGGCCGCCCGGTGGGGCTCGAGGTGCTCGCCGGGACGCTGCGGGGCCTTTCCCATTTCGCCGTTCGCGGCTGAAGAGAAGCCTTTCCGCGCCGGGCCAATCCCCGCACGCGCCGTCCTTGCAGTCCATGCGCGGAGGTCGGGCTGGCAGGCCAACAGTGGGATTGGTGGGGCCTGCCGGCGCCGCTACCATCCCCACGCTTTTGCGGCCACCGCTTCCCTCACGCCATCCTGATCCCCACGAGCCTCTGCATGATCGTCGTCGAGCACCACCGGGGTGACCGAGGTCCGGGGCGGGGGCTTGTCCCCGTCCTCATGGTGCTCGCCACGTCGCTGTTGGTGCTGGGTTGCCGCCACCTCGCCGCCGTGCCGTCGCTCGACCCGGCCAGGCTCGAGGAGACGGTGGGCAGCGCGTTCAGCCGCGAGAGCCAGTGGCAGGAAGGGCTCCCCGACCGGAACGTCGTCCAGGCGGGGCAACTGGTGATCCATGCCGACTTCGGCCTCGCCGAGCAGCATCGCCTTATCCGCGATCTCGAGACGCTGCGGACGGAGGTTTCCCAGGATCTCGGCCTGCCGATCTCCGACGAGCCGGTCCATCTCTATCTCTTCTCCGACACCAGCCGCTACGACAGCTTCGCCGCCCGCCATTTCCCCAACTTCCCGGTGCGGCGGGCGTTCTTCGTCGAAACCGACACGACGCTCGCGGTGTTCGCGCCGTGGCAGGACCGGATCGCCGAGGACCTCCGCCACGAGACGACGCACGGCTATGTCCACGCCGTCGTCCCCACCGTGCCGCTGTGGCTCGACGAAGGGATCGCCGAGCACTTCGAAGTGCCGCGCGGGAGCGCGGGAATCCATCCGCAGCACGTCGCCCACCTCGCCGGCCGGTTCCTCGAAGGGACCTGGCGCCTCGATCTTGCGCGTCTGGAATCGCTCGCGGCGGCCGGGGAGATGTCGCAGGACCACTACGCCGAGGCGTGGGCCTGGGTCCACTGGCTCCTCCACACCACGCCCCTGCGCCGCCGCATCCTCCAAGACTATCTCGCCGACCTGCGCCGCGACGGCCGCTCGGCCCCGCTCTCGGCGCGGCTTGCCTACTACGAGGGCCCGGCGGCGACCTGGACGGCAAGCCTCGCGGCCCACGTCGAGGAGCTCGCTGGGCGCTCCTCGCCAACCACCGCCGCCGAATGATCGGCGGCGGTCCCCAGCCCTTCAGCCGGATCGGCCGAGGATGGCTTTGTCCACGGACGGCTACGGCTTCCGGAAGAGCGTGCCGTGCTCGACGGCTTCGAAGCCGAGCTTCGAGAACAGCATCAACGCCGCGACGTTGGAGCGCGAGGCGTGGGTCTCGACGAGCGTCACCCCTTCGCGGCCGAGATCCTGAAGGGCGTCGGCGAGGAGGAAGTGGGCCAGCCCCTCGCGCCGCCTCCCCCCCTCGACTTCGACATCGAGGAGCCCCGCAGCGGCGACGCCCCACACGCTCGCCAGCGGCTGCATGTCCCAGAACGACGCCGAACCGATGAGTCGGTCCCCTTCGCCGCACAGCTCATAGCGCCGCAGCGCCATCCCCGTGGTCGTCGCTGCCTCCCACCAGCTCCGTCGGGCCGGCTCGTCGATGACGCGGAGGTGGGTGGTACGGCGGATGGCGAGTTGATGACGATTGACGGGGGGGCGGAATCCGGCGAGCGCTCGCTGGAGGATCGCCACCCGGTCGTGCTCGACGTAGCCGGCGCGGCGGAAGACCTGCTGCATCGTCGCCGAGGAATCGAGGATCCCCGGCATGTCGGAGCCGCCGTAGAGACCGAGGTAGAAGCTCCGCATCGCGGCCGAGCCACCGCCATAGAGGACCTTCGCCCCGCGGCCGCGGAGGTAGTCCTCGCAAGCCGCGAGCAACCGATCGCCGATCTCCTCGGCGCGCGGGTGGGGGACGACGGCCACGAGGAGCGTCGAGCCCTCGCGTGTGTCGACGCCGGAGCGGTCGGCGTTGGGACCGAATCCGGCCTGCGCGAATCCGACCATCACGCCGTCGTCGACGGCGACGATGAGCCCACGCCGGTCGAAGTAAGGCTTGGAGAAGACGCACGCTTCCAGGAGCGGCGGCGTCATCGGTTGCATCGCCGCCGGACCGAGGTCGGCGGACCGCCAGACGGCGGCGAGCCGGGGGGGATCCTCATTGCGGAAGGCCCGGATCTCGATCACGCCGTCGGTCCCCCTGCTGTGCCGACTTCGGCAGGGGGAAGCTCGACCGGCGAGCCCGACTCGACCCGGATGAGGATCTGGCCTTCGGTTTCGCGGACGTCGAAGCGTGGCTGGGTGACGGTGGCGGAGATGCGGTGACGGCCGGTGGGCATGTCGAACTGCCAGCCGTGCCAAGGGCAGGTGAGGAGGGCGCCGCAGAGTTTCCCGGTGCCGAGCGGCCCTCCCTGATGCGGACAGAGGCCATCGATGGCGTGCCAGGCGCCGTCGAGGTTGGCCAGAGCCACGATCCTGTTCCCGACGACCCGCTCGAGGCTCGTGCCGGGGGGGCATTCGCTTGCTGCGGCGATCGGCAACCACTCCGCCATGTCATTCCGCCAAGGATTCAATTCGGCCGGGCCGGCGTGGCACTCCAGTGCCTCGAGCCTCAACCGCCATCAGGAAAGCTCCGCCCTTTCGCCCCATCCATGATCCGCCCGCCGGAACGGGGATCAGGCAACCTCCTCGCCGGTATCGGGGCCGGGAGGACGGGGCTTGCGTACTTTAGCCTGTGCAGGCTCTCCCCGCCATCGACGATGCACCCACCAATACTGCTCGGGGGCCCGGCGGATGGAGGCTTCGAGCAGCGAGGTGTACCACTGCGAGATCTCCTTGAGGCCCGCCGTCTCCGGTCCACCGAGAGCCGGATCGGCGGTGCCCTCCAGCCGCATGTCGTAGTCGAACAGCCCGTGGCGCCGCGTCGCCGAACAGACCATGATCGGGGCCCCCGAGGAGACGGCAAACAGGCCGATCGCCTTGTGGACGCTCGCCGGACGGCCGAAGAACTCGACCCAAGCCCCCTTCGGCCCGGCGGCCTGATCACCGAGGAGGCCGATGGCACCGTTGGCCTGGAGGGCGAGTTCGACGTCCGGCGCGCTCCCCTTCTTGGGGAGGATCCGCTGCCCACGCGACTCGCGGAATTGGGTGACGAACCGGTCGAGGAGCGGGTTGTCGAGGACGCGGGCCACCGAATAGATCCGGAATCCGAACACCCCGAACAGGTAGGCGGCCAGTTCGAAATTGCCGTAGTGCCCAGAGAGAATCACCTTCGGCCGGTCGCTCCACAGCATCCGCACCATCTGTTCCATCCCGTGGAAGCGGAGGTGCTTCCGCCAGGTCGTCTTCTGGATCACCCGTTGGGCGTGGGCGATTTCCACGACCATGAGGAGGAAGTGCTCCCACATCGCTTCGATCGTCCGGTCGGCCTGCGTCTCCGACCAGTCGGGGAAGGCGATCCGCAGATTCTCGCGGACAACCGAGCGCCGAATCCGCACCGAGCGGGCGATGAATCTGGCCAGTGTCCGGGCCCCCCGTTCACACGCCGGTCGGGGAAGTGCTTGGACGACACAGATCGCCACGCGGACAGCCCCGTAGGTGAGCCGGTCGCTGATCCGGGAAGCGAGGGAGCGGGACAAGGGAAGAGATCCGGTGGGCGGGGTGGCACAAGCGTCGACGGCCGGAAGGCCGCCGGTCGAAATTGTGCCGCGGCTGGTCCGTTTCCGGCCAGATCGATTTTCTTGCCCCTCAGCCGGGCGGCCGCATCGAGCCCGCGGCGATTTGGACGACGAGCATCACGACGCTCACAGCATTGAACAGGGCATGGAGGAGGATCGCCGGCACGAGCGAGCCGCGGCGCCAGGCCAATTCGCCAAGGGCGATGCCGAGGAGCACCAGCGGGATCCAGGCGAGCCCCTGCCCCCAGTGCGACAGCCCGAAGAGGAGGGCCGAGGCGAGGATCGCCACACTCCCACCGGTCGACGGCACCCGGGCATCGATCCAGCCGAGGAGAATGCGGCGGAAGAAGAGCTCCTCGGCGATCGGGGCGGCGATCACGGCGGTGATGGCGACGATCGCGATCGCCCCCGGCCCGTGCTCCGACAGAAGCGTATCGATGACGGGGTGCTCGTACGTCACGAGCCGATCGAGCGCCGCCGAGATCAACAGGAGCGGGCCGGTGACCAGCGCCAGCCCGCCAAGGGCCAAGCGCCAGTCGACCGCAGCACTCTCGCTCGTCAGGCCGATCGACCGCCACGAGGCCCCGTGGACCCGCAGCGCCGCGACGACGGCGAGCGTGGCGACGATCGATCCGGCGGCCTGCGCGGCCATGCGGTCGAGGAGTGGCGCATCCGCGGGAAGGAGGCTGACACAGAAAGCGGCAACGAGCAGCCATCCGCAGGCGATGAACAGCACAGCCGCCCCGCTCCACGCCGCCGGGGGCCAGGGCCACCCCGACACGACCGTGCCGCCGCGCGACTCGCACTGCCAGATCCGGGCCGCGACGACAATGCTCGCCATGATGGCCAGAACCACCGCTCCCCAGCCAATCGCCGCGCTCTCGCCAGACATCGCCGCGGCCTCGGCGGCGAACAGCGGCAGGAACAACGGCGCGGGTTCAGAAGTCATGAGCGGGGCGTCAGGAACGGGCAAGCGGGTCGCGGCCGGTGAGCACCGGCCAAGCCTTCACGACATACTCGGCGCCCGAATAGGCCGTGAGGATCACAGCGGCCCAGGCGAGCACCGAGGCGATGGCTCCTGCTTGGATGCCCCCCGCCTCGATGCCGCGAAACAAGCTGGGAAATCCGAGCCGCCCGAGTTCGACGGCCACCGCGGCACACTGGAGGACCATCTTCAGCTTCCCGGCCATCCCGGCGGAGAAGTCGCGCCCGGCCCGCTCCATCTCGGCGCGAACGGCAGTGACGACGAGCTCGCGGACAACGACGACGACCGCCATCCAGGGGAGGATCGACGTCCCAGGCCGGGCCGCCAGAAAAATGAAGGCCCCACAGACGAGCACCTTGTCGACGAGCGGATCGAGAATCCGCCCCAGCCGGCTCACCTGATTGAAGCGGCGGGCATACCAGCCATCGACCCAGTCGGTCGTGGCCGCGAGGAGGAAGAGCACCGTCGCGGCAGCGAAATCCTGCCGCTCGACGAGGACGAAGAAGACGATCGAGAGGATCATCCGCGCCGCCGAAAGGAGATTCGGAATGGTCCAGACCAGATCGGTGGCGGGGGGCGTCGAGCGCTTGCTCATGGCGGTCATTCCTCGGCCGGCACGCCGGCGAGGTCGTAGCCGCTCGAGGCGACGATCTCCACCGGGAGGATCTCACCGGTGAGCGGCTCCTCGGGGCCGCTTCCCGGCGCCGTGAGGTAGACGAGGCAGTCGATGTCGGGGGCGTCGCCGGTGGAGCGCGCGAGCCAGACGTCGTCGCGCTCGCCACTCGGCCCGTCGACGATGCAGTCGACGATCCGCCCCACCTGCTTGCGGGCATGGTCGTGGGCGATCCCCTGTTGCACCTCCATGAGTTGGTCGCGGCGAGCTGCCTTCACCTCCTCGGGCAGATGGCCGTCGAGCTTCGCCGCCGGGGTGTCAGGCTCGAGGGAATAGGTGAACACCCCCACCCGCTCAAACCGCCACTGCCGGGCGAAGTCGACCATCTCCTGAAACTGCGCATCGGTCTCGCCGGGGAAGCCGGTGATGAACGTCGTCCGGAGGACGAGATCGGGGATCCGCTTCCGCAGCTTGCCGAGGAGGTCCTCGGTCGGCTTTCGCGACACGCGCCGCTGCATCCGCTTGAGGACCGGGTCGCTGGCATGCTGGAGCGGCATGTCGAGATAGGGGACGATCTTTGCAGAGTCGGCGATCGATCCGATGAGCCGGTCGGAGAAGTGCTCCGGGTAGAGGTACATCAGCCGGATCCACTCGAGCCCTTCGACCTTCTCGAGTTCGCCGAGCAGCTCCACGAGGCGGGGCTCGCCGTAGAGATCCATTCCATAGTAGGTCGTGTCCTGGGCGACAACGACGAGCTCCTTGACGCCGTCGGCGGCGAGTTCGCGGGCCTCGCGGATCACCTCTTCCATCGGCTTCGTCGCATGCTTGCCGCGCATCTTCGGGATCGCGCAGAACGTGCAGGTGCGGTCGCAGCCCTCGGAGATCTTCAGATAGGCCATGTGGCGCGGCGTAACGCGCATCCGACCGCGATCTTCGAGCGGCACCGCCGGCGCCGGCCGGAACACGCTCCGCTGGTCGCCCAAGCCGCCGATGAGCCGCTCGGCCGCCTTGGCGACGTCGTCGCGCGAGAAGACGCCGATCACCGAATCGAGCCCGGGAAGCTCGTCGAGGAGTTTTTCCTTCTGCCGCTCGGCGAGGCAGCCGGCGACGATCACGCCGCGCGTCCCCCCCGCCTTCTTCAGGTCGAGCATCTCGCGGACGACCCCATACGACTCCTCCCGCGAGGCGTCGATGAAGGCGCAGGTGTTGACGACGACGAGATCGGCACCCTTGGGCTCGGCAACGAGTTGCCAGCCGTCCTGACGAAGAAGCCCGAGCATCCGCTCGCTGTCGACGAGGTTCTTCGGGCACCCGAGGCTCACCATCGCGAACGTGCCGCGGCAGTTGGCATCGGGGGGCTCCATGGCAATAAGCTGCGGCGCCCCGCCGACGGAGGGGCATGTGGCCGCGGAGTTTGGATCGACGATTGGCAGCGTGCGCATGTCAGGCCTTCGCCTCGATGAGCCGATCGAGCTCGGCCTTGAGCTTGGGGAGAATCGCGTCGTAGGGGAAAGCGCCGAGCTCCACGGAGCGACGCTTGAGGTTCACGTGCGTCGGGCCGCACCACAGGCCGAGGTCGGCGTCGTCGGTCTCACCGGGACCGTTGACGCGGCAGCCCATCACGGCGATCGTGATCGCGTGGTCCTTGGCGTAGGCCGTCATCTCCTTCACCTCGCGGGCCAGTTCGATGAAGGCCTCGTTCTCGACGCGCGAGCAACTCGGACAGGAGATGATGTTGAGCGACGAGAGCCCGTAGTCGACGACGCTCCGCACCCGCCCCGCGGCGATGTCGGCGAGGATCGCCTCGGCCGCGGCAATCTCCTCGGGCTTCCGCGCGTTGGGCACGGTGAGCGAGACGCGCACCGTGTCGCCGATGCCCCGGCTGATGAGCTGCTCGAAGGCGATCCGCGTCTTGATGATCCCGTCGGGGGGCATTCCCGCTTCGGTGACGCCGAGATGGAGCGGGATCTCGGGCCGCTGCTCGGCAAAGCGCCGGTTGACCTCGATCACCTTGGTGGGATCGGAATCCTTGAGGGAGACGGCGTAGCGGGTGAAGCCGAGGGAGTCGAGGAGTTCGCAGTGCTCGAGGGCGCTTGCGAGCATCGGGCCGATCGAATCGTGCTCGTCGAACTTCTCCTTCTTCGCCGGATCGACGCTCCCGCAATTCACGCCGACGCGCAAGGCGCAGTCGTGGGCGGCAGCGACGTCGGCGATGAACTTCACCTTCTCCTGCCACGGCTTCGTCGGCTCGTGGTGATAGAGGTGGCCGGGGTTGTAGCGGAGCTTGTCGACATGGGCCGCGACGTCGGCGGCGAGTCGGTAGTTTTCCTGGAGGTCGATGGCGAGGTTGGCCGTCGTGCCAGCGCGGATGGCGGGGAGCGCCGCGGCGTCCTTCTTGCTGTCGACGGCGATCCGCACGACCCCGGCCCCGGCCTTCCGCAGATCCTCGGCCTGTTGAACCGTCGCCTCGATGTCGGAGGTGTGCGTCGCCGTCATGCTCTGGGCGGCGATCGGGTGGCCGGCACCGATCGTGATCGAGCCAATGCGTACGGCGCGGGTGGGATTCCTCGTGATCTCGACCAAGGCGGAGCCTCCGGGCACACTAGGGACGAATACGGAACGGGCTTTTCAAGCCTTCCCACGATAGCAGACCAGCGGAAACCGGCGAACCGCCATGCGCTACGATCCCTGCCTCCATATCGTCCTCCACGAGCCGGAAATCCCGCCGAACGCCGGCAATGTGGGGCGGACGTGCGTGGCGATCGGGGCGAAGATGTGGCTTGTCCGCCCTCTGGGCTTCCAGATCGACGACTACTACCTCCGCCGGGCCGGCCTCGATTACTGGGCGGAGCTGGAATGGGAGGTGGTCGACGACTGGGCCGCGCTTCTCTCCCGGCTCGGCCGCGGGCCCGACTGGCTGTTCAGCGCCCGGGGGGAAAAGCCCTACACCGACGTCCGCTACGAGCGCGGCTCGGTGCTCGTCTTTGGCCGCGAATCGGCGGGGCTGCCGGCCGAGATCGTCTCCGCCCACCCTGAAAAACTCCTCACGATCCCCTCTCGCCCCCAGGTCCGCAGTCTCAATCTCTCCAACTGCGCGGCGATCGTCGCCTACGAGGCGGTGCGGCAGTGGGGGGGGCTGGCAGCGCCGTGAGGGCTGTCACGGTCCGCTCGGCACCTC
>CANGGT010000044.1 GCA_947453375.1 Planctomycetaceae bacterium
CCGAAGATGATGTCGATCACGCCTCGTTGGCTGTTGCGGCTGCTTCCGTTCGTGGAGGTTGAGGGTGGGACCTACCGGGTGAACCGGACGAAGGTCGAGCTTCCCCGTGCCCAGCGGATCGGGGTCGATCTTTCGGCGGTGGCGAGCGGTGGAACGCCCGTTTTGGCGCCGGAGTCGCTGCGGAGCGTGCCGCTGTTTTCGCGGCTTCCGGACGGGATCGTGAGCCGGATGGCGGGCCGGTTCAAGCCGGAGCAGGTGTCGCTGGGAAACACGCTGATCGGCGAGGGGGAAGATGGCAATACGTTCTTCATCCTCGCGCAGGGGCAAGTGGAGGTGCTCTCGAAGGGGGCACACGGAACGAACCTGCGGATCGCGCTGCTCTCCGACGGGGAGTATTTCGGCGAGACCGACATCGTCTCCGACAAGCCTTCGGACGTGACGATCCGGACGATCACGCCGTGCGTGCTGCTGACGCTTTCGCGGAAGGATCTCGACGGGGTGCTGGCCGAGGAGCCTCGTCTCGCGGACGACTTCCGTCGGGCGATCGACGAGCACCGGGAGCTGCAGTCGACGGTGAATCGCTACGGCGAGCGGAACATCGACCTCGTGAGCGGCTTTGCCGAGAACGTGGAGATCCCGGAGACGTTCGTCGACTACTCGGCGACGCCGCGGGAGTATTCGCTCCTGGCGGTGCAGACGGTGGTGCGGGTGCACACGCGGGTGTCGGATCTCTACAACGGCCCCTATGACCAGCTCGAAGAGCAGATGCGTCTGACGATCGAGGGGATCAAGGAGCGTCAGGAGTGGGAGCTGGTCAACAACCCGAAGTTCGGGCTGTTGCACTCGGTCGATCCGGCGATGCGGATCAGCCCGCGGTATGGGGCACCGACGCCGGACGATCTCGACGAACTGCTGGCGCTCGTATGGAAGAAGCCGAGCTTTTTCCTGGCGCACCCCAAGGCGATCGCGGCCTTCGAGCGGGAGTGCACGTGGCGGGGCGTGCCGCCGGTGACGGTCGATCTCTACGGGACTCCTGTGATCGCGTGGCGCGGGGTGCCGCTGATCCCGTGCGACAAACTCGAGATCAAGGGGCGCTACCACTCCAACCAGTGGCTCGGCACGACGAGCATCCTGCTCGTGCGGACGGGCGAGGCGGATCAGGGGGTGGTGGGGCTGCACCAGACGGGGATCCCGGGCGAGATCATGCCGAGCCTGTCGGCACGGCTGATGGGGCTCGACAGTCTCGGCGTCGCCTCCTACCTGCTCACGAACTACTTCTCCATGGCCGTCCTCACCGACGACGCCCTCGGCGTCCTCGAGAACGTCGAGGTCGGCTATTACCACGATTACGAGCACCGCAAGTCGACCCCCAAGTGAGCCTGCCAGGGACAATTCAACCATGAACGAGTTCCCCGGAATCGAAGCTCACGAGCCCTCTTCCGACATGATCTCGCGGATCGCCTCGCGGCTCCTCGCCGAGGCGACGGGGGGCGCATCGCCGCAGGCAGTGGCGGCGACGTCGCCGGTGACCGCGGAGCGCTCCGTCGACGGCGGGCTTCCCCCCGCCACGGCCTTACCCTCCCTCCCGCCGGCGCTGCCGGCGTCGGGCGCCGGTGCGTTTCCCGTCGCGGCCCGGCTGCCGTCAGGCACGGCAGCCGTGGCTGAAGCCGATCCGTATGCCGGGCTCAAGTCGTTCGTGTCGCGGATCCGGGGCCTCGACGCCTCCCCTGGCGATCGGAGTGCGGGCTTCCACGGGCATGATCCCTCCCTCGAGGCCGCTGCCGCTGCGATCCGTGCGGCGGCGCGGGGCGTCGACGGCAGCCCCGCCCGCTACGGCGCCTTCGATGTCGAAGGGGTGCGGCGCGATTTCCCCATCCTCCACCAGAAGATCAACGGCAAGCCGCTGGCCTGGTTCGACAATGCGGCCACGACCCAGAAGCCGCGGCAGGTGATCGACGCGATCTCCCGCTACTACGCCACCGACAACTCGAACATCCATCGCGGTGCCCACACCCTCGCGGCCCGCTCGACCGACGCCTACGAAGGGGCCCGGGCCACGGTGCAGCGGTTCCTCGGGGGGGCGAGCCCGGAGGAGATCATTTTCGTCCGCGGCACGACCGAGGGGATCAACCTCGTCGCCAACGCCTGCGGCGCGCGCTTCTCGGCCGGCGATGAGATCGTCCTCACCGAAGTCGAGCACCACGCCAACATCGTTCCCTGGCAGATGCTCGCGGAGCGGACCGGGGCGGTGATCCGCGTGGCCCCGATCGACAACCGGGGGGAAGTGATCCTCGAAGCCTACGCGGCGCTGCTCGGGCCCCGGACGAAGTTCGTCGCCCTCACCCATGCCTCCAACAGCCTGGGGACGATCCTTCCGGTCGAGGCGATGACCGGCATGGCGAAGGCCCATGGCGCGCGCGTCCTCGTCGACGGGGCGCAGTCGGTGTCGCACTTCCCCGTCGACGTCCGCCGCATCGGCTGCGATTTCTACGTCTTCTCCGGGCACAAGATCTTCGGGCCCACCGGGATCGGGGCGGTGTGGGCTTCGGCCGACGCGCAAACTTCGATGCAGCCCTGGCAGGGGGGAGGCAACATGATCCGTGACGTGACGTTCGCGAAGACCGTCTACGCCGATCCCCCGGCGAAGTTTGAGGCGGGCACGCCGAACATCGCCGACGCGATCGGCTTGGCCGCGGCCCTCGACTACGTCACGGCCGTGGGGAGGGAGCGGATCGCCGCCCAGGAGCATCTCCTCCTCGAGCACGCCACCGCCCGCCTCGGGGCGATCCCCGGCGTGCGCTTGGTGGGGACCGCGCGGGCGAAGGTCGGGGTGCTGTCGTTCGTGATCCCCGGTCGCGACGTGATCGAGATCGGTCGGGCCCTCGATCGCGAGGGGATGGCCGTCCGGGCCGGTCACCACTGCGCCCAGCCGTCGCTGCGGCATTTCGGTCTCGAGGCGACCGTGCGGCCGTCGCTGGCCTTCTACAACACGGTCGAGGAGATCGACCGGCTCGCCGTGGCCGTCGAACGCATCGCCCGCGGCCGGGGGGTGTGAGCAGGGCTGACGACAGGGATTCAGTCGTCTGACGGCGGATCGCCGTCGACCGGCGCCAGCGCCCGGAAGAACCGCCCTGGCCGTCCGACGAGGAGCGCCGGAAGAAGGACGAGGTCGCCGGCGAGGGCCGCGGCGATGAGGATCGCCAGCAGCCAGGCAAAGCGGCTCGTCGGCGCAAACGAGCTCCAGGCGAACATGAGGATGCCGCACGCACACACGATCGAACTCTCGGTCAGAGCGGCTCCCGAATGCCGGAACGCGCCGTGGACGGCAGCGACGCGTCGCTGCCGGAGCTCGCGGCTGTCGGCGCCGGCCGGCGCCGCGCGGAGCCCGCGGCGGAAGAAGGTGAGGAAGTGGAGGGTGCCGTCGATCGCCATCCCCAGCGCGATCGATGCGGTCATCACGCTGCCGATGTCGAGGGCCGTCCCTGCCCATCCGAGGAACCCGAACATGAGGATCGTCGGGAACACGTTGGGGATCATCGAGATGAGCCCTGCCACGACCCCCCGCTCCACGGCGATCATCATCAGGGTGATGACGACGAAGGCGGAGAGGAAACTCGAGAACAGGTCGGAGAGGAGCGTCTTCTGGATGGCGTTGATGAGCGGCATGGCGCCGGTGGAGTCGGCGATCACGCCGCGATCCGCCCCGCCATGGGCGGCGATGACGGGGTCGATCCTCGAGCGGACAACGCCGAGGAAGTCGCCGAAGTCGATCCCGGAGAGCGCCGAGGTCCGGGCCGTCACCCGCCACAACTGCTCGCCGTCGACATTCCGCACGATCCGCATGTCATCGAGGCCGGAGAGACTCTGCTGGAGCTTCCGGGCGGCAATCGAGCGGGTCGCCTGGCCGCGGAGCCCGGAGCCGACGTCGAGATCGGGGAGGAACGTGGCCGCCGAGAGGACGCCGCTGACGGCCGGCATGCCCGACAGCGCCTCCCCCACCTCGCGGACCATGTCGAGCCTCTCCGCCGGCCGGATCGGCGAATCGTCGGGGAACCGGAGCACCACCTCGACCGGCACCAGCGGCCCGATCGACTTCTCGAGCCAGGCGTAATCGCGGATCACGCGACTAGCCGGCGTGAACAGGGTCTCGATGCTCACCGAGGCGCGGATCCGTGGGATCCCCACCGCCGCCACGGCCATCGCGATCAGGCCGATCCAAGCGATGCTTCCGGCATGGCGAACCATAAAGCGGGCGCAGGCATCCTCGGTTGCCATCGTCCGCTCGGCAGCCGCGCTCGACGGGACGATCGGCCAGCGCTCGAAGAACCCGGGGACAACGAGGAACAGCATCCCGAGGGTGAGCATGACGCCGATCGCCGCGTGGAAGCCGAACACGCGAATCGGCTCGAGCTCGCTTACCACCAGCGACACAAGCCCCACCGCCGTGGTGCCGGCAGAGAGGGCGCAGGGGAGCCAGCCCAAGCGGATCGCGCGCCAGGCAACCCCATCGAGCCCGCCGTCGGCGAGCGCGTCGACGAGGTAGTTGGTGAGGTGGATCCCTCCGGAGACGCCGAGCGTGAGGACGAGCACCGGCATGACGATGAGGATCGGGTTCATCCGGTCGCCCCAGGTGGCGAGCCCCCAGAAGTTGAGACCGACACAGGCCAGCGACACGAGGAACACGAGCAAGGCGTAGCGCAGGCTGCGCAGCGACCACCAGGTGAGGAGAAGGATCACCAGGGCCCCGGGGCCGCCGAACCAGAAGAAGCTCTCCATGCTCGCCTCGTCGACCGAGACGTTGTCGATGACCGGGCCGGCGAGGTGGAGCTCGGCCTGCGGCAGCGCCGTGACACGCGCGAGCGTCTGACGGATCCAGGCGACGGCGGCGCGGCGGTGGGTGAGCCCGACGCGCGTGAACGGGATCACCAGGCAGGTCGTGCGACCGTCGGGGCCGATGAGCACCCCGCGTAGCCGGGCGATCGCCTCCTCGCGGGGAAGTGACAAAGGCGGATCGGTGAGCCTGGCCAGCGCCACGCCGCCGCTGGCGATCGGCTCGAACCACGGCTCGCCTCGCGCGTCGACGGGGGCCTCGGGGCCCCCTGCCGCAGCGAGGAAGGCGTCGACCGCCGGGGCATCGAGCGTGCAGCCGTCCCACGACGCGATCACGACGTCGCCACTTTGGAACTCGCCGGTGAACTTCTCGTAGGCCGCCCGCGGTGCGAACGACATCGGCACCCACTCGATCGGGGTCGTGGCGTCGACCTGGAGCACGCCGAGCGCCGCCGGCACCATCCAAGGGGTGACAGCGATGAGGCAGAGGATCGTCGCCAGGCTCACCGGGAAGAGCCGGGAGGGCCACCGGCTGCGTGACGGCGGCGGGTCCCGGTCGGTCATGGCCTTGGCGTGGGGGCGGGGAAAGCGACAACGATGCGGGGAACGAACCCTGAATATAGCCGCCCGACAGCGCCGGTTCTGCCGCTGGCCTGGGCTGCCGGCAGGCCCCCGGTCTTGCCGTCGGGCGCTGGGGGCGTAGATTCGCTGGACCGGTGGGCGGTGTCCGTCCCCGGGCCCAATGCTCCCTTCACCCCAAGGACCGCCCCCATGCCGAAAAAGTCCGTCGCCGATCTCGACCCCCGGGGCAAGACGCTGCTGGTGCGCGTCGATTTCAATGTCCCGCAGGACGATGCCGGCGCGATCACCGATGATCGTCGGATCCGGATGGCCCTGCCAACGATTCGCTCAATCCTCGATCGTGGTGGGCGGGCGGTGCTCATGTCGCACCTCGGTCGCCCCGCCGGGAAGGGGACGGAGCCGGCCTTCTCGCTGGCCCCCGTCGCCAAGCGACTCGGCGAGCTTCTCGGGCAACCGGTGGCCCTGGCGACCGACACTGGCGGGCCAGACAGCCACGCCAAGCTCGCCGCCCTCCCCGCCGGTGGTGTCCTCGTCCTCGAGAACGTCCGCTTCAACAAGGGGGAGAAGAAGGGGGATGACGCGGCCTACGTCGCCGGGCTCGCGACCCTCGCCGATGCGTATGTCAACGATGCCTTCGGCACCTGCCACCGCACCGAGGCGAGCATGCACGCCGTGCCGGTGGCGATGAAGCAGGCGGGCAAGCCGGCCGTCGTCGGCTTCCTCGTCGAGAAGGAGATTCAGTATCTCTCCGACGCGATCGGCAAGCCGAAGCGTCCGTTCGTGGCGATCATCGGCGGCAAGAAGGTGTCGGACAAGATCGAGGTCATCAAGAACCTCCTGGCGATCTGTGATCATGTCCTCATCGGTGGCGCGATGGCCTACACCTTCTCGCTGGCCCAGGGGGGGAAGACCGGCAAATCGCTCGTCGAGCCCGACAAGGTCGAACTCGCCAAGCAGCTTCTCGCCAGCGGCGGCTCGAAGCTTGTTCTTCCCGTCGACACCCACTGTGCCGACGACTTCTCCGCTTCCGCCAACAAGAAGGTGGTGAAGGCAGGGGAGATCCCCGATGGCTTCGAAGGGCTCGACATCGGTCCGGCGACGGCGGCTGCCTACGCCGCGATCATCCGCACCGCCGGCACGGTGGTCTGGAACGGCCCGATGGGGGTCTTCGAGATGCCGCCGTTCGACGCCGGCACGAAGGCGGTGGCCGATGCGGTGGCCGATGCCACGACGGCCGGCGGCGTGACGATCATCGGTGGCGGCGACTCGGCTGCGGCGGTCGAGCAGCTCGGCTACTCCGACCGTGTCAGCCACGTGTCGACCGGCGGCGGTGCGTCGCTGGAGATGCTCGAAGGGAAGGCCTTCGAGACCGTGGCCGTCCTCGACGAGAAGTGAGCCTGCCGGAATGAAACGCGACCGACCGTGCCCCCGGAGTCGGGGGCACGGTCGGCGTCTGGCTGCAGACTCGCGGCCGCCTGCTGGGCGGGGGATCAGAGGCCGGCCGTTTCACCCGGTCGGGCCGCGGGACGGCCCAGGGCCAGGGCGACGAGAGCGACGTGATCCCGATCGGCACGGGAGAGGCGGGCCATCGGCACCGTCGTGTGCCCACCGCTGGTCTTCAGGATCCGCACCCGGTCGGCACGGACCTCGACGAGCCGCCCTTCGGTGCCGTGACGGCCGGTGTCGTCGCGCCATTCCCGCGAGGGCTGGCCGGGCGTATGGAGGACGTTGGCGTCGAACGGATCGGATTCCGCCGGGGCTTCTTCCTCGAGCGGCTCCGGCTCCCCTTGGTCTCCCGGCTCCCCTTCCTCTCCCGGCTCCCCTTCCTCCATCGGTTCATCGGCGGGGGCGTCGTCCATCGGTTCCTCGGTTGCCGGCTCGAAGCCGGAGTCATCCGAGGCCGGTACGCCGCTGTCGTCACCGAAGTCATCTGCCGGCATCTCGTCGCTGTCGTCCATCGGCGCCTCATCGGGGATCCCGAAGTCGTCGTCGCTGGTGCCGGGCGCCTCGAAGGCGTCGCTCGGGGGGAGGCTGTCCTCGGTGGCCGGGGAAGTTTCGAACGGCTCCGCGTCGTCGGCCGGAGCCTCGTCGAAGAGGTTTCGTCGCTTGGGCTGCGGCGTGCTGTCCACGTCTGCGCCATCGGCGACCGGCTCATCGGCCGGGCTCACGTCGGCCGGCGTCTCGGCGCGCTCGAAGGCCTCGGCCTCCTCCATCGTCTCGGCGGGGGGCTCGTCGTTCACCGTCTCGGCGGCGGTGTCCCCCTGCACGGTCTTCGGTTCCCACGGCTCGAGCACGGAGGAGGCCGGCGCGTCGGCCGGGCCCGGCTGGGCCGCCGTGGCAGGATCGCCGGAGGTGGTCGCTGCCGTACCGGGGAGTTCGAGCGATGTCGGGCTCTCCGGTTCCGGTTCGGTCTCGACGCGCGTGGTCGCGTCGCTCGTGACGGGCACGGGAGCGTCGGTGGGCCGCTGCGTCGTGACGGGGCCTTCGCTCACGATCCCTGCGTCGACCGGCGTCGGCATCCCACGCACCGACTCAGTCTCGATCACCGTTCCTGCGAAGACCGTTCCAGTGTCGGCGGACGATTCACCCTGGCAGGGATCGCACGCGCAATCACCGGCGTCGATCGAGCCCTCCTCGACGACGGTCCCTTCCTCGATGATCGATCCTTCGTGGATGACGGTCCCCTCGTGGATGACCGTCTCCTCGTGGACGATCGACCCTTCGACCGGCCCGGTCGTGATCCACGAGTCGAGGATCACCTCGGCGGGCGGCGCGGCGAAGACGGCAAACGGAGAAGGCGCGCCGAGCGGACGGTCGTCGATGACGATGGCGCCGGCCCAGCCGGGGAATGGCCCCCCTGCGCCGCACGGCGGTGGGAACGCGGGGCCCCAGGCCAAGGGGCTCGCATGACGGTGGTGGTGGTGCCACCAGCCCGCCACGGCGGAGTCGATCGGGATCCAGAGCGTGAGCACGCCCACGAGCAGGCCATGGAAGAATCGTCGCAAGGAACACCTCGTTCGTGCGGGGGAGAAAACAGGAGGTCCGGGTGCCGGAGACCGTGGCCCTCCGGCCCGGGGCGCCACGACCGGATGCGGTGCGGCAGCGGGGCACAGGAGACCGACGGTCCCGAAAGCGTTCGCCGGCTCCCCTCCCTGGTCGACCGACGCGGCGCGTATGCTAACGGCGGGACCGGGCTGGTCGCAAACACCGGGCGGGCCCTCCTGCAGACCGCTCCGGGGGGCACGAAAAAACGAGAAAGGCCGTGGTGGCTTGCGCCACCACGGCCCTCGTGGATCGAACAGGTCGCCGCCTGCGAGCGGGGTAGATCGCTGCGAGAATGATGCGGATTGGGTCTGGGGCAAGCCCCGGACTTTTCTGGGAATCCGGATCAACGCTTTGGGTTTGGCACCTCCGACGGAACGCGGCGACCGAATGGTCGAAGTTCGGTGTCACCGGGGAGGCCTTGGGCGGTCCTCCCGGGTGGCGGCCGCCGGAAGGATCCGGCGACAGAAGAGTTTTCGTCAGACCAGCGGGGGGGATTTGAGTCGATTTCCGCGCTGCCCCACTTTCCGCTACGTCCGTCCCACCCCCACCGGCCGGCCGGACCGCACGTCCGCCATGCTTGACCGATGACCGAACGCCAGATCACCTCCGCCCCCCACGGCCACCTCCTCACCAATGCCGGGGTTTGGACCTCCGACGGGGAGTGGCTCGTCTACGACATCCGCTCGGATGCCGCCGGGGCCCGCTTCGACGGGACGCGGATCGAACGGGTCGAGGTGGTGACGGGCCGTGTCGAAGTGCTCTACGAATCGGTCGATGGCGCCTGCTGCGGCGTCGTCACCGCCAGTCCCGTCGACGACCGGGTGGTATTCATCCTCGGCCCCGAGCATCCCTCCGCCGACTGGTCCTATGGCCCCGCCCGCCGCCGCGGGGTGATCGTCCGCTCGAGCGCTCCCGGCGCCCTCGAGCCCCTCGATGCCCGCGACCTCGTCCCCCCGTTCACGCCCGGCGCGCTGCGGGGGGGCACCCATGTCCATCAGTTCTCCCCCGATGGCCGGCTGGTGAGCTTCACCTACGAAGACGCGCTCCTCGACGCGGCGGGCGGCGCCCCCGGTCACGAGCGCAATCTCCGCGCGGTGGGGGTGAGTGTCTGTGGTCGGCCAGTGACCGTGCCGCGTTCCCATCCCCGCAACCACAACGGCGGTGCCTGGAGCGTTCTCGTCACCGACCTCGACGACGAGCCTCTCTGCGGCAGCGACGCGATCAGCCGGGCCTGCGAGGAGGCCTGGGTCGGCACTGCCGGCTACCGGCGCGCCGACGGCAGCCGACAGCAGCGCGCCCTCGCCTTCCAGGGAACGGTCGTCACGCCGGACGGTGAAGCGATCAGCGAGGTGTTCGTCGTCGATCTCCCCGACGCCGACGAGCAGACCGGAGGTCTCGACACGCCGGGGGCGGGGCCCTTGGCGGGCACGCCGACGACGCGGCCGCGTCCTCCGGCGGGGATCGTCCAGCGCCGGCTCACGTTCACGTCCGGCGCCGTCCATCCCGGGATCCAGGGCCCGCGACACTGGCTGCGGTCGAGCCCCGACGGAGAACGGATCGCGTATCTTGCCCGCGACGAGATCGGCGTCGTGCAGTTGTTCGCTGTCAGCCCGCGCGGCGGCGAGCCGCGGCCGCTGACGCGTCTCCACGCGAGCATTGAAAGCGCCTTCACGTGGAGCCCTGCCGGCGACCGGCTGGCGTGTGTCATCGACGGCAGCGTGTGCCTCGTCGACGCGCGGGACGGAGAGATCTCGAGGCTCACGGCCCACACCGGAGAGCCATCGCCGCGCCCGGAGGCGTGTGTCTTCTCCCCCGACGGCCGCCGGGTGGCCTATGTGCGGCGGGTCGGCAGTGCCGCTGGTGCTTTCAACCAGGTGTTCACGGTTGACGTGCCAGACTGACAAGCGTGCGGAGGAGGTTTCGTGGTGCGACGGGAAAAGGGGGCTGGGATGAGGGCCTTGGGGACGCTCGGAGCCGCGGCGGCGATGCTGGCGGTGGCGTGGGGAATGACGGCCGGTGCCGCTCCCCCCGGTGTCGTCATCGATCATCTGCCGGCGGAGGGGAGGCAGTACGTCGGGTCGCCGTCGATCGCGGAACTCCCCGATGGCACGCTCGTCGCCTCGCACGATCACTTCGGGCCGGGCAGTTCTGAATGGACAAGCGCCGTCACGGCAGTGTTCTCGAGCTCCGACGGCGGCCTGACTTGGGGGCGGATCGCGACGATCGACGGCGCCTTCTGGTCGAACCTCTTTGTCCACTCAGACGCCCTGTGGCTGATGGGACCGACGCACCACCACGGCCCGCTCGTCATCCGCCGCAGCGACGACGGTGGCCGGACGTGGACCGTGCCTGAGGACGCGCAGACGGGGCTGCTTGCCGAGGGGGAATGGCACACCGCGCCGATGCCGGTGCTCGAGCATGCCGGGAAGCTGTGGCGTGCCGTCGAGGATGCCTCTGGCGGCTCGGAGTGGGGAAAGCGTTACAGCCCGGTGATGCTCTCCGCGCCGATCGGAAGCGATCTCCTCGATCGGGCCAATTGGCGCTTCACGAAGCCCGTCCCCCGCGATCCGGCCTGGCTCGGCGGCCGCTTCGTCGGCTGGCTCGAGGGGAACGCCGTGGCCGATGCTGCCGGGAACATCCTCGACATCCTCCGCGTCGAGGCCGGTCCGCTCGCCCCGGGCGGGGTCGAGCAGGCGGCGATCGTGACGGTGAGCGCCGACGGCGCCACAGCTCAGTTCGATCCGGCCACGGGGTTCGTGCCGTTTCCCGGCGGGGCGAAGAAGTTTGCCATTCGTCGCGACCCCGAGTCGCTGGCCGCGGGGAAGGCGCCAGTGTGGTGGACGCTTGCGAGCGCCGCTCCGCCGATCCTCGCCGGGAAGGGGAAGCCCGCCTCGGTGCGCAACACCCTCGTGCTCATGCGATCGACGAATCTGCGCGACTGGGAGTTGCGGAGCACCGTCCTCCATCATCCCGACGTCAGCCGGCACGCCTTCCAGTATGTCGACTGGATCGTCGCCGGCGACGATCTCCTTGCTGTCAGCCGGACGGCGCACGACGACGGCGGGAGCGGGGCCCACAACGCCCACGATGCCAACTTCCTCACCTTCCACCGCGTCACGCGCTTCCGGGATCTCGACCGCGCCGATTCGGTCGTCGATCCGGTGACGCTCGGGTGGTAATGCCGTTCACCGTGTCGTCGATCACGGTGTCATGAGGAAGCGGATGAGGTCGATCGCCTCGGCTTCATCGAGCCGCTCGAGGATTCCTTCCGGCATGAGTGATACGCCGCCGTCGATCACCTCTTCGACATCGTCCACGGGAATCGCTTCCTCGCCGGTCTGGGTGCGGAGGAGGAGCGTCTCGGCCGTCCGGCGGGCGACGATGCCGGAGAGGACGCGGCCGTCGGCGAGGACCACCTGCTTCATCCGGTAATCGGGGGAAACCGTGGCGCTCGGTGTGACGATGTTCACGAGGAGGTAGTCGAGGTCGTGCCGGCCCGAGCCGGTGAGGTCGGGGCCGAGGGAGCCCCCCTCGCCATGCATCCGGTGGCAGGAGGCGCACTGCTTCTGCCACACGCGGTGCCCCGCGACCCGATCGCCGCCGGCGAGGACCTGCGGAGAGAGTCTGGCCTTCCACGCGTCGAGCCTCGTGGATACGACGTCAGCAGTGGATACGACATCAGCAGTGGATACGACGTCAGCAGTGGATGTGTCGTGACCGGTCGTCGGGGGAGGGCCGATCGCGGCGAGGCGAGCGCGGAGGTGCGCATCACCGAGACTGGCGAGTTGGCGGGCCAGAAGCGGGGTGATTGCGGTGTGGGGAATGCGGCCATCCTCGACCGCATCGACGAGGATGCCTCCCCAGGACACCCGTGCCGCGAGGGCCGAGAGGGCGGCATCGCGGTGAGCAGCGTCGAGGCGTGGATAGGCATCGACGATCCTCTGGGCATCGTCGTCGGCCCCGACCGCGAGCAGGCTGCGGATCGCCGCGAGCGACAGCCCCGGCTCGAGGAGCAGCGCCTGGGCGAGGGGCTGCGCCTCGTCCGCCCGGACATCGACGAGGGCGTCGAGGGCTGCGGCGCGGGCGCGGGCGGGAAGGCCCACATCCCGAGCCGTGTTCGCGAGTCGGTCGATGCCGCGCGGATCGCCGAACAGGGCGTCGAGCCGGGCGGCGGTGTCGAGGAGGGGCCCGCGACGCGGGTCGTCGTCGGGCATCTCCCCGATGGCGGAGCGGAGATCCTCCCAGCCGGTCGGGCGGTCGACATGGTGCCGGCCCCTCCAGCCGGCGCTGAGGCCGGCGAGGCAGTCATCGAAGCCGGGAGGGCCCTCTTCGGCCGCTGCGGCGAGGAGGAGGGGGCGTGTGGCATGCGCATCGGTGCCGGTCGTCCTCCGGGCGATGGCGCGGCGCAGGGAGGGCCAGTGCGACTGTTCCGCTCCGGGCACGCAGGCCGCCTGCCAAACGCCGATCACGCCGTCGGGGGCGGCCGTGAAGGCCGGGAGCAGGCCGACCCAGAGCATCGCGCCGAGATCGTGGTGATCCCCCCCCAAGCTCCGCGGAGCCGGCGCAGTGGGGCCGATGTCGGGGAGGAAAGCGGGGGCGACAACGGTCTCCGGCTCGGTCTTCGCGACAAGCGCCGCAGCGAGGCGCGGTCGCTCGGTCGGCGGGAGTCGCGACAGCACGCAGGCCAGCGCCAGCCGCACCTCGGGGTCGGTTTCCGTGATCGCGAGACGTGCGAGGGCGTCGAGCGTGAGTCCACGCGCGCGCGGCTCGACGGCGGGCCGACGCCCAAGGACGGTGTCGAGCGGCCAGGAGTCCGAGAGGAATCGGAGGGCCTGGGCGCGGATGGCCGGCGCGGGGTCGTCGAGAAGCGCCCAGAGGCGTGGCTCTTCGATTCGACCGATCGCCCAGAGAGCCGACAGGGCACGCAGCCGCCGCACGACGTGGTCACCGTGCGCCAGGAGATCGTCGAGCGCCGGCACGATTCGGTCGAGTTCGCCGTGGGCGTCACCGGCGGCGTGCCGGTCGGCGAGGAGGCGAGTCGCCATCCGGGCGGTCCAGCGGTCGGTGAGCAAAAGTCGGACAAGGGTCTCGGCGTCGAGGGCCTCCAGATCCGTCCCGGGGCTGACAGGGGGGGCGTCGTCGGAGCCAAAGGCGAAACGGTAGATCCTCCCGCTCGTGCGATGGACTCCCGTCCCCTCGTGGCATTCGCCGGTGTCGCTCCAGTCGAGAACCGCCAAGGCCTGCCCCGGAAGCTCCACGAGATCGGTGCCCCGAAAGAAGGGGTCGCCAAATCGGGCCAGGTCGGGCTCGTGTCGCCCGACGATGCCGGTGGGCTCGGCGTCGAGCCGGTCGACGTTGATCCGCCGGCCGTGAAGATTCAGCGTCAGGAGCCGGCCGCGGAGGGCCCCTGGCCAGCCCGGTTCGTCGGCCACGATCACGCACCCGGTGTGGGCATGGCCACCACCGTGGGCATCGGCCCGGCCATCGCGCGACTCGCTCCAGTGCCGCCCCGAGTCGAAGTGGTCGTGGTCGGCGTGCGGCCCGAGCGGCTCGAGGATCCAGGGGTGGGGCTCGACGGTGTGGGAGCGGGCGTAATGGGCGCCTGGAAGAACGCGCCACAGGTGGCCATTGACGGTGTTGGTGAAGAACCCGTTGCCGAGGTCGTCCCAGTCGAGGCCCCAGGGATTCGTCGTGCCGTGGCAGATCGCCTCGAAAACCTTCCGCTCGGGGTGGTAGCGCCAGATCCCCCCGCGCAGCGGCACTCGCTTGTGTGGCTCGGCCCCCGGGCTGCCGATCTCGCCGGGGGAGCTCGCCCCACAGCGGCCGTAGAGCCAGCCGTCGGGGCCCCAGGTCAGGCCGTTTACGAAGGTGTGGTGGCTGTTGGGCGAGACGGTGAAGCCGTCGAGGATCGGCACCGCGGCGGCCCGTCGCCGGGCCGGCTCGGCGGGGTCGGGAGTCTGTGGCCATCCCGGCGGAGGCCGATGGCCATCGGGGATGAAGAGGAGGCGGGGGGGGCAAAGGAGCCACAGGCCACCGCGCCCCACCGCCACGCTCGCGAGTCCTTCGAGCCCGTCGACGAGCGTGGCATGACGCTCGGCGGTGCCGTCGCCGTCGGCATCTTCAAGCATCGTCACCCGGTCGCGGTAGCGTGGGTCGGCCTTGAGCGGCTTCTCGGCGTAGGTGAGGTTTTCGGCGACGACCATCCTGCCGGCTGGATCGACGCAGGCAGCGACCGGATTGCGGATCACCGGTTCAGCGGCAAAAAGTTCGACCCGGGGGGAGAGCCGCGCCTCAATCGCCAAGAGGGCCTCGCCGGGAGGCATCGGCTCGCCTGCCCGCTCGGAGTTTTCCACGGCCGGCTCTGCCTCGGGGGCCGCGTCAGCGGCAATCGGCGCGAGCAAGCAGGAGAGCAGCAGGGGGAGGCGGGCCCAGACGCGGCGCATGCGGCCGTAGCCGGTGGCCGGCCTGCTCGGTCGCTGAACGGCAAAAAACATACGGCGGGGCCCCGTAGCACGGGACCCCGCCGCCCTGTTCAGGAGTGGCTCAGGAGTGCGGGCCAGAGCAGATCCGGCTCAGGAGCATCCCATGCTGTTGCCGCAATTATGGCAGAGATAACAGTTGCCGTTGCGGACGGTGATCGCGCCGCAACTGTCGCAGGCCGGGGCGTCGATCTGAAACTTGGCAAACTGGCTCTGCCGGTCGCCGAGGCTCGTGCCGGGTTCGAGCACCATCACGCCGGCCTGCTCCAGACGCTTGTTGGAAGCGGCCGTGGAGGCCTTCGCGGCGGGCTTGGGCGTCCCGGCCGCGAGGGCTCCATGACTGGCTTGCGTGGCTGGATTGGCCGAGCCATTGGCCGGGGCTCCCCCCTTGGCCGTCGGCTTGGTGGCAGCGCTCGTCGAACCCTGCGAAGCAGCGGGGGCTTTTCCTTGCCCATCGGCCAGCCCGCTCGCCTTCATGGCGGCGGGCGAACGCTCACTCTCCGCGTCTCCGCCAGCGGCCTCTTCACCCCCCGTGGTGTGGCCTTGCATCCCGCCCGGTCGGTTGGCCTCGCGGAAGCCGGGGATGAACTCGTTGCCGAGCCAGCGGAAGAGGTAGTCGACGAGGCTCTTCGCCACCGGAATGTCGGGATTCTTCGTGTAGCCCCACGGCTCGAAGCGGGTGTGGGAGAACTTCTTCACATACACCTCGAGCGGCACGCCGTACTGGAGGCTCATCGACACGGCCGTGCCGAAGGAATCCATCAGCCCGCCGATCGTGCTCCCTTCCTTGGCCATCGTGATGAACAGCTCGCCGGGGCGGCCATCGTCGTAAAGGCCGACGGTGATGTAGCCCTCGTGGCCCCCCACGTTGAACTTGTGGGTGATGCTGCGACGGGTGTCGGGGAGACGCTCGCGACGAGGAGCTGCCGTCACCTTGGCCGCTGTCTTGTCAGCCTCGGTGCTCGTGTTGAGGGGCTGGCTCTCCTTCGAGCCGTCGCGGTAGATCGCCAGGGCCTTCAGCCCCATCCGCCAGCCTTCCATGTAGGCCCCGCCGACTTCGGCGGGGGTCGTCTCTCGCGGCATGTTGACCGTCTTCGAGATCGCGCCGGAGATGAACGGCTGCGCCGCCGCCATCATCTTCACGTGGGCCTGCCAGGCAATCGATCGCTTGCCGAGGCGCGGCTTGAAGGCACAGTCGAACACCGAGAGGTGCTTGTCGTGGATCCCCGTCGCCCCCTCGATCGTGTCGTTCTTGTCGATGTAGGCGAGGATCGATTCGACCGTCGGCTCGTCATACCCCAGCGTCCTCAGCGCCAGCGGCACGGTCTGGTTGACGATCTTGAGCATGCCGCCGCCGGCGAGCTGCTTGTACTTCACCAGGGCGATGTCGGGCTCGATGCCCGTCGTGTCGCAGTCCATGAGGAAGCTGATCGTCCCGGTGGGGGCGAGGACCGTCGCCTGGGCGTTGCGGTAGCCGTGCCGCTTCCCCTGCTCGAGGACGTCGTCCCACACCTTCCGGGCCGCGTCGCGAAGATAGGCCGGGCAGGCCGGCTCGATCTTGTCGACGGCAGCTCTGTGCATCTGCATCACACCGAGCATCGGCTCGCGGTTGGCGGCGAAGCCCTCGAAGGGGCCGACCGCCGCGGCGAGCTCCGCGCTCGTGCGATTGGCCGTGCCGTGGAGGATCGCCGTGATCGCTCCGCAGAGTCCGCGGCCGGCGTCACTGTCGTAGGCATGCCCGTCGGCCATCAGCAGGCTGCCGAGATTGGAGTAGCCGAGACCCAAGGGGCGGTAGAGGTGGCTGTTCTTGGCGATCTTCCGCGTCGGGTAGCTGGCGTGGTCGACGAGGATCTCCTGGGCGACGAAGAAGATGCGACAGGCTGCCGAGAAGCGATCGACATCGAAGGTGCCGTCGGCCCGGCGGAACTTCATCAGGTTGATGCTCGCCAGGTTGCAGGCCGTGTCGTCGAGGAACATGTATTCCGAGCAGGGGTTGCTCGCGTTGATCCGGCCGGAGTTGGGGCAGGTGTGCCAACGGTTGATCGTCGTGTCGTACTGCACCCCCGGATCACCGCACTGCCAGGCACACTCGCTCATCCGACCGAGGACATCGCGGGCCTTCCACGACGGCCCTGCCTTCGAAGGATCGGTCACCCAGCGGGTCGTCCAGGTGTCGTCGCGATCGACCGCTTCCATGAAGTCGTCGGTGAGGCGGACGGAGAGGTTGGCGTTCTGGAAGAGGATCGAGCTGTAGGCCTCGCCGTTGAAGTTGGAGTCGTAGCCCCCCTTCTCGATGAGGACGCGGGCTTTGTTCTCCTCCTTCGCCTTGCACTCGATGAACTCCATCACGTCGGGATGCGTGACTTTGAGCGATTGCATCTTGGCGGCGCGGCGCGTCTTGCCACCGCTCTTCACGACCGCGGCCACCTGGTCGTAGACCCGCATGAAAGAGAGCGGGCCGGAGGGCTTGCCGCCGCCGGCGAGCTTCTCGCGCTGGCTGCGGAGGGTGGAGAGATCGGTGCCGGTGCCGGAGCCGAACTTGAAGAGCATCGCCTCGCTCCGCGCGAGCTCCATGATGTCTTCCATGTTGTCCTGGACGCTCTGGATGAAGCACGCGCTCCCCTGCGGATATTCGTAGGGGTTGTCGGGCATGACGACGTCGCGCCTTGCTTCGTCCCAGCGCCAGTTGCAGGGGGCGCCCTTGACGCCGTACTGGTGGTGGAGGCCGACGTTGAACCACACCGGCGAGTTGAAGGCTCCGTGCTGGTGGACGCACAGCCAGGAGAGATCGCGGTAGAAGTTTTCCCCATCCTCGCGCGACTTGAAGTAGCCGTCGGCGATGCCCCAGTCGGCGATCGTCCGGGCGACGCGGTGGACGAGCTGCTTGACGGAGTGCTCGCGCTCGGGGGTATGGATCTCGCCGTAGAAGTACTTGCTGACGACGACGTTCGTCGCGAGCTGGCTCCAGGCGGCGGGGATCTCACAGGCCGTCTGCTCGAAGAGGACCTTCCCGTCCTCCCCCTTGATCGCGGCCGTCCGCAGATCCCATTCGGTGGTGTCGAACGGGCTGGCGACGTCGGTGGGGCAGAAGGTGGCGGGGACGGAGAGCGGCTGCCGGCTGGCCGGCCTCGAATCCTGGCCCCGCAGGTGGTCTCCCGACGACGTCGATCCGGCGTCCGAGCGGTGGGTGGTGGCGGATCCGGCGGTCGGCTCGAAGGCTGCCATCGGGGAGCTCCGTGGGGCAAGAAGGAAGGGGCGCTTGGAAAAGTATACGTCCGTATAGTTCGTGTGCCAGCCAAATCTGGCTGATGCTCACGCCAGGGCTGCGGATCAACCGGTACAGACGGCCCGGTTCACGCGATCAGGAGAAAGCAGCTCCATCTGCATGCTATCGCTAGATGTTGTGGTAGTCGTGGTGGGAACCACTTCATATGGACCCCCGTCGACCGGGGCGTGAATGTAACGTGAGGGGACAGACCGTCAAGTCAGTTTTTTCACCCCCCCAATTCCGGCGGGAAAACGTAGGGGCGGCGCCGCCGGGAGGAGCGCCAGTGAGCCCGCGACCGACCCCTCGCAGGAGTGGTGTCCCGGGAGGGCTGTTGTGGGGCATTCGGGGCTCGGGGCGGGGGGCTGTCGGCGGAGGGGCCGGCGGGGTAGTTTTCAGGCTGCCGAACCCCTTTCCCAGCGAGCCCCGTGCGATGGCCAACAGCGCCCCTTCCCCTCGCGACGCCGGCCTCCCTGCGGCACCGTCCGCCCCGTCTCCAGCCGCTTCGCCGCGGACGCTCGCGGGAACGCGGGTGGTCGTCCTGGCGGGCGACGACTACGAGGATCTCGAACTCTGGTATCCCAAGCTGCGGCTCGAGGAGGCCGGCGCGGTCGTGACGCTCGCCAGCCGGGACGAGCCGCGGACCTTCCTCGGCAAGCATGGCTATCCCTGCCGGTCAGACACCACCGTCGCCGGGCTCGTGGCTGACGACTTCGACGGGATCATCCTGCCGGGGGGCTGGATGCCCGACGCCCTCCGCCGCGACGGGCATGTCCTCGCGCTCGTCCGCGACTTCGCCGCCGCGGGAAAGCTCGTGGCGGCGATCTGCCACGGCGGCTGGATTGCGATTTCAGCGGGGGTCTACCGCGGCGTCCGCGTCACCGGCAGCCCCGGCATCAAGGATGACCTCCTCAATGCCGGGGCGCTGTTTGAGGACGCGGAGGTGGTCGTCGACCGGCACTTCGTCTCCAGCCGCCGCCCCTCCGACCTGCCGGCCTTCATGGCCGCAGTCATCGGGGTGCTTGCCGACGGGCCCCGAGCGGGCGGTGGTCAATGAGGGGCTGGCGGGAGATTCGCGTGCTGGGGCTGGTCGGTCTGGCTGCGTTTGCCGCGTTTCTCCTCCTCGGCCTTGGAGCGGTCCTCCCCGCCGCCGAGGAAGGTTTTGAAGATCTTTTCGACGGCCATTCGCTCGATGGCTGGGTGATCGAATCCCACGCCGATTCGGAGATCCATCCTGACGGCCGGCCGGTGTGGAGCGTCAAGGACGGGGCGATCGTCTGCGATGGTCTCGGCTTCGGCTTCCTGCGGTATGCCCGCGAGCCGTTTGCCGACGTCACGCTGCGGATGGAGTTTCAGCTCGGCAGGAAAGCCGACGGCGAGCCCTGCAACGCCGGCATCGGATTGCGCACGGGCGCTTTCGATCGGCGCCGCTCACGGGCCACGCGGCCGAGCATCCGCGGCTACGAGCTCCAGCTCCTCGACGACGCAGGAAGTCCTCCGTCGACTCACTCCTCCGGCTCCCTCTACCGCTACGTCGCCCCGCTGGAAAACGCCATTCGCCCGGCCGAGGAATGGAACGATCTCGAAGTGAGCCTCGTGGGGCCGCGGATCCGCGTCGTTATGAATGGCCGCTCGATCCAGGAGGTCGACCAGGAGAGCATTCCCCAGATCCGCACCAAGCCCCTCACCGGTTTTTTCTCCCTCCAGAATCATGGCGGGCCGGCCCGCTTCCGCAACATCCGGGTCCGCCGCGAGCCGGCGGTGGCGGTCGGCGAAGCGTCCCCCCATGCCCGCGAGAGTCTCGAGGCCCAAGCAAGCATCGTTGCCAGTCGCGACCCCGCCATCGGCATCCGCGGCCTCCTCCGCTACGCCCTCGAAGCAGCCGGCCGCGGCTTCGATCCGGCCGCGATCGAGGCGAGCTTGGAGCTGGCTCGTTCGATGCAGGTCATTGGGGCGGAGGAGGCCGATCGTGGCAACTTCCGCTGGCGGCTCGGCGACGCCGAGGTGACCGACGCCAACGCCTGCGAGTTTGCCGGGCAACTGCTCGCGCTTTTGCGCCTCGAAGACGATGGCCGGCTCGTGCCGCGTCCCGGTGGCCGGCGGCTGTCGCCCCGCGGCCGCGAGCTTGTCGACGCGATGGCCAACGACGCCCTGGCGGCGATCCGCCGCCGCCGCGTCGAGCCCGGCTACACGAACATCTTCCTCACCCACACTTGGAATCTCCTTGCCCTCGGTGATCTCGTCGGGCCCGATGCCATCGCCGAAGGGGAGGCAGGGTGGCGGGAGTGGCTTGCCTTCACGCGGGCGTGCGGGGTGACGGAGTTTGTCGCGCCGACGTATCTCGGCGTCGATCTCGATGCGCTGGCGCTGATCGCCGACCATGCCCCGTCGTGGGAGACGCGCGCCGAGGCGGAGGCGGCGCTTGGCTATCTGTGGCGGAGCGCTGCCTGCCATTGGCTCCCCGTCGCCCAGCGACTCACCGGCCCCCATGCCCGCGACTACGACTGGCTCTTCGGCCGCGGCTATGCCGACGAGCATCTCGTCGAGGCCGGCTGGCTGACAGTGCCGGCGCGGCCTGAGGGGGCCGGCTGGCTACCGGGGGCCCCGCGCGACGGCCTCCATCGCTTCCGCACCGCCTGCCGCTGGGAGCCTCCCGGGAGCCTCCTCGAGGATGTCGTTGCCCTCGCCCCGCGCTCCGTTGTCGAGCGGACAGGCGAGCGCCCCTGGCAGCGGACCACCGACTGGGTGGGGAAGACGTCGAGCCTCGGGATCGCCGGGGAAGGCCGCGGCGCGGAAGACAAGACGCTCCTGGTGAATCTGCCGCCGCTCAATTGGACCGGCGGGGCCGAAGGCGAGCCGTGGCGCGGAGCGAACGTGACGCTCGTCTTCGATGGCCGCGGCGATCCCTACGGCACGGTTCACGAAGCGTCGGCCGAAGCGCCACAGGCGAAGCCGAGCCACCTCCGGCCGTATCTTGTCTCGTCGCAGCAGGGCGCGCGCGTGACGGCCCTGTGGCTGCTCGATCCACGCCGCTCCCCCTTCCGGGTCGATCCGAAGTCGCTCTCCTGTCTCGCGGCCCATCTCCTCCTCCCGGGGGCTTGCGAGGTGTGGAGCGTCGACGGCGTGCTCGCCCCGGGGGCGATGCTCGCGCCCGATGCTGTACTGTTCCTCCGCGGGGCTGGCACCGTGCTGGGGCTTCGCTTTCTCGCCCCTGCCGACGCCGATCTCCGGGCCACGGGTGTCGAGCTCGTCGCTGACGGTGGCCGGCAGCCCGTGCAGCGCCTCACGGCGACGTTTGCGACAGGCGTGCCCGAGCGCGGGGCGCTCCTCGGTCTCGATCTGGAATTGCGCGAAGGCTGCGACGACGAAGCGTTTGCCCGTTTCCGGCGGGAGTTTGCGGCCCGGGAGGTAGGCCTCGAGCGCGACGGGACGCGCGCCCGCATCACCGGCTCGCTGCCGCTCGAACTCGATCTGGGGAGCGGCGATGCGCGGCCGCGCCGGCTCCGCTTCGAGCCGGTGCTCCCGGCAGGCGATCTCCTCCTCCTCGACGGCGTCGAGATCGGCCGCGAGGCGCTCGAGCCCGAGGAGCCGAGGTAACGCTTCGAGGTGCCGCGGTGCTGCGAAGGGTTTGGAGTGGACGCCTGCCGATCCCACTCACGAGTCACCGGTGAGGATTTCCCGGAGCCGCTTGGCGGCGACGCGGCCGAGCGCGAGTGGGGCGGCCCCTTCTTCAAACGTCACCACCGTCTCGTTGCGCGACTTCCACTCGATCTGGTTCACCGTGGCGACTTGCACGATGTGCGAACGGCCCACCCGCGCGAACAAGTCGGTGGGGAGGATCGTGTCCCATTGGCTCAACCGCCGGCAGAAGAGCAGCACCCCGTGCGGCGCCTTGAGCGCCACCCGCGTGTAGTTACGGAGCGATTCGATCCAGCAAATGTCGCCGATGGTCACGACCAACGATGTGGCCTTCCCCGCCAGCGGCACGCTCACCGCGGCGTCGAGCCCCAGCACCTCTGCGTCGTCGTCTTCGGTGAGGTCGCCATCATCGGTGCCCGGCTTGCCGGCAGACTGCTTGTGGACGCGGGCCACCGTATCGGCGAGCCTCTCCGGATCGACCGGCTTGACGAGATAGTCGAGGGCGGCGGCGGCGAACGCCCGCACGGCATGTTTGTCACTCGCGGTGACAAACACCACCTGGGTGGCGTCCGGCACACTCACGAGGAGGTCGAGGCCGCTGTCCCCGGGCATGTCGATGTCGAGGAACACGACGTCCGGCGGCGTCGTCTCGAGAAAGCGGCGGGCCTCGGCGACGTTCTCGGCGACGCCGACGACGCGGATCTCCGCGTGGGCGGCCAGGAGCTTCCGCATTACCTCGTTGGCACGAGGCTCGTCGTCGACAAGGAGCGCGGAGATCATGGCGATGACCCGGAGGTGGCGGAACTGGGTGGGGGGCGTCAGGCGGTGGTCGGGGGAGGGGTGCGGTCGAGCGCGGCCGTCGGGTCATCGTTCGGGGGCCGATCGGGTTCATCGGTCGATGGGCGCTTGAGCGTGGCGGGCATCCGGATGACGACGCGCACCCATCCGCCGTCGAGATCGGGGTCGATCACCGTATCGACAGTAGCCGCCTTGTCGACGAGGAGGGCGAGCCGCTTGCGGAGGGAACGAATCCCGGTGGAGGGAGACCGCGTCTTGTCGGGCTCCACCCAGCGGCCTGAATTGGCGACCACCACCTCGAGCCAGTCATCGACCACCTTCGCCGTCACGCTCACCCGCAGCGGCATGCTGCTCGTCTGACTGCCGTAATTGAAGGCATTTTCGAGGAGCGGCTGAACGAGCATCGGCGGCACGAGCGCGGCCAGGGCCAGGCGGTCGCAGGTGACGCGGCAGATGAGATTCTTTCCGAACCTGGCCTGCTGCACGCCGAGGTATTTCTCCAGCGCGTGAAGCTCGCGGGAGAGGGGCTCGAACGTGCCGGCTTCTCCGAGGACAAACCGCAGGTAATCGGCGAGGTCGCGGATCACGCTCTCCACGGCGTCGGGGTCGTCCTTCGTGGCGAGGACGGCATTGAGCGCGTTGAAGAGAAAGTGGGGGTTCATCTGCTCCTGGAGCTGCTGGAGCTCGAGCGTCCGGGCGGCAGCCTCCGCGCGGAGCATGCGATTCTCGAGGTCGACCGCGGTGGCCTCGTTCTCGGCGAGGAGGATCTCGGTCTTGTGCAAGTCCTCGATCATCTCCAGCCCGAAGATGCTCGCGCACCAGAAGAACGTCGTCACGAGCCTCGGCACGAGCAGCCCGACGATCCGCGCCCCGCTCCAGAGCGTCGGGCCGCTGATCCCGCCGGCGATGAGGAGTAGCACCGAAGCCCCGAGGCCCACCAGCGACACCGCGATCATCAGCGGCCACCGCACCTGCCGCGACATCCCGCGGAGCCGGGCCGACTCGAAGACCAGATAGACGATCGTCGAGATCACGAAACCGGTGCCCACCCGGAGCACCATCGCCAGCCACGGCGTCGGCGCGGTCGGCTCCACGGCCCTGCTCAGCCCGAGCACGGCCGCGGCGATCGCCGTCCAGAACAACACCTGGAAGGACCAGAAAATCCGCGTTCGCCAGCGCGGCAGCGAGTCGCGAAGCGCCGCGATGCGCGGCGGCACGACGCCGGTCAGGCTCGCATCGGGCTGTCGGCTGACGGAAGCCTGCTCCATGAGCTGATGGTGCCTCGAGGCGAGGAAGAGAGAGGGAGTGCCAAGCGGAGGTTTTTCAGTGGGCGAAGGCCCACCGGCCTGCCTGAGAACAACGCGGCAAAGCGTCGCCGCCACGATAGCAGTCTGACTGTGATCGATCGACCCGCTCCCTCAGGGAGTCTCGCCGCAAGGCGAGCAGGCGCGCCATTTCGTGCGCGCCACGACCGGATTGGTGCGTGCCATGCCCGTTTCGTGCGCGCCGTGCCCGTTTCGGCATTTTGTGCTTTTTTTAACGTTGACGGTTATCCGGGGAGTCGAGTTACTTACGCCCTCGAGCAGTGCCCGCGCGCGTTTCGGCCAAGGATGCGGCTCCCGGATCAACGTCCCGGTTCGTCGTCCCCCAATCGTCCGGCTCCCCAATCTTTCAGAGGAGGGTTCCCTTGAAAGTCACTCTGGGTCGCGTTGAAGCCAGCGCCGCTGTCGCCCTCGCGGTGTGGTCCGCTCTCGGGATTTTGCCGGCGGATGGGGAAACTCTCGCGACCACACCGGCTGGGCTGCCGGCGGTCGATCCAGGTCGAATCGGAGCCGTCGGCACTGCCGTTCTGAGCCGCAGCTCGTCAGCGAACGCTCCCTGGACCCCTTCGCGAGGGGCGGAGACTTCAGCGTCGACGAGGTCTCCGCTCTCCGGCGTCTCCCGGTGAGTCGCCTTTGGCATTCCTCCGCCACCGCTCGCTCGGTTTTCAGCCCCCTGCGCCGCGGCAGCGACGCTTCGCGATCGGGTGGGCGCGCCATTTCGTGCGCGCCATGCCCGATTCGTGCGCGCTTACTACCCGATTCGTGCGCGCCGTGCCCGTTTCGTCACTTTGTCGGATCGCGGCCTTTGACGGTCTTGGCAGCAGGTGTAGTGTTCAGAGGGGGATGGTTCCCTCTCTGCTCGTCGGAAGCATCGACCGTGGGTGGGGCGAAGAGGACCAAGCCCCTTCCTCAGTTGTGAGTGATCGCCTCGCTCCGGGATCACTCGGAGTCTTTCCCATGCTTTGGTCATCGCGCATTCGCTCTAACGGTCAAGCCAACTCCGGCGGCATTGCCGTCAAGGCGGTGAAGTCGATGGCGGTGGTTTTCGTGATCCTGCTTTCGACAGCCCTTCCGGGAGAGGCCCAAGCGGGGAAGGTCGGTCTCGGGATCGACCAAGGTCGGTCCAGTGCCCCGGTCGACGATGTCGCGAGAGCCTTCGATGGCGACCGCATCTCCCGGCGCGGTGGCTCCGGGAACTCAGGGAACCGCGACCGGCTCCTATCCACGATCAGCGCGACCATCGGCGGGGAGAAGGATCCGCAGCGCGGGGCTCCGGCGGAGATGGCGGGCTCCTCTGCTTTCTCCGCCCCCGAGATCTGCGCCGCCGGCCTGTTGAGCGCTTTCTCCATCTTCGCAGGCGCTCTCGGCCTTGTGGAACTCTTCCGCCGCAACGCGGCCTGACAGCCATTCCTGGGCTAAATCGCCCTGTCTGACAACACCGGCGATCGGCGGCGGAGGGTGCCCGCCCTGACATCCCTCCGCCACCGGTCGTCCGGTTTCGTGCGTCAGCCGCGGCGGCGACGGAGACGTCGTCAGCCGCCGATGCCGGAGGGTGGCAAACGCTCCACACGGGGCTCCGTGAAGCGGCGACGGCCACCGCAGGGGAAGCGATTTACCGGTCCAACGCCCGCTTTACGTCCGGTGGGAGGGATGCGAGGAGTGCCGGGTGGGCTTCGATGAGGCGGGCAACGTCGCCGAGATCTTTGATCGCCTTGCTCGGCCGTCGCCCTGGGGTTCGCCAGGCCTTGATCTTGCCGGCGAGCGTGTCTTCGAGTGCCGCCACTCGGAGGAGAATCCCATGGACATCGGCGGGGACCGACCGGGAGGTGAAATCTCGATAGAAGTCTTCCGTGCTCAACTGCAGGCTGACCTGGGAGCGGCCGAGGAAGTTCACCGACCAGTCGTGTCGTTCAGCCTTGAACCCGACCGCTTCAAGCACGTTCACAGCCTGATCGATCTCGTCAACCGCGACGACAAAATCGACATCCCGGGTCACCATCGGCTCGGCGGCCCAGTGGTTCACGGCAATGCCACCGATGGCGCACCAATGCAATTCAGCGCGTTCCAGGGCATCGACCATCTTCATGACGTCGTCGGCCCCGCCTGCTGTCTGCCAGTCGTAAAATTGTCGTCCTGTCATGGCTCCGAGTTTACCCAGAGCAGGCGGCCGGTGGAGCAAGGCGGACAGAGCAGCCCAGAAGTGCCACCGCCGCTCGATCCCACGGGCAACGCGCAAAAACTGGCAAAAAGGGCCCCGGGTCAGAGGAGCTCGACGGGCACTTCGCCGCCAGGCACAAGATGCGTCGGCCGGCCGGTGAGGTCGACGATCGAGTCGTCGACCTTCAGCCCCATCGAGTGGTAAACGATCGCACAGAAGTCCTCGACGCCGATCTTTCGCGACGTCGGGTATTCCCCCTTGTCGTTCGTGCTGCCGATCACCTGACCGTGGCGGTAGCCGCCGCCGGCGAGGAGGACGCTCTGCGCCTGCGGCCAGTGGTCGCGGCCGGCATCCTTGTTGATCTTCGGCGTGTGGCCAAACTCGCCGGCGACGACGACGAGCGTGTCGTCGAGGAGCCCCTTGTCGGCGAGATCGGCGATCAGCGTCCCCACCGCCGCGTCGTGGCGGGGGAGCTTGTCTTTGAGGGCCGGGCCGATGTTGCCATGGTCGTCGAAGTAGCCGGTGTTGAGCGACACATAGCGAACCCCCGCCTCGACGAGCCGGCGGGCCATGAGCGCCTGTTCCCCCCAGCCGGCGCCGTAACGATCGCGAAGGGCCTGCGGCTCCTCCGAGATGTCGAACGCCTTGCGGACCTTGCCGGAAAGGACCAAGTCCATCGCCTGCTGCTCGGCCTTGTCCATCTGGTCGAACGACCGCTCCCGGTCGATGCGGTGCTTGAGGTCGTCGAGCTGGCCGCGGAGCGACACCCGATCGATGAGCCGCTTCTCCGACAGGCCGTCGGTGAGGGCGAAGCTCTTGGCGTCGCTCGTCGGCAGGCTCCC
>CANGGT010000045.1 GCA_947453375.1 Planctomycetaceae bacterium
AGGGGGGGCAGCGGTACGGCGCCACCGACGACTACGGCTACTACGCCGTCGAGAACCGGATGCACATCCACGACGTCCACGCCACGATGCTCTGGCTCCTCGGGATCGACCACCTCAAGCTCACCTACCGACACGCCGGCCGTGACTTCCGCCTCACGGATGTGGCCGGCGAAGTCCACCGCGGGGTCTTGGCTTAGATGGGAATCATCCACCGGGCGGCGATCGTTCTTCTCGTTGCAACGGTTTGTTGCCTCGAGCCGCGTGGCACATCCGCCGCCGAGGCCCCGAGCTTCGTCAACGACGTCGAGCCGGTGCTGACGCGCTACGGCTGCAACTCCGGCGGCTGCCACGGCAAGCTCGCGGGCCAAAACGGCTTCCGGCTCTCGCTGCGGGGCTATGCCCCGGAGGCCGATCATGCGGCGCTTGCCGCCGAGGAATACGGCCGGCGGATCGGGGGGCTCGATCCGGCCGAGAGCCTTCTCCTTCTCAAGGCCACCGGTCGACTGCCGCATGGGGGGGGGGCGCTGTTTGCACGCGACAGTGCCGCGGCGCGGACGCTCTCCGATTGGATCGCGGCCGGGGCGCCGGCACCGATCGCCGATGAGCGGCGTGTCGTGTCCGTGAACGTGACGCCGAAGGAGATCGTGCTCGCCCCCGGCGACGTGCGCCCCTTGGCGGTCACGGCGACCTGGAGCGACGGCACCGAGACGGAGGTGACGGCGCTTGCCCGTTTTCATTCCAACGACGCCGCCTATGCCACGGTCTCGCCCGAGGGCACCGTACGCGGCGAGCAGCACGGCGAGGTGGCGGTCGTCGTCTCCTATGCCGGTCTCGTCGACACCGTCGTGATCTCGAGTCCGTTTCCGCAGGAGGTGGCGGCGGAGCGGTTTGCCACGCGGCACAACGTCGTCGACGACCATGTGATGGAAAAGCTGCGGGCCCTTCATATCCCCCCGGCGGAGGATTGCGACGACGCCACATTCTTGAGGCGCCTGATGCTCGACCTCGTCGGCACACTCCCCGATCCCGAGGAGGTGCGTGCCTTTCTCGCCGACACGTCAGCCGACAAGCGAACGCGCCTGGTGGAAAGGCTGTTTGAGCGACCGGAGTTCACCGACTTCTGGACGCTCCAGCTCTCCGATCTCCTCCAAAACCGCAAAGAGCGGGATCACGATGTCCGTGGGGTGAAGGGGGTGCGGTCGTTCCACGCCTGGCTCCGCGACCAGGTGGCGGCCAACAGGCCCTGGAACGACCTGGTGCGCGACGTGCTCACGGCCCGCGATGCCTCGCCTGCGGTGGGGTGGTGGATCGTCACGGTCGGCGAGAAGCAAGCGGTCGAATCGGAGGCCGCCGACTCCGCCGCCCAGGCGTTCCTCGGCGTGCGGATCGGCTGTGCCCGCTGCCACAACCATCCGCTCGAGAAATACACCCAGGACGACTACTACCACTTCACCGCCTTCTTCTCCCGCGTGGCCCTCGATCGCCGGCCGCCGGCCGAAGGGGCGACGCTCCTTCTCGTCGGATCGCGGCAGCAGCGCGACCTCGAGCGGCAGAAGGGGGGGGTGGAGCAGGAGCTGGCGAAGCTCATCGCCCCGACCGGTGACGGGGGGCAGCCGGCCGATCCGGCCCAGCCTGCCGATCCATCCCAGGTCGAGGCGAAGCGGAAGCAGATCGAGCAACTTGCCGGAGAGATCGAGAAGGCCAGGAGTGCGGCGGTGACCGCCGCGCAGCCGCGGACAGGAAGGCAGCTGCCGCCGCAGGGGCTCGACCGTCGTGCCGTGGAGATTGCCGACGGCGCCGACCCGCGCGATGCTCTCGCCGAGTGGATCATCTCCCCCGACAATCCCACCTTCGCGGCGGCGATCGTCAACCGCCTCTGGAAGCATTTCTTCGCCGTCGGGCTCGTCGAGCCGGTGGACGATCTCCGGGCGACAAATCCGCCAAGCAACGCGCCGCTCCTTGGGGCGCTCGCCGGGGAGTTTGTCCGCTCCGGTCACGATCTCCGCCATGTCATGAGGCTGATGGTCAACTCGCGCACCTACCAGCTCGCTTCCGACACCATCCCGGCCAACGCCAACGACCGCCGGTTTCATTCGCACTACTACCCCCGCCGGCTCCCCGCCGAAGTCCTCGCCGACGCGATCGCGAAGGCGACGGCCGTTCCCGATGCGTTTGCCGGGGTGCCTGAGGGGACGCGGGCGATTCAGCTTCCGGGCCCGCAGGCCGACTCCTACTTCCTCAGCACGTTCGGCCGGTCTGACCGGGTGACGGCTTGTGCCTGCGAACGCTCGGGCGACGTTACCCTCCCGCAACTGCTCCATCTCCAGAACAGCGACACGATCCTCGGGAAGATCCGGCGTGACGACGGCACGCTGGCACGACTTCTCACGGCCACCGCAGACGGCTCGGCCGATCCGCTCGTCGAGGGGCTGTTTCTCGCCACGGTGAGCCGGCTGCCACAGCCAGCGGAGCGGGCGGCAGTCGATGCGGCGCTTTCCGGCGGCGAGCGGGGCGAGGTCGCCTCCGACCTGCTCTGGGCGCTCCTCAACGCCAAAGAGTTCACGTTCAACCATTGATCGGGGGCGGCTCACGCTGCCACAAGAGCCACGATGTACGACGTCACCACCGGCCGATCGACTCCCCACGCCGGCTTTTCGCGGCGCCGTTTCCTCCGCGTCGGGGGGCTCGCGCCCCTCGGGCTTTCGTTACCAGACCTGCTGGCAGCCGAAGCGACAGCGGGAGGGACACCGGCCCGGGCCCGGTCGGTGATTCTCGTCTTCCTCGGCGGCGGGCTTTCGCACCACGATTCCTTCGACCCCAAGCCCGATGCGGCGGCTGAGGTCCGGGGCAAATACGGCACGATTCCCACGAGCCTGCCGGGGGTGCGGATCGCCGAGATTCTTCCGAGGATGGCCCGGACGCTGTCGTCGGTGTGTCTCGTGCGAAGCGCCGCCCATACCAACGACCACCACGAAACCGCCACCAATTGGGTCCTCTCGGGGAGGTTCGGCACGCCGTTCGGCGACTGGCCCGCGCTCGGCGCCGTCGCCGCCCACGAATGTGGCTTCGGCGGTGAGCTGCCGCCGTACGTCGCCATCCCGCGCAATCCCTCCTTCACCTGGGAGCTGGGAAAAAGCGCCTTCCTCGGGGGGCGTTACGAATCTTTCAAGGCGGGGGATCCGAACGAAGCGAATTACCGCGTCCGTGATCTCCTCCCTTCGGAGGCACTGCCGCAGGTCCGGGTCGATCGCCGGCAGTCGCTCCTCGCCGCCGTCGACCGCCTCGCCGCGCGCGTCGAGGGGAACGACGCGATCCGTTCGTACGACGAATACCGGGCCCGGGCGACATCGATGGTGCTTTCGCCACGGGCCCGCGAGGCGTTCGCCATCGAGAACGAGCCCGAGAGTGTCCGCGACCGCTACGGCCGCAATACCTTCGGCCAGAGTTGCTTGATGGCCCGGCGGCTCGTCGAATCGGGGGTGCGCTTCGCCACCGTCAATTACGGCGGCTGGGACCATCACGCCAAGATCTTCGAGGGGCTCGACAAGAAGCTTCCCGAGTTCGATCTCGGCTTTTCCGCGCTGGTGGAGGACCTGAAGCAACGCGGCCTTCTCGAGGAGACGCTCCTTGTGTGCATGGGAGAGTTTGGCCGGACGCCGAAGATCAACAAGGATGCCGGCCGCGATCACTGGGGCCCGGCCGCTTCGCTGATCTTCGCCGGCGCCGGCGTGAAGCCGGGGACGGTGATCGGGGCCACCGACCGCGATGGTGGCCAGGTGATCGAGAAAGCGGTCGCTCCGGCCGATGTCGCCTTCACGATCCTTTCCTCCCTCGGCATCGACCCGCGGAAGCACCTCTCCACTGCCGATGGCCGGCCGGTCGAGATCCTCGACGCCGGCCGACCCATCCCCGACCTTTTTGGAGCCTGACCACCGTGGATCGCTTTTGGTGGGCTCGGCTCCCGGTGGTCGCCTCGCAGGGCAGGGTGGGGGTATGCGGTTGGGCACGCGTGGCGTGCATGGCGTGCCTGGGATTCGCTGCACCGCTGCGGGCCGACGAAGCGCCGAAGCCACCGCAGTCCCTGTTGACGGTCCCGCTGGCGGCCGTCGTCGGTGAGCCGGTGAAGGTCAGGGCCAGGGGACTGCGGCTGGAAGGGGTGACGGAGGTGCGGTCGATGACGGCCGGCATCACCACCTCGCTTCTCTCCCAGGGGAAGGTGAGCCTCCCGAATGGTGTTCCGGCCGAGAAGGCAGGCGACACGCAGGTCGAGTTCGAGATCCGCTTCACGGCCGATCTTCCCGCTCCCACTCCAACCGACATGGCGATCGTTCTCGTGGCTCCCCACGGCGAGACGCCTCTCCGTCTGCCGCTCGTGGCGCCGGACCGTAGTCTCGTCGAGGAAGAGCCGAATCCCGGGTTCGACAAGGCGCAGGTCGTTACGCTGCCAGCCAGCGTGCCGCTCTCGATCCTCGGGGCGATCGAGCGGCCGCAGGATGTCGATGTCTTTCGTATAGCGGCCGAGGCTGGGCAGCGTCTCCGGGTCGCCGTCACGGCGCACTCCGTCGGCTCGCTCCTCGACCCGCTCATCGCGATCCACGATTCGGAAGGCGCCCTGATCGCCACGGCTGACGATGCCGAAGGTTCGCGCGATCCGCAGCTCGACATCTTCGTGCCTCGAGCAGGCCCGATCTTTCTCGTCGTCCAGGATGCCAACGACGCCGGTAGCGAAGCCCATCCCTACCGGGTCGCCGTCGAGTTGGTGGCTGCGGTGAGCTTCGTCCGCGACGTCGCCCCGATCCTCCAGCGGCACTGTGTCGCCTGCCATGGCGAAGACAAGGCCGAAGGAGCATGGCGGGCCGATTCGCTCGCCGCCCTGACACAGGCGGGCGCGTCCGGAGCCGACAGTTTTCTGGCGGGGAATCGGGGCGCGAGCGAGGCTCTCGTTCGCATCACCTCGACCGATGCCGATCTGCGGATGCCGCTCCATGGCGCTCCCCTCGCTGCAGCAGACATCGAGTCGATCGGTCGTTGGATCGATGCCGGTCTTCCCTTCGATGGAGTTTCTGCCGACACCCTGCTCGTCGATCAGATTCCGCCGCCGGTCCATCCGGCGGCGCCCTCGACGTATGCGGCGCTGCCGCCAGTGACGGCGCTTGCCTTCACTCCCTCTGGCGACCTTCTCGTCGGCGGTTGGCGCGAGGTTCTCGTGATCGACCCGGCCAGCGGCACCGTCCGTAGCCGGATCGGCAACCTGCCGGAGCACTCGAGCCGAATCGCGCTCCATCCGGCCGGCGACCGCTTTGCCGTGGCCGGGGGAGTGCCCGGCAGGCTCGGAGAGGTGCGGCTGTTCACGCTCGCAGGAGACCTGCTTCGCGTCCTCGCCCCCGGGGCCGATATCGTCCATGACGTCGCCTGGAGCCCGGCAGGGGACAGGCTCGCGGTCGCCTCCTCCGATGCGACCGTGCGGATCCTCGACGCGGACACCGGGACCCTCGTCCGCTCGATCGACGGCCACCGCGACTGGGTGCTCGCCGTCGCTTGGAGCCCCGATGGGAGCCGGATCGCCACCGGCAGCCGCGACCGGACGGCCAAGGTGTTTGATGCTGCCACGGGAACACTCCTCGCGACCTACGGCCGGCACGATGCGCCGGTCCGCGGTGTCCTTTTTGCACCCGCAGGCGAGGAGATGATCTCCGCGAGCGATGCCCAGAAGTGGGATCGTTGGAAGATCGCCGAAGCGACCCATCTCCGCGACACCCATCTCGGCGGCGAGGTGTTTCAGTTGGTGGCGGCGGGGGAGTTCTTCGCGGCGCCGTCAGCCAACGGAAAGGCTCATCTCTACAAGCTGCAGGACGGTGAGAAGGTGCGCGAGTACGAAACGGGGACGGCGGCGCGGCTGATCTCCGTGGCGGCGAGTGTGCCGGCCGATCTCGTCGCCGCCGGCACGCAGGACGGCCGTGTCGTCGTCTGGAAGCTCTCCACGGCCGAGCGAGTGGCTGAGTTTCCGCTCCAGCCGTGACGTCGCCAGTCGGAAACGATCACGACGCGCCGTCGAAGAACACGCGGCGCGCCGTGTTCCTGAGGATGTCGAGGCGTTCCTCGCGCGAGAGGAAGTCGAGCCTGTCGCGGACGAGCTCGAGCGATGCCCCATAGGAATGCGCCTCGCCCGCCGGGCCCTTGTCGAGCTGGTAGGGGCAATCGGTGGCCCACATCAACCGCTTCGAGCCGTAGGCGTCACGGAGACGGCGAACCAGAGGTGCGAGATCGTCGTACGGGGGCTTCTTCGCGCCGAGGGCATAGAAGGCCGACACCTTGACGTTCACTTCGGGGGCATCGGCGAGCTTGAGGAGACGCTCCATGTCGGCCTTGGACTCGGGGCTCTCGAGTCCCCCCTTCATCCCCAGCCGGGCGAAGTGGTCGATGACGACCGGCGTCTTCGGAGAGCGTGCCACCTGTGCGGCGATCGCCGGCAAGGCGTCGGGGTCGGCAAGGAGGCACATGGCGAGGTTTTCATCGGCACCGCACTCCCACATCGCCTGCATGCCGGTTGAATCGGCCCACGCTTGGGCATTCTTGCGGTTGGCGTAGAGCCGAAAGCCGCGGACGCCGCGCTCCTTGAGGGCCCGCATCTCGGCGGCGACGCCCGGCTTGTCGTGATCGACGATTCCCACGCCGGCAAAGGCCGCCGGGTGGCGGTGGATGCAATCGAGCATGTAGGCATTGTCGAAGCCGTAGAAGCTCATCTGGATGAGGACGACCCGCGACACCCCATGCGGCCGGCAGGTGGCCAGGAGCTCCTCGGCGGTGAAGCTCGCCGGCTGCATGTCGGCCTTCGTGAAGCCGGGCGCGAGCGCCCAGGCGGTCGTGTCGGGGGTCCAAACATGAACGTGGGCGTCGACCAAGTCGGTGAAGCCGTCGTCGGCAGCCAGGGCCGCTGGAACACCGGGCCCGGCCAATCCGGCCCCGAGGCTGGCGGCGGTCGTGGCCAGGAATGTTCGTCTTGAAACGTCGGTCATGTCACGGTCTCCCTCGTGGCTGTCAGCCTGCCGTCACTCGTAGCGCCGGGAAAACTCCCGGTAAAACTCCGCTGCCATTTCGACCTGACTGATATCGACATATTCGACGGCGCCATGCGCCTGGTCGATGCTCCCCGGGCCGAACACGATGCAGTCGAGGCCGTGCCGCGAGAGCTTGCTGGCATCGCTGCCATAGGGGACGCCGACCGGTTCGCCGTCGAGCCCGAGATCGCGGGCCACGTCCGAGGCGAGTGTCGTCGCGCGGGCTTCGGCCGGCGTCTCGAGCGCCTCATCGACGAGGAACGGCGGCACAAGCTCGGCCCGCACCGTCGGATCGTCAGACGCCATCCGGTCGAGGATTGCTTGGTAGGCGGCGAGGACGTCGGCCGTCCGCTCTCCCGGCAGGAGGCGGCGGTCGATCTGGAGAGCGCAGCGGTCGGGGACGAAGTTCACCTGCACGCCCCCGCCGATGAGGCCGATGTTGCCGGTGGCCGGGCCGAGGAGGGGATGGAGGTGCGAGGCCAGGCCGTCGTGGAGCGCGTCGACCGCGCGGATGAACGTGGCGGCGTGGCTGATAGCGTTGATCCCGAGGTGGGGCTTCGACGAGTGGGCGGCCCGGCCATGGAAGACGATCTCCCACCGCACCACTCCCTTCGTTGCCACGACGACCCGCATCTCCGTCGGCTCGGCGATGATCGCTGCGCTTGGCGCGCGGCCCGGGACCGTCGCCGGGAGGTCGTCGCAAAACCGAGTCACGCCGCGGAACAGATACTCCTCGTCGATCACCGCCGCGAGCCAGACGTCGCAGGGTGGGGCGGTCCCTGATCGATGGAGGTCGAGGACCGCGTGGAGCATCCCGGCGAGGCCGGCCTTCGTGTCACAGGAGCCACGCCCGTACATCCGTCCGCCGTCGATCACCGGCGCGAAGGGGGGAATCGTCATCCCGGCGATGCTGACGACGTCCATGTGGGCCTCGAGCACGACCCGCCGGGAACGGTCGCGGCCGGGGATGATCCCGACGACGTTGTCGCGCCCCGGGAGGACCTCCGTGCGCCGCGTCTCGATCCCCGCACTCCTGAGCCGTGCCTCGATGAAGTCGGCCATGCCCCCCTCGCCGGGGCCGCCGAACTCCGGGTTCACGCTATCGATGGCGACGAGCGCCGCGAGCGTCTCGATGACGGGGGAGGGCACGGGAGACATCCTTACAAGGGCGACCGGCGGAGCCCGCAGGGCGGGGGGGGCATGACGTTTCCACCCCCACTCCCGTCCGTCATCGGGTCGGCCTGTGCCGACTCAGGCCCCGACGGCCGCTCGGTACCTTACCAGCGCCTCGGCGATCCGCAGACTGGCCGAACCATCGCCGTAAGGATTGGTGGCCTGTGCCATCTGCCGATAGGCGGCGGAATCGTCGAGGAGTCGCTCGATCTCGGCGGAGATCCGCGCCGGATCGGTGCCGACGAGAAGCGCCGTCCCGGCGGCGATCCCCTCGGGCCGCTCGGTGACGTTCCGGAAGACGAGGACCGGCTTGCCGAGCCCTGGCCCCTCCTCCTGGACGCCACCGGAATCGGTGAGGAGGAGGTGGCAGCGGGACATCAGCCAGGTGAACGAGGCGTAGTCTTGGGGCGGAATGAGGTGGATCCGGTCCTGGCCGGCAAGCTCGCGGGCGGCGATCTCCTGCACGAGGGGATTGAGATGGACCGGATAGACGGCGACGACGTCGGGGTTGCGCCGCACCGTGTCGCGGAGGGCGCCCATCACCGACGCGAGGCCATCGGCCCAGTTCTCGCGGCGGTGGCCCGTCACCATGATGCAGCGGGCCTGGGGGGCGACGTGTGACTCGTACCAGGCACGAATGGGGGCGACGCGCGCGTCGAGATCGGGGAGGCGGACGACCGCCCGGACGGCGTCGATGACGGTGTTGCCGGTGACGAAGATTGAGGCGGGATCGATGCGCTCGCCGAGGAGGTTGTCGCGGGCCGCCGTCGTTGGGGCGAAGTGGAGGTCGGCGGTCGGCGCGATGATCCGCCTGTTGACCTCTTCGGGGTAGGGCTGGCGGCGGTCGTAGGTGCGCAGGCCCGCCTCGACATGCCCCACCTTCACCCCCATGCAGAAAGCGGCGATCGCGCCGCACATCGCCGAGGTCGTGTCACCTTGGCAGAGGACCCAATCGGGGCGTGAGGTCTCGATCGTTTGGGCGATCCGCGCGATCGCCAGGCTCGCGAGTTGCACAAGCGACGGTCGCTCGGCGAGGAGGTGGAGGCGGTGATCGACTGTCACGCCGAACAGCTCGAGGACCGAGTCGAGCATCGCCTCGTGCTGGCCGGTGGAGCAGAAGATCGGCGGCTCGAAGGCTTCGGGCATGTCGCGGAGCTGGCACCACACTGGGGCCATCTTGATGCCCTCCGGCCGCGTGCCGGCGATGATCATGATCCGTGGGCGGTGGCTCATGGGGGCGGGGCCTTGGCGGGGGGGAGCGTGGTCGGGGTCTCGGCTCCGGGCCGGTAGATGCGACGGTAGGCGGGCAGGATCGACTCGAAGGAGAGAACCTCGCGGCTGGCGACAACGCAGCGATTCCGCGTCAGGGCCTGCTCGTCAATCGGGGCGAGGAGGAGATCGCGGATCGCCGCCGCGACGAGCTCGGGGGCGTTCGAGGCGGGGACCACGGCGCCGACGTCACGGTCGCGCACAATTCCCGCGAAATCGGCGAGGACTTCGGTGATCACGACCGGCACCCCCATCGAGAGATACTCGGCGAACTTCGTCGGCGACGCGACCCGATTGACGACGTTGTCGCTGCGGAGGAGGAGGGCAACGTCGGCGGCACAGGCGGTGGCGGCGACCTCCTTGTGGGGGCAGGAGGTGATGAGGCAGTCATCTGCGGGGATGCCGGCATCCCGGCAGAGTTCCGTGAAGGTCTCGATGTCGCCGGTGAGAATGAGGACGAAGGCGGATGGCATCGTCCGCCGGAGGGCCGCGAAGGCGGCGACTTTTTCGGCGGGGAGCTGCCAGCCGCTCGTTCCTCCGAGGTAGAGGACGCACGGCCGGCCGCGCAGGCCGAGACGCTTACGGGCTTTCACCCGCGCTTCCTCGACGTCCTCTGGCGACGCGGAGAAGCTCAGCACGCAGGGGATGATCTCGGTGTGGGGATGTGGAAACGGAGGCCCACCACTGACCAGGATCGCGGTGACATACCGTTCGAGGTCGTGGCTGACGGTGACGATCACGTCGGCGCGGCGAAACGACTCGCGCTCGTGGCGCCGCCGGAGCCGGTACTCGGAGCTGTACTCATCGAGATCACCGTAGATCTGACGTTCCTCGACATCGACGCCATGGACATCGAACACCATCCGCCGACGGCGGTCCCAGAGAAGCGCGCGGGCGGCGGCGAAGGCGGCGGCGTGGCTCTGGGCATGGACGATCCCGATCGAAAAGGCGCGGCAGGCGACCCACACGACGAGCGCCGCCCACCAGCCGTTGAGCCGATAGGAAAACGGCATCCGGACCGGGAACACTGGCACGAACAGCGGGATCGCGCCCATCGAGCGGATCCTCGCAGCGGCCGCCTTCCGCTCAGGTCGACGTCGGAGCGAGCGGATCGCCTCGAAGCTGAGGAGCACCGGAGGGGGGCACGAACCCTCCTGGACGGCGACGACCGCGCGGGTGGCCATCGCCACCCGGACGGAATACCCGTCCTCGCTGAGCATGGTGGAGCCGAAGGCGACCATCAGGCAGCGGGTGGACATGGGCAAGGATGAGCCGTGGAAGGCTGATGAGCGTAGAGCGAAGTGCTCGGCAGATTCCAAACGGCAGTCCACTGCAGGCTACTCCCGGAGCGCTGCCCGATGGGGAACCTTTTCGGCGATCATGGATCTCCGGCGCAATGCATTTCCGCTACCTTGCGGGGGATACAGCATGCATCGCTCCACCCCCCCTAACGAGTGCTACAAACCCCCCAGTGTGGAGCGGGAGGAGGCCCTCTGGAGGCCGAAGGCCGGCTGGGATGGATGGGCCAGAATGCGGCACTCAGCCGAGGATGTCGCGGACGACCCTGCCGGCGACGTCGGTCAGCCGGTAATCCCGGCCGGCGTGGCGGAAGGTGAGACGCTCGTGATGGAGGCCGAGGGTTGCAAGCATCGTGGCATGAAGATCGTGGGTGTGGACGGCCCCCTCGACCGGCAGAATGCCATGCTCGTCCGACTTCCCATGGACGATGCCCCCCCGGATCCCCCCTCCGGCCATCCAGGAGCTGAAGACGAGGTTGTGGTGCTCGCGGCCGGGGTGATCGGCCGTCTGGTGAAAGGGCGTTCGTCCGAACTCGCTCGTCCAGACGACGAGCGTCCGCTCGAGCATCCCGCGCCGCTTGAGATCGGTGATCAAGCCGGCGATCGGCTGGTCGATCGCCCGGGCGAGCTTCTCGTGATCGGCCATGTTGCCGTGCGAGTCCCAGTTGTTGCTCGAGCCGACGTCGATCAGCTCGACAAACCGCACGCCGCGCTCGGCGAGCCGGCGGGCGACGAGGCATTGCCAGCCGAAGCCCTGCGTCGCACCGCGCTCGAGGCCGTAGAGACGCAAGGTCTCGTCGGTCTCCCCCGAGAAATCGAAGACCTCCGGTGCCTCCCGCTGCATCCCGAACGCGGTCTGGAAGGAACGCAGTCGCGCTGCCAGCGCTCCGTCCCCGTCGCGCTTGTGGAGGTGGGCGGCGTTGATCCGGGCGAGGAGGTCGAGCTCCAGCCTCTGGATCGCCGGCTGGGGGCTGAGTGACTTGAGATTCGGAAGAGGCTCGGCGCCGGGACAGACGTGCGTCCCCTGATGGCAGCCGGGGAGGAAATCGCTCCCCCAGGTCTGGGCGCCGGCATACGGCGCGGCCGGGGCGACGACGACAAACGACGGCAGGTTTTCATTCTCCGTGCCGAGGCCGTAGCTCACCCAAGCCCCGTGGCTCGGGCGGGCGAATTGGGCGGAGCCGGTGTGGGCGGCGAGGGTTCCCTTGTCGTGGCCGTCGCTGTCGCAGTGCATCGCATTGAGGATGCAGAGATCGTCGACGACGCCGCCGATGGCAGGAAAGAGATCGCTCACCCGCGTGCCGCTTCGGCCATACGGCTTGAACCCCCACCTCGGCTTGATGAGGAAGCGCTCGAAGGCCCCTGGCTTGTTGAGCCAACGCGAGGCGGTGATCGACTTGCCGTGGTCGGCGACGAGCTGCGGCTTGAAGTCGAAGGTGTCGACGTGCGACACGCCGCCGGTGGAATAGAGGAAGATCACCCGATCGGCGGTGGCGGGGAAGTGCGGCGGATGCGGTGCGAGCGGATCGAGCGGCGCGGCGGCCGGGGACGATTCGGCAAGCAGGCCGAGCAGCGCCGTGGAAGCAAGGCCCCGGCCGACCGAGTCGAGCCAGGCTCGGCGGGAGATCGCGGCGGCGGTCAGGGGATCACGGTGCAGCGTCATGGCGGTCAGTCGACAAACAGAAAGGGATTGGCGGTGAGGAGGACGCGGGCGAGCGCCCCCCAGGCCTCGCGCTCACTCGGCTCCGGCGACTGCTTTGCGACCCGCGCGAGGAAGTCGTGCATGCCGGAGAGCTCCGCGTCATCGGGCTCGCGGCCCCAGGCAAGCTCGGCTGCCAGCCGGAGCCGCGCCTCACGCTCGCCGGCCGCAGCGAGGAGCCGGTCGGCGAAGGCGTCGCCGGCGCGGTGGACGAGCGGGGCGTTCATCAGAAACAGGCTCTGGGTCGGCGTGATCGTGGCATCCCGGATGGCGACGCTTTGGTTGGGGTCGGCGGCGTCGAAGAGCGCAAGGAACGGATGCCGCCGGTTGCGCTGCACCATGAGATAGACACTCCGCCGATCGGAGTCGTACTGCCCGTGGAACGGCTGATGGATCGTGAACGCCCAGGTGTCGACGGCGGGGAAGGGATGGGGGGGGGGCGGAGAGGTGTCGAGGAGGCCGCTCGTCGCCAGGATCGCGTCGCGGAGCGTCTCGGCATCGAGCGGGCGACGCGGAAAGCGTCCCAGGAGGCGGTTCTCCGGATCGGCGTCGATGCCGGCGGCATCCCCCTCGGCCGACTGCCGATAGGTGCGCGAATGGAGCACGAGCCGATGGAAGTCCTTCACCTTCCAGCCCGATTCCACGAAGTGGACGGCAAGCCAATCGAGGAGCTCCGGATGGGATGGCCGCTCCCCCCGGACCCCGAAATCGCTCGTCGTCGGAACGAGTCCGCGGCCGAAGTGCCACTGCCAGAGCCGGTTGACAAACACCCGCGCCGTGAGTGGGTTTTCCCGGCGCGTGAGCCAATTCGCCAGGTCGCGCCGGCCACTCCCCGCCGTGGGGTCGGCGAGCGGGTCTCCGCCGAGAATCTCGAGGAACCGACGCGGCACCTCGGCTCCTGGCTTGTCGGGCTCGCCCCGTGCCTGAATCCGCGCGTCGGTCGGTGTCCCCTCGGAAACGCCGTAGGCTACCGGGTAAGCGGGCGAGTCGGCCAGCGTCTTCCGCCGTGCCGTCAGGGCCTCGATCTCCTTGGTTAAAAGCGCCATCCGCTCGCTGGCATCGGCGGGCGGCAGCGGCTTCACCGCCGGCGGCGCCCCGGGCAGCGGAAACGGCACCCCCTGCCGGCCGACATTGTCGATGTCGCGGATCGTGGCCGGGCCACCGACAGCCCCGAGGCCATCGCAGATGAACGTGTCGATGACGCCGTCCCAGCTCGCAGGGAGCTTCACGTCCGTAAAGGAGATCGGCTCTGGCGACTGGCCCGCCTCCGGGAACGGGGTGATCGACCCGGTGCCGGTCTTCGCGGCATGGTCGAGTGTCACGCTGATGTGGTACCAGCGCCCCGGCTCGAGGGGCGTCACGACCCGCCAGCCGTCGCCGTCGCGGAGGGCGAACTCGCGCTGCGTTGCCGAGAGATCGATCGCCGTCGACTCGATCACACCACGGCCGATGAAGAAGCGGCAGGCGCCGGTCGGCTGGTCAACGCCAGCCGAGGGGATCGTGCGAAAGTCGAAACAGACATGGAGCGGCGCGCCAGCAGTGGCCGTGAGCCGGTCGTCGAAGGTGTGGCGCACCCCTTCGTTCGGCTGCCCCGTGCCGACGCGGACGCCGCGCGTCCCCTCCGGATGGACATGCTGCCACGGGCTCTGGGCCTCCCCCAGAACGGCATTCGGCCCGGCGGAGAGCCACGGCTTCGCGTTCGGGCCCTTGCCGATCTCCTGGGCCTCGAGATCGAGATCGACCCCCCCGGCGAAAGACCTCCCCTCGAGGGCCATCTTCTCCCGCGTCCGCTCGGCGAGCTCCCGATCGACCGCCGCGAGCGTCTCGGCCTTCTCACGGTCGAGCCTCGCTGCTTCTTCCGGAGGCACCAAGCCCGGGAAGTTGGCTGGCCGCTTCTGCTCCTCGCCGCCGGGAAAGGCCCAGGTGGTGCTCTGGAGGATGCCGTAGAGGGCGTAGTAGTCGGAAGCACTGACCGGATCGTATTTGTGATCGTGGCAGCGGGCACAACCGAGCGAAAGGCCGAGGACCGAGCGGCCGAGGGAGTCGATGCAGTCGGCGAAATCGAGATGCTGGAAATCGGGATTGGGAGCGTAGCCGTAGCGCTTGCCGACGGCGAGGAAGCCGGTGGCGGTGACAAGATCGGCGTAGTCGGAAGGCTGAGCCTCGCGGGCGAGGATGTCGCCGGCGATCTGCCGGGCGAGAAACGCGTCGTAGGGCATGTCGGCGTTGAAGGCCCGGATCACCCAGTCGCGGTAGCTGCCGGCTTCACGAACGGGGTAGTCGGCGCCGTCACCGGCCGTGTCGGCGTAGCGGGCGACGTCGAGCCAGTGGCGTCCCCAACGCTCGCCGTAGGCACTCGTAGCGAGGAGCCGGTCGACGACCCGTTCCCAGGCATCGGCCCCGGTGTCGTCGAGGAAGTCGCGGATCTCCGCGGGAGTCGGAGGGAGGCCGGTGAGATCGAGCGTGACGCGGCGGAGGAGCGTGCGCCTGTCGGCCAGGGCCGCCGGTTTCAGCCCTCGAGCTTCCAGTCCGGCGACGATGAAGCGGTCGATGTCGTTGGCCACGAGCTCCGGATCGGAGACGGCCGGCGGCGTCGCTGCCACCGGCCTCGTGAAGCTCCACCACGATTCGGCCGCCTCCCGCGTCATGCCGCCGAGGCGAGCGTCGAGGACACGCGGATCGGCGGCGCCGGCGGCGATCCAGGTGGCGAGATCGGCGATCTCGCTGGGGGTGAGGGGAGGCCCGGCATCCTCCGGAGGCATCGCCGAGACCCCGTCGGCATGCTTCACCGCGCGCAAAAGGAGGCTCGCGTCGCTGTCGCCGGGAACGATCGCCGGACCGGAGTCGCCGCCGCTGGCCCAGCCCTGTCGGGAGTCGAGCGCCAGGCCGCCGCTGGTCTTGCCGGTTTCGGTCGCGTGGCAGCTCTGGCAGCGGGCGACGAGAAGCGGCCGGATACGGTTCTCGAAGAGGTCGTCGTCGGCAGCACGCGATGGGCCTGCGCCGACCAAGAGTATTGCCAAGCCAACGACGGGAGAAAAAGGTGCCCGCCACCATGTGCCCCGAGATCCCGGGCTGGCCAATGGTGGCTCGGCCAATGGTGGCTGGCACCTTTTTCGATGCTCGAGCGTGGAGAGGGCCATGGCGGCACGCGGTGGAAAGGGGACAGACGTCGATCAACCCCACGGATCCCCAAGAATACCCCGGGGAGGGTGCCGAGACAGCCTCAATCGGCCCTGACGGCAGAGGCCGCCGTCGGTCGATCGCGCCTGTTTCCCGTAGAATCCTCCCCCTGGCATGGCCCATGCGTGAAAGCATCGTGTCGTTCGGAGAAAGCCTCCATGGTCCGTCATCTCTTCGGCTTCCTGCTCGCGCTCGCCAGCCTCCCGCTGTGGGCCACGCCTGCGGCCGAATGGAAGCCGGCTGCGGCGCCCCTCATGACCCGGTGGGGGAAAGAGGTCACTCCCGACAACGCCTGGCGCGACTACCCCCGGCCGCAGTTGGTGCGGGAGTCGTGGCTCAATCTCAACGGACTGTGGGACTTCGCAATCGTCGATCGGCCCGCCGGTGAGAGCGGCGTGCCGACGACGGACAGCCCGCCACCCCAGGCATGGGACGGCACAATCCTTGTTCCCTTCGCGCCAGAGTCGTCGCTGTCGGGGGTGGGGAAGAGCGTCGCGAAGGAGCAGCTGCTCTGGTACCGGCGCTCGGTCACCGTGCCGGAGGCGTGGCAGGGGAAGCGCGTCATGCTCCGCTTCGACGCCGTCGACTGGCACTCTGGCGTGTGGCTCAACGGCAAGAAGCTCGGCGAGCACAGCGGCGGCTCCGATCCCTTCGCGTTTGACGTTTCCGCTCACCTGAAGCCCGGCTCCAACGAATTGCTCGTCCGTGTGTGGGATCCGTCGGATGAAGGGCCTCAGCCGCGCGGTAAGCAGAAGCTCGAGCCCGAGGGAATCTGGTACACGCCGGTCAGCGGAATCTGGCAGAGCGTGTGGCTCGAGCCGGTGCCGGAACGCCACGTGACCGGCGTCTTTCCGGTGGCCGATGTGGAGCGCGGTGAGGTCGAGTTCACGATCGACCTCGCCGGGCAGGCGCCATCCGGTCCGAGGGCGCCGCGCGTCCGCATCGTCGAAGGGGAGGGAGCCGCACGCAAGGTGCTCGGTGAGGCGGCTCCCGGCCAGCCGATCCGCTTCGCCGTGAAGGAGCCGCGCCTCTGGACGCCCGACGACCCTCACCTCTATCCGGTCGAGGTCGAGCTTGTCGGCCCCGATGGCAAGGTGGGCGATCGGGTAGGGACCTACTTCGCGCTCCGTTCGATCACGAAGGCCCGCGACGAGCAGGGGATCCTGCGGCTCTGTCTCAACGGCAAGCCGCTGTTTCAGATCGGCCCGCTCGACCAGGGCTGGTGGCCCGACGGCCTCCTCACGCCGCCGAGCGATGCGGCGATGAAGTCCGACCTCGAGGTGCTCAAATCCCTCGGCATGAACATGCTCCGCAAGCACATCAAGGTGGAGCCGGCCCGCTACTACCACCACTGCGACACCCTCGGTTTGCTCGTCTGGCAGGATCAACCGAGCGGGATGGGGGCGGGGCGCAAGCAGTTCGTTCAGCCCGACTGGCAGGAGGACGGCGAGTTCACCCCGGAGGAGAAGGCGCAGTTCCGCACGGAGACCGCCGCGATGATCGACCGGCTCCGGTTCTTCCCGTCGATCGTCGTCTGGGTGCCGTTCAACGAGGGCTGGGGACAGCACGACACCAACGACATTTTGAAGTGGGTCAAGGAACGCGATCCGACGCGGCTGGTCAACGGCCCGAGCGGCTGGACCGACCGTGGCTACGGCGACATGAAGGATGCCCACATCTATCCCGGCCCGGGGATGTTTCCGGTCATGCCCGACCGGGTGAGCGTCCTCGGCGAGTTCGGCGGCCTCGGGCTCCCGGTGAAGGGCCACCTCTGGAAAGACTCCGACAACTGGGGCTACCGGACGTTCCAGACCGAGGCTGATCTGCGGGCCGCCTACGGCCAGCTCATGCACCGTCTCCATCCCCTCATCGGCCGTGGGCTCGCCGCGGCGGTCTACACGCAGACAACCGACGTGGAGATCGAGGTCAACGGTCTCCTCACCTACGACCGCGAGATCCTCAAAGTGGATCCGCAGGAGACGGCCGCCTGGCACCGGATGCTGTTTGAGCCGGCGCCGGTGTTTCGCGACGTCGTGCCGACGGCGGAGGCGGGCCCGGCGGAGTGGCGCTTCACGCTCGAGCCACCGCCGCCAACCTGGGACAAGCCGGGCTACGACGACGCTGGCTGGAAGCGCGGCCCGGGGGGCTTCGGCACCGAAGGCACCCCCGGCACGACGATCCGCACCGAGTGGAACACCAAGGAGATCTGGCTGCGGCGGATTGTGAATCTGGAAAAGCTCCCCGAGGGGAAGCTCGCCTTCCGCATCCACCACGACGAGGATGCCGAGATCTTCATCAACGGCGTCCTCGCCGCCACGGTGCAGGGCTACGTCACGGAATACGTCGAGGTGCCGATGCTTGCAGCAGCGCGGGCGGCCTTCAAGAAAGGTGAGAATCTCGTCGCGGTCCACTGCCGGCAGACCGGCGGCGGGCAGTCGATCGACGTCGGGATCGTGGAGCAGGTGCCGGGGAAGTGAAAAGCGCAGAGCCCGTGCTCAATCGGCGAGGAACGCTGCGAGCGACAGGGGCTTGATTCCCTGGAAACGGGTGAAGTCGCGATCCTCGGTGAGGAGCGTCGTCGCGCCATGCTCCAGGCACACCGCCGCAATCTGGGCATCGAAGATCAGGTTGCCGCGGACTCCAGACCGGGCGATCACGTCGCGGAGGATCTGCAGGTAGCGATTCCCTGGCATCAGCAACCGAGCAGCAGGACTTGCCAGCAGCGACTCGATCGACGCCAGGGCCTCCCCGATCGGTGTCGGAGGTTGAACGACCCGGTCGTGGGAGACGACGCGGAGAAACTCGCCGATGCACTGGATGGGGACAGCCCACGCCTCGTTCCCCTCCGCCAGCCGTCGAATCGCTCGCAGTGCTGCCCGGTGCTGCGGCGTCTCCTCGCGATCGGCGTAGAGAAGGATGTTCGTGTCGACGGCGATCATCGCCGCCCTTCCATGACATCGATCAGATGGTCACGGTCAGCCACATCGACGGTCGGCGGCGCCGATCCCCGGTGCGTCTTCCAGGCGAGGCGGTAGCGTGGGCCCGTTTCGTCCCGGCCCGCGAGCGCCGCAGCGAGCGCGTGCTCCACGAAGGCGGTGAGCGTCGTGCCCTTGTCGGCGGCACGGCGCTTCGCCTCGGAGAGAAGGGCGTCATCGATATCCAGGGTGGTTCTCATGCATAAATATGTATTCATCACACAGAAGTGTGTCAATTCGTGTCATCCCCGTTGCTCGTGCGGGGCTGCTGCTTGCCGCCGCCATGACAGAGAGGAGTATCCTGTCGCCCGCTGCCGCGGACATTCCGTGCGCGGCTCCCTTGCCCGCCTGAGGCCCCACATGATCCGCCGTCGTTTTCCATCGCTCCACGCCGCTGGGGCGTTTTCGCTTGTCGTCGCCATCGTCGCCGGCACGTTCTTCTCGAATGCCAGCACCCGTGCCGACCAGTGGCCGCAGTGGATGGGGCCGCAGCGCGACAACGTGTGGCGTGAAGAGGGGATTCTGGACAAGTTCCCCGCCGGGGGGCCGAAGGTTTTGTGGCGGGCGCCCGTGGCCGGAGGCTATGCCGGGGCGGCCGTCGCAGAGGGCAAAGTGTTCGTCACCGATTTCGTGCCCGGAGGAGAGCTGCCAGGGGACAACTTCGAGCGGAAGACCGCCGCGGGCACCGAGCGAGTCCTCTGCCTCGACGAGGCGACGGGGAAGGAGGTGTGGAAGCACGAGATCCCGGTCACCTACACGATCAGCTATCCGGCCGGCCCGCGCTGCACGCCGACGGTCGACGGTGATCGTGTCTACACGCTCGGCGCCGAGGGGAATCTCCTCTGCCTGTCCGTCATCGACGGCCGCGTGATCTGGGCGAAGGACCTGAAAAAGGACTACGAGACGAAGGCGGCGCTGTGGGGCTGGGCGGGCCATCCACTCGTCGACGGGAACAGGCTGTTCGTCGTCGCCGGCACCGCGAACGCCCACGTCGTGGCGCTCGACAAAGCGACCGGCAAGGAGCTGTGGCGCGCCGGCACCGCCCCCGAGCAGGGCTACTCGCCGCCGACGATCATCGAGGCGGGCGGGGTGCGGCAGCTCGTCCTCATGAAGCCCGACGGGATGTATGCGGTCGCCCCTGACACCGGCGCGATCCTCTGGGAAACCCCCTACAACGCCGACAACGGCTCGATCATCATGGCGCCGGTGAAGGTGGGGGAGCACCTCTACGTCGGCGGCTTCCAGGAGAAGAATCTGTGTGTGAAGCTCACGGCCGACAAGCCCGGCGTCGAGGTCGTGTGGCGCAACAAGGCCAAGCACGGCATCTCGGCGGTCAACGTCCAGCCGTTCGTCGACGGGGCGATGGTCTACGGCTTCCACGAGAAGGGGGATCTCCGCGGGATCGAGATCCCCAGTGGCGCGGTGAAGTGGTCGAGCCCGGGGCCGTTCGGCGACCGTGCCCCGCCGTCGGCCACGGCCTTCATCACCCGCCACGGAAACCGCTTCTTCCTCTTCGCCGAGACCGGCGACCTCGTGATCGCGAAGCTCTCCCCCGCAGGCTACGAGGAGATCGACCGCGCCCATCTCCTCGACACCACGCAGTCGGCGTTCGGCCGCGGCGTGGTGTGGTGCCCACCGGCGTATGCCGACAGGAGCGTCTTCATCCGCAACGACAAGGAACTCATCCGCGTGTCGCTGGCCAAGTGACGCCGGTAAGGTCGCCGCAGCCGGCATGATTGGTGTGATGTCGGGACAGGAAACGTGTTTTGGCCCGGGGAAGGGCACCGGTGACTTAGCCGAGTGGGAGGCAATCGGCTATCGTGATGGCGAGCCTTTGCCCTGCCCGGCCAACCCGGACCGGAGCGCTCGCGTTGTCTGGAGTCCGTCCTTCATGGCTTCTCTTCCCGCGGCGTCGACCCACTTCGACGTCCCCACGGCCGCGCGGCCGTTTACTCTCAACCGGGTTTATGCCGGCACGATTCTCGCCGTCCACCTCCTGGCACTGCTCGCCTTCGTGCCGCAGTTCTTCTCCTGGATCGGCTTCTGGACGATGGTGGTCGGGATCCATGTCTTCGGGCAGGGGATCACGATCGGCTACCACCGTCTCCTCACGCACCGCAGCTTCAAGACGCCGCCCTGGGTGGAGCATTGCTTCGCCATTCTCGGGATCTGCTGCCTCGAGGATTCGCCCGCCCGCTGGGTGGCGGTGCACCGCATCCATCACGTTCATTCCGACGAGCAGTCCGACCCCCATTCGCCGCTCGTGACGTTTCTCTGGTCGCATTTCGGCTGGCTGATGGTCAACAACCGGGATGCCCAATCGCTCAATGCGATCGCGACCTACGCCAAGGACCTGCTCCGCGATCCGTTCTACATGCGAATCGAGAAGCGCCCCTGGCTGCTGATGTGGATCGGGCTGGCACAGATCCCGGTCTACTTCCTCGCCGGTGCGGCGATCGGCTGGATCGGCTGGGGGCGCGAGGCCGCCCTGCCGCTGGCGTTGAGCATGGTCGTGTGGGGTGTGTACGTGCGGATCGTGGCGGTGTGGCACATCACTTGGTCGGTGAACTCGCTCTCCCACATGTTCGGCTACCGGAACTACGAGACGGGGGAGGCGAGCCGCAACAACTGGTTCGTCGCCCTCCTCACCGTCGGCGAGGGTTGGCACAACAACCACCACGAGGATCCCTCGTCGGCGAGCGTCCAGCACCGCTGGTGGGAGATCGACATCAGCTTCTACGAGATCCGCCTCCTCGAAGCGCTCGGCCTGGCGTGGGACGTCGTCACGCCACGGCATGTCCGTCGCCGCGAGGCGGCAGCGAAGTCGGCCTGAGGCTCCTCCCAATGCAGCAGGCGAGGGTGGCGCCGTCGGGATCGATCGCCACCCGGACCGACGGCGTGTTGCCGTAGACCCGCGGATGGAACGGGGAGCGGAGGAAGAGCCTGCCGCTGTGCGGATCGATCTGCATCGAGCGGACGTTGAGGCAGTCGTTGCCCAGGCCGGAGAGATCCCACCTGGCGACGAGCGGGAAGCCTCCGCTCTCGAGGTCGAAAAACGATGCTTGTCGCGCCTCGGCGGCGAAGACGACGAGGCATTGGCCATGTCGGGCGACGGCGACGGGCGTCCCTGGCACCGGGAGCGTGGCGGCCAGTCGGTTCGTCGCCTTGTCGACGAGGAGCACCTGGTCGGCCCAGGCCTCCGGCGCCGCGATCCAGGGGAGCCCCTCGAGATCGAGCATCATCGTCAGGTGGCGACGCGTGTCGGGGAAGGTGCGCTCGATGCCGTGGGTGACGGTGTCGATGCGGGCGATCGTCTCTTGGCCGGGGCGGAAGTCGTTGCGCTCGAGGACGAAGAGCCAGCGCCCCGAGGGGATCATGGCCCCCGGAAAGGAGACGTCGGGGCGGAGCGGACGGGCCCACCAGCCGTTCCAGCGGAAAACCTTCCTCGAGCCGGTCTCGTTGAACCACATCGCGCCGGCGGAGCCGCCGAACTGCTCGACCTGGAGCCTCCGCGGCATCGTGTTGACCCGTACCCGCAGCCTCGGGGACGGGTTCACCGTGTCGAGCTGCACGGTGGAATGGTAGGTGAGCCAGCCGCGGCGCTGGTCGAAGTGCTTGCCGACGGCGAGGATCGTCTTCGGGGCGAAAGGATAGAGGAACTCGAGCGTGTGGGGGACCGGCGCGGAGGCGATGACGGCGAAGGTGTCGGGATCGTGGACATCGATCCGGTAGTCTTCGACCGTGCCGGCGCTGTGCCCTTCCCAGAGGAGTCCGGCGTGGAATACCTGCCCACGATAGACCTCGTGGGGATCGAGGTGGGTGACGGTGCGGACCTCGGGCACGACGTCGATGAACGGGGCACGGGTGGCTGGCACGAACGGAGGCTCCCTGGGGACGGTGAACACCTCTGCAGCCTACGGCGATGAGGGCGTTGGGGGCGAGGAATCGGTCGGCGGAGGGCAACTCTTTCCGGCGTTGACGGCTCGCCCGTGAATCGATCCCCCGATCCCACCGGAGCCTGCCAGAATGGGGGCCGCGGCCCCTCTCCTTCCATCGAGCCTCCGATGCCCCGCCATCTCGTTCTCGTTCTCGGCGATCAACTCGACCGCCGCTCGGCCGCCTTCGACGGCTTCGATCCCCTCCAGGATGCCGTCTGGATGGCGGAAGTGGCAGGGGAAGCGACGCATGTCTGGTCGGCGAAACCGCGGATCGTGATGTTCCTCGCCGCGATGCGTCACTTCCGGGATCGGCTCGTCGCCGAGGGGCTGAGCATCGACTACCGCGCGCTCTCGGCCACGCCTGCCGTCGACGAGCCGCGTTCCTTGGCAGACGCGCTGTTGGCAAGCCTCGGGAGCGAGAGGCCTGTCCGCCGCGGTCGTCCAGGCACCCCAGGCGCACGCCCCGCGATCCCACCGGGGAGGCCTTCGAAGCTCATCGTCGTCGAGCCGGGGGAGCATCGGGTGCGGGAGGAGATCGTCGCTGCGGCCCGCGAGGCGGGCATCCCCCTCGAGATCCGCACCGACCGGCACTTCTTCAGCACCGTCGACGAGTTTGCCGCGCATGCCCGCGGCCGGAAGCAGCTCCGCCTGGAATGGTTCTACCGGCCGCTGCGGGAGAAGCATGGGGTCTTGATGGAGGATGGCGAGCCGGTGGGGGGGGTGTGGAACTTCGACGCCGACAATCGTGGGGCATTTCCCAAGGGGGGGCCGGGGAAGCTCCCCGCGCCGCGCCGCTTCCCCCCCGATGCGGTCACGTGCGGTGTGATCGATCTGGTGAAAACGCGTTTTGCCGATCATCCGGGGAGTCTCGAGGCGTTCGACTGGCCGGTGACACCCGAGGAGGCCCGCGAGGCGCTCGACGATTTCCTCGTCCACCGGCTCCCCTCCTTCGGCCGCTATCAAGACGCCATTTGGACCGGCGAGCCGTGGCTCTACCATTCGCGCCTCGCGGCAGCGATGAATCTGAAGCTCCTCGACCCGCGCGACGTGGTGGCCGGCGCCGAGCGAGCCTGGCGGGAAGAAAAAGTGCCGGTTGAGGCTGCGGAGGGATTCATCCGCCAGGTGATCGGGTGGCGGGAGTATGTCCGTGGCGTCTACTGGCACTTCATGCCGGAGTACGAGTCGCGAAACGCCCTCGGCGCCAGCCTGCCGCTGCCGGCCTTCTACTGGACGGCGACGACGGAGATGAACTGCCTCCGCGACGCCCTCGCGCAGACCCTCACCCACGGCTATGCCCACCACATCCAACGGCTCATGGTGACGGGGCTGTTCGCGATGCTTGCCGGAGTGCGGCCGCAGGAGGTGCACCGCTGGTATCTCGCCGTCTACGTCGACGCGGTGGAGTGGGTGGAGCTACCCAACTCGCTCGGCATGAGCCAGTTCGCCGACGGCGGCGTGATGGCCTCGAAGCCCTATTGCGCCAGCGGCGCCTACATCGAGCGGATGAGCAACGCCTGCCGGGGCTGCCGGTTCGAGCCGAAGCAGGCGACCGGCCCCGACGCCTGCCCGTTCACGACCCTCTACTGGGACTTTCTCGCCCGCCACGCGGCGTTGCTGAAAGCCAATCCCCGGATGTCGATGCAGTTGAAGAATCTCGATCGCAAGGATGCCGGCGAGCTGCGCACCATCCGCCGCCAGGCCGACGACTTCCGCGCCTCGCTGGGGTGAGCGACAGAGTCAGTCGTGATCCCCGCCCCCGAGCGCGGTGACCGGGTCGATGAACAGCCAGGCCACGCCGCCGACGGCATAGACTGCCGCGAAGAGCAGGAAGGCGACCGACCAATTCGGGTCGGCGGAGCCCGGCGCCGCGAACGCCGTCAGGAGCGGGGGGACGACGACCGGCGAGAGCGCGCCACCGAAGTTCCCCATCATGTTCATGCTCCCTGCGAGCGAGCCGGTGTGCTTCCCGCCGATGTCCATGCAGGCCCCCCAGCTCCCCGGCATGGAGAGATCGTTGCCGAAGCTCGCCAGCCCCATCGCCAGCAGCGCCGCAATGCCGAACAGGGCCACGCCGCCCGATTCCGCGCGCTGCTGCAGCCACACCGAGAGGAGGAGCATCGCCGCCGCCCCGCACAAGCCCGTGCAGCCGAGCGTCCGCCGGGCCCGCGCCGTGCTGCCGAGTCGATCGGCGAGGCTGGCTGCGATCGATCCCGACACGAACGAGCCGATCCCGCCGAAGAACAGCGGCACGCAGCCAGCCAGGGCGCGCTGCATGTCGGTGAAGTCGGGGAACGTCTCCTTGAGGAAAGTCGGCATCCACGTGATGTAGAAATACCAGGAGAAGTTTTGGCAGAAGTACTGGAGCCAGAGGAGCCACACGCTCGGGCTTCCGAGAAACAGCCTCCACGGGACTGCCCCGTGCCCCACTTGGCGGTCGGCCGAATCGCCGATGATCGCCAGCTCCGCGGCGTTGACGCTGCGGTGATGGCGGGGGTTGTCGCGGAACCAGCTCCAGAACAGCACCGCCCACACCACCCCGAGGAGCCCGAAGAGGAGGAACGTCCACTTGTAGTGGAGGCCGAGGTGGTCCTTCGAGAGCATCCAGCCGACCAGCAGCGGTGTGAACGCGCCTCCCCAGCGGGCCGACAGCCACATGATCCCCTGGGCCCGGACGCGCTCGTGGCCGGGGAGCCAGAGAGAAAAGACCTTGGCGAGGTTGGGGAAGCAGCCCGCCTCGCCGACGCCGAACAGGAACCGGAACGTCAGCAGCGACCAGAAGTTCCACGCCCAGCCGGTGAGGACCGTGAACACCGACCACATCGAGACGACGCGCATCAGGACGGCCCGCGGGCCGATCCGGTCGCCGAGCCAGCCGCCAGGGATCTCGAAGCTCGCGTAGGCAATCGAGAAGGCGAAAAACGCCCAGCCCATCTGCTCCTTCGAAAGGCCGAGGTCCTCGCGCATCTGTGGCGCTGCCTGCGAGATGCAGACCCGGTCAACGTAGGTGATCACCGCCAAAAGGACGGCAAACGCGAGGACGACATGCCGCGTGCCCGTCGCCTCCGGCGTGCCCCCGGACGGGGCCTGGGGACCGGTCGTCCTGGTCGGGGAAGCGTTCCCCGGAATCATCCCGTCGCGCGTCATGCCCCCTCCCTTTGGTTCTCGAGTCCCGTGTCGTCGTCCGGTGGCGAAATCGACGCCCCGGCTCTTTGGAGGGAGCGGAGTCTACCCTGCTCCGCGCCCCGGCACCGATCCGGGCGGCTCCCGGGCACGGAGACGGGGCTTGGCTGGCTCGGAGGGGCCAGGCAGGTATAACGAACTCGTCGGCGGGCGGCCGGCATCGCCAAGCATCACGACGTACTCCCTTGGGGTCCTTTCATGCCCACCGCCCACAGCCTCTCGCCGATTCAGTCGTTCCTCGACGCGCTCCGGGCGAGATACGCCGACTACCGCGAGGGGGAGGTCGCCACCTACATCCCGGAGCTTGCGAAAGCCGATCCGGAACTGTTCGGGATCTGCATCGCCACCACCGATGGCTATGTCTACGAGGTGGGGGATTCGCGGCAGAGCTTCACGATTCAGTCGATCTCCAAGCCGTTCGTTTACGGTCTCGCCCTCGACGATCATGGTGCCGGGGCCATCCTCACGAAGGTCGGGGTCGAGCCGAGCGGCGATGCCTTCAACGCGATCAGCCTCCATAAGGTGACCGGCTGCCCGCTCAACCCGATGATCAATGCCGGGGCGATCGCCACCACGGGACAGATCGTGGCCGATTCACCGGAACACAGGATCGAGCGGATCCTCGAGATGTTCGCCCGCTACAGCGGTCGGCCGATGGAGATCGACCGGGACGTGTACGAGTCGGAAAGTCGAACAGGGCACCGCAATCGGGCCATCGGCCACCTGCTCCGTAACTTCGACGTTCTCGTCGATGATCCGACCGCGACGGTGGATGCGTACTTCCGGCAGTGCGCCATCTCGGTGACCTGTGCCGATCTGGCCCTCCTCGGAGCGACCCTCGCCAATCAGGGCCTCAATCCCGTGACCGGCGTCCGAGCGATCAAGGAGCAGCACGTCGAGA
>CANGGT010000046.1 GCA_947453375.1 Planctomycetaceae bacterium
AGGAGCTTGCCGGCCTCGGTCGCCGGGAGCTCCAGGCTGACCAGCGCCTCCCTCAGATCTACAGCCAGATCTCCGGGCTCGCCGACTTCTTCATCAACGGCCAGGAGGGGCGTTACCGCGAGGCCTTCCTGGAATACCTCGAGCGGGTCTACACCGGGTCGGTCTCCCCCGACACCCTCGCGAGCCTCTGCCGCCGCACCTATCCGCAACTCGACGAAGAATATCGCCGCCACCTCTCTCGTTGACGCCGCTTCCCGCACGATTCTAGACTCTTCGCCGCTCCGCCCACGCCACTTTTTAGGACCCGTTCATGGCCTCCGACATCGACCGTCTCGCAATCGACACCATCCGCACCCTGTCGATGGACGCGGTCGAAGCCGCCAAGAGCGGCCATCCCGGCACCCCGATGGCGCTGGCGCCGGTCGCCTACACCGTCTGGAAGGACTTCCTCCGCTACGACCCGGCAGACCCTGCCTGGCCCAATCGCGACCGCTTCGTGCTCTCCTGCGGCCACGCGTCGATGCTCCTCTATTCGCTCATCCATCTGGCCGGCATCCGCCGGGGCCACACCGAAGAGCCGGCTGTGTCGCTCGACGACATCCGCCGCTTCCGGCAGATCGGCAGCGTCTGCGCCGGCCACCCCGAACACCACATGACCTCGGGGATCGAGACGACCACCGGGCCGCTCGGCCAGGGCTGCGGCAACTCCGTCGGGATGGCGATCGCCTCCCGTTGGCTCGGCGCCCGCTACAACGCCCCCGGCCGCACCCTCTTCGACTACGACACCTACGTCCTCTGCAGCGACGGCGATCTCATGGAGGGCGTGGCCGCCGAGGCGGCCTCGATCGCCGGTCACCTCGAGCTCGCCAACCTCTGCTGGATCTACGACGACAACAAGATCACGATCGAAGGGGAGACGCACCTCGCCTTCACCGAGAACGTCGGCCAGCGCTTCGAGGGGCTCGGCTGGCGCGTCGAGCATGTCGCCGATGCCAATGACACGTCTTCGCTGAAGCGCGCCCTCGAGGCCTTCCGCGCCGAGACGAAGCGGCCGACGCTGATCATCGTCAAGAGCCAGATCGGCTACGGCGCCCCGAAGAAGGCCGGCTCGCACGAATCGCACGGCGCCCCGCTGGGCGCGGAGGAGATCAAGGGGGCGAAGCAGGCCTACGGCTGGCCGGCCGATGCGCAGTTCCTCGTCCCCGATGGCGTCAAGGAGCATTTCACCGCCACGCTCGGGCACCGCGGCGCCGCGGCCCACGCAGCCTGGAAGTCGGCCCGGGCCGCCGCCACGAAGGCTTCCCCCGAGCAGGTCGCCGAACTCGACCACCTCCTCGCCGCCAAGCTCCCCGCCGGCTGGGAGAAGGCGATCCCGACCTTCCCGGCCGATGCCAAGGGGCTCGCCAGCCGCGTCTCCTCCGGTAAGGTGCTCTCCGCGATCAGCGGCGCGGTGCCGTGGCTCCTCGGCGGCTCGGCCGATCTCGCCCCGTCGACGATGACGTTCGTCGCCGGCGCCGGGGAGTTTGGCCCTGGCGAGCCGGGCGGCCGCAACTTCCATTTCGGTATCCGCGAGCATGGCATGGCTTCGGCCTGCAACGGGATGGCGCTGTCGGGGCTGCGACCGTACTGCGCGACCTTCTTCGTGTTCCTCGACTACCTCAAGCCGGCCCTTCGGCTCTCGGCCCTCGGCGATCTCGGCGTGATCTACGTCCTCACGCACGATTCGATCGGCCTCGGTGAGGATGGTCCCACGCATCAGCCGATCGAGCAGCTCGCCAGCGCCCGCGCCGTGCCGGGGATCACGGTCCTCCGCCCTGCCGATGCCAACGAAGTGGCCGAGGCGTGGCGCGTGGTGATGGAACGGCCGCACCGCCCCGCGGTGTTCGTCCTCTCCCGGCAGAATCTCCCCACGCTCGACCGGACGAAGTTCGCTCCGGCCGCCGGCACCGCACGCGGCGCCTACGTCCTCGAGGATGCCGCCGGGGGAAAGCCCGACTGCATTCTCATCGGCACAGGCAGCGAGGTCACCACCTGCCTCGAGGCCGCCGCGATCCTCCGCGACAAGGGGCACAAGCCGCGCGTCGTGAGCATGCCGAGCTGGGAACTCTTCGCCGAGCAGGATGCCACCTACCGCGAGAGCGTCCTCCCCTCAGCCGTGACGGCCCGGGTGGCTTGCGAGGCTGCCTGCGGCTTCGGTTGGGAGAAGTGGATCGGCACGAAGGGACGGTTTGTCGGGATGACCGGCTTCGGCGCGTCGGGCCCCGCCCCGGCGCTCTACAAGCACTTCGGAATCACGGCCGAGGGCGTGGCCAACGCCGCGATCGAAGCGATCGGCTGATCTTTCGTCCAGGGCCAGCGAGTCGCCCGGCCGGCATGGCCGGAGCGTCGCCTACCCCGCACCGTTGCGTCCCCCAGACGAGGCCCGACCGTGGAACTGCTCGAAGCCTTCTCGTCGCTCGGCAGCGGCCAGCTGATCCTGCTTCTGATCGCGCTTGTCATCGCCTTCGGCTTCGAGTGCATCAACGGCTTCCACGATACGGCCAACGCGGTCGCCACGGTCATCTACACGAAGTCGATGAAGCCGACTTGGGCGGTGGTCTGGTCGGGGATCTGGAACTTCATCGGTGTCCACGCCGGCGGGATCGGCGTCGCCTTCAGCATCGTCCACCTCCTCCCGGTCGATCTCCTCGTCAACATCAAGACCGGCCGCGGCCTGGCGATGGTGCTGTCGCTGTTGGGGGCGGCGATCATCTGGAACTTCGCCACCTGGTACCGCGGCCTCCCCGCCTCGAGTTCGCACTCCCTGATCGGCTCGATCATGGGGGTGGGGATGATGAACTCACTCCTCGAAAACGGCTCGCTCGCCAAGGGAATCAACTGGCACAAGGCGAGCGAGGTCGGCATGGCCCTCATCCTCTCGCCGCTGATCGGCTTCGCCCTCGCCGCCGGCCTCCTCCTTCTCTGCAAGGCTCTCATCCCCGCAAAGGAGCTCTACCAGCCGCCCGATGGGGACAAGCCGCCCCCGGGCTGGATCCGCGCCCTCCTCATCAGCACCTGCACCGCCGTGAGCTTTGCCCATGGCTCCAACGACGGCCAGAAGGGGATGGGGCTGATCATGCTCGTGCTCATCGGCATCGTGCCGGCGACCTACGCCCTCAATCTCGATGCCAGCCGCGATGATCTCCAAGCGACCGTCGTGGCGGCGAAGGAGCTCAAGGCCGAGCTCGAGAAGCCCGACCTTGCAAACCTGATGACGGTCCTCAAGGAGCAGCACCTCGCCAATGCGAGAGTGGAGCGGATCTCCCGCTCCGACGTCGTCTCCGCCGCCGAGGCCTCTCTCGAGAACTCGTCGCTCGACGACCTCCTCAATCCCTACCCGCAGAGCGACGTCGTTCTCGCTACCCTCGACCCGGTCCCCCTGGCAGCCTCGGTGATCGCCGCCCTCGAAGGTCGCAATGCCTTCAAGGATCTCTCGAGCGACGACCGCTGGAATCTCCGCACCCAGCTTGTCGAGCTCGGGGCCTCCGTGCGGACGCTCGTGCGGCAGTTCGGCGACCAGATCACGGAAGACCGGCGGAAGATCCTCAAGGGCCTCGCCGGCAAACTCGCCAAGCCGGTCGAATACGTCCCGGAATGGGTGAAGTGGGGCGTGGCCATTTGCCTCGGGCTCGGCACGATGTTCGGTTGGGAGCGGATCGTCGTCACCGTCGGCGAGAAGATCGGCAAGGAGCATCTCACCTACGCCCAGGGGGGCGCGGCGGAGCTTGTGGCCGCGACGACGATCGCCATGGCCGACAATCTCGGCATGCCGGTGAGCACGACGCACGTGCTCTCCTCCGGGATCGCCGGAACGATGTGGGCCAACAAGTCGGGCATCCAGGCCGAAACCGTGAAGGAAATCGCACTTGCCTGGGTGCTCACGCTCCCGGTGGCGATGGCCCTCTCCGGTGGCCTCTACTGGATCGCCACCTGGTTCGTCGGCTGAGCCCGCCGCCCCTCGCGGCGGCGGCCAACCCAATTCAGCCGGGCCGGATCCTCAGGGCTGATGGTGGGAGCCGCCGATGACGGCGTCCTCGGCATCCTTGCCGGCGGCCGTGTGGCCGTCATGGTTGCGGAAGAGATGATCTCCGCCGTGGAGGTCGGCCTCGGCCACCGTTTTCACACCTCCATCCTCGAAGAGGATGTGATGGATTCCCTGGGGATGATTGCCGCTCCGCTCGCAGCTGTCATCGGGCGCATCGGCCATGATCGGGTGGTGCCCGCGGTGGAGCGGCCGGATCGGCACCAAGCGTCCCATCGGATCGCGATGGCCGAGCGTGTAACCGAAATCGCCCCCCATCGTCCGCACCATCTCGTCGAACTCCGCGGTACCGATGGCGGCCTTCAACTCGTCGACCGTCGGAATCCGGTGAGCGCCTTTCACGGCGAGCGCCGACCCGGGTGAGAGCAGCATGCCATCGTCGCGGGTGATGCGGTGCTCGGAAACGAGCGTGGGGGCGTAGAGCCCGGCGCGGGACATCGGGCCGGCCTCGGGGGGCGAGGGATACTTTCGGTGCGAGGCGGCGTATTCCTGGAGCGTGCCACCGACCTTCCCGAGCTTCCGGACCGTCTGCGTCTTCCGGGCGTCGTCGACGAGGAGGCTGAGACCGGGAATCACAAGAATGCAGGCGGCTAGCGCCGTGGCGGCGAGGATCGCCTTGTCGAGCCAGGCCAGCGGCGATCCGACATGGGCTCCCGACCGCTCCGGCGTCATCGTGGACGAGCGGCCTTCGGCAGTGCTGCGGTGGCGTTGGCCGTGATGGCCGCGGGCATGGGGACGCGACCGCTTGTCGGCGGGAAAAGAGCCCCGAAAGGGGGCGTCGGCGGGCTCTGCCCGGGAACGCCCCGGTGCGGCAGCGGGCGGGGAGGAAGCCAGGGGTTCGTCGTGTGGGGCGCCGGTCTTCCGGGCGGCGATCATCTCGAGCGTCCGCGTTGCCAGCCCGGCCGGCGCCGGATACGGCTCGCGATCGGTTTCGAGTCGCGACATCGATCGCTGGAGGAGATCGAGATCGCGGCGTAACGTGTCTCCCGACTGCGGATCGGCGAGCATCGCCTCGACGCGGTGGGAGTCGGGGGCGTCAAGGGCCCCGATCAGATAGCCGACCAGATCGTCTCGCATGATGATTGCTCGCTCGTGTGGATCCGGGGACGCCCCGTCGCCACGCGTCGGATACGCCCTCCGTCTAGAGACTCTTTCCGCCAGCCTGCCAGGATTCATTGAGCTTCAGCAGCGCCGAGTGGAGCCTGCTCTTGACGGTGCCAACCGGGATGCCGAGGACGTCCGCCGCTTCGCGGTACTTCATCCCCTGGTGGTAGACGAGAACCAGCGCGCTCCTGAGGGCATCCGGCAGGTCCTGGACCGCCGACCGCACCCATTCCTTCGCTTCCTCGCCCGCCATCCGATCATCGGCGGTTTGGTCACGCCCCGCGAGCATCTCCACCAAGGCGCCGACGTCGTCGTCGCCGGTGCGCTGGTCGAGACTGACCATGCGGTGCCGACGATTGCGACGCTGGGCGTCGATGGCCTGGTTCGTGGCGATCGTGTAGAGCCACGGTCGAAACCGTCGGCCCTCCTCGAATCCCTCCTTCTTGAGATACACCTGCAGGAACGTTGCCTGGAACACATCCTCCGCCATTTCGGCGCTGCCGAGATAGCGGCGGAGGTAACTGAACAACTCCTGCTCGTAACGGTGCACAAGCGCCTCGAAGGCGGTTTCATCCCCACCGCTGCGGAACCGCCGGAGCAGTTCCTCATCGGTCGGGCCCCCTTCTCTCCCACCGTCGCTCCTGTCGACAACGTTCACCGCGCCGGCAGCGACCGGTTCCCGGTCGACCACCGCACCCCTGGCAGCAGTTGCCCCCTTGGGGCGCACCGCGGACGAAGGGCCATCGCCGTGAACACGGCCGGCTGGAGTCTCTCCGGAACGGGAATGAGAATCGTGTGCAACCATCGGCACTACGGCGTGAAGGGGAACCGGGTTCGCAAGCCGGGCTGAAAAAAGTCGGAGGGGGATCGGGCCCCCCCGGAAATCCGCCCCTTGGAGTATAGTCGGCCCATCCTACCTGCCGCGAAGTTGCGGCCCCGACCCGGCCGCCGGACCGGTGGCCGGGTGGATCGGCCGGCTGCCCTGCCCCCCTTCTCCGCCAGCCAGCCCCCGATGACATCCAACTCCCCCTCTCCCGGACGCTCCGCGCCCCTCCGCCCGGCCCAAAATCTCGGGAGGAACTCCTACCGTTGGGCGGCCCCGGGGGACATCAACGCCTTCTTCGGCCTCGCCCTCGACAACCTCGCCGACCTCGTTCTCGCCGTTTCCCTCCTGGCGACCGTCTTCCAATACCCCGTCGACTTCGCCCTGTCCCATTTCGTCCCCGGGACGGCGGTGGGGGTCGTGGTCGGCGATCTCCTCTTCACCTGGCTCGCCTTCCGGCTGGCGCGGCAGACCGGCCGGGGGGACGTGACCGCGATGCCCCTCGGCCTCGACACGCCGAGCACCTTCGGGATGGTGTTCCTCGTCATCGGCCCGGCCTTCCTCGCCGCCCGCGGCCCTGCCGACGCTCCCCCGGAGGTGGTCACGGCCGCGGCCCGTCATGCCTGGCATGTGGGGATGTGTGCCATCGTCGCCAGCGGCCTGTTCAAACTCGCCTGCAGCTTCGTCGCCGGTCCGATCCGCCGGCTCATTCCCCGGGCGGCGCTCCTCGGCAGCCTCACGGCGGTCGCGCTGGTACTGATCACGTTCCTTCCGCTCCTCGATGTCTTCGAGTCGCCGCTGGTCGGCCTCCTCTCGCTCGGCATCGTCCTTGCCACACTCACCGCCCGGATCCCACTCCCATTTGGCATCCCGGGGGCGCTGGCGGCGCTGATCGTCGGCTGGGGGATCCATCTGATCGGCACGGCTGCGGGCTGGATCGAGGGAGCCCCTCATACATCGCTCGATCCCGCCGCGGCGCTCTGGCCGCAGGAGTGGCTCTCGGCCCTGCGGCTGGAATGGCTCGAGGGCTGGCCCGACACGGTGAAATATCTCCCCATCGTCATCCCCTTCGCCCTCGGCACCGTGGTCGGGGGGATCGACTGCACGGAGAGCGCTGCCGCGGCGGGAGACGAGTACGACACCGGGGCGGTGATCGGCGTCGAGGCGATCGCGACGATCCTCGCCGGCGCCTGTGGGGGCGTCATCCAGACCACCCCCTACATCGGCCACCCGGCCTACAAGGCGATGGGAGGGCGAGCCGCCTACACCCTGGCCACCGCCACCGTGATCGGACTGGCCGGGCTCACCGGCACCTTCGCCTACATCTATCAGGCGCTGCCGCCGGCGGCGGTCTATCCGATCCTCGTGTTCATCGGTCTCGAGATCACGGCCCAGAGCTTCCATGCCACCCCGGCGCGTCACTTCCCCGCCGTGGCGATCGCCTGCGTGCCGGCCCTGGCGGCGCTGGTCACGCTCCAGGCCGACAACCTCCTCACCGCGGGAGCGAAGCCGGATGCCGCGCTCGCCCGCGACCTCCACACGATGCGGATGCTCTCCGCCGGGTTCATCGTCACGAGCCTTCTCTGGGCGGGCATGACCGCGGCCCTCGTCGACCGCCGGCTCCGGCAGGCGGGGGCCTGGGCTGCAGCGGCGGGGCTTTTCACGCTCTTCGGGATCATCCACTCCCCCTATCCCGACGGCCGGCTGTTCCTCCCCTGGAATCTCGAGCCCCTTCCCGAGGCGGCCACGGGGCGGGGACCGATTGAAATGGCCCTGGCGTACGGGCTCCTTGCGGCACTCTTCGTCGTCTGGGGTTTGTTCGAGGGTAAAATGGCGGGGTCCCTCCCGCAGGATCCATCGTCATGAAGGCCCCCCGAACGCCGTCGCGTCTCCCCGTCCTCGCCTCGGCGTTGACGGCGGTCCTCGTGCTGGCCGGCGCCCAGGGCCCCGGTTCGATCGCCCGCGCGGCGGAGGTCCGCTTCGACCGCGACGTCCGCCCGATCCTCGCCGAACACTGCCTCGAATGCCACGGCCTCGACGCCGGATCGCGCCAGGGGGACCTCCGGCTCGACACCGAGGAGGGGGCCAAGCCGCAGGCCGTGCTCCCCGGTCGCCCCGACGAGAGCGAACTCGTCCGCCGCATCCTCGCGACCGATCCCGACCTGCGCATGCCGCCCCCTGCGAAGGGGCCAGGACTGACGGCCGCCGAGATCGACACCCTCCGCCGCTGGATCGAGGCCGGCGCGCCGTACGAGGGGCACTGGGCGTTTGCACCGATCCGCCGCCCGCCGGTCCCCGTCACGACCCGACCGGCGAGCACCGACATCGATCGCTTCCTCGCCGCTGCCCGCGAGACGCGTGGGGTCGCCGAGCCCCCCCGTATCTCCCGGCGGGAATTGATCCGGCGGGCGACGTTCGATCTCACCGGCCTGCCGCCTGCCTGGGAGGACGTCGAGGCCTTCGAAGCTGATCCCGCTCCAGAGAACGAGGCCTTCGGCCGCGTCGTCGATCGCCTCCTCGCCTCCCCCCGCTATGGCGAACGGTGGGGGCGCCACTGGCTCGACATCGCCCGCTATGCCGACACCCACGGCGGCAGTGCCATCGGCTTCACGAAGTTCCCCTTCTCCTACACCTACCGCGACTACTGCGTGCGGTCGTTCAACGGCGACGTCCCCTGGGATCGGTTCATCACCGAGCAGGTCGCCGCCGACCAGATGGGGCTCGCCGCCAACGACCCGGCGCTGGCCGGCCTCGGCTTCCTCACGATCGGCATGCAGTTCCGCAACCGCTACGACCTCCTCGACGACCAGATCGACGTCGTTAGTCGCGGATTCATGGGGCTGACGATCGCCTGCGCCCGCTGCCACGACCACAAGTACGATCCCGTTACGGCGAGCGACTACTACGCCCTCGCCGCCACCCTCGCCCCCAGCGTCCCCCCCGAACTCCCGCCGGTCATCGGGACCCCCGAGGAGACGCCGGCGCTCGCCGACTACCGGCGCGAACTCGAGCGCCGCCGGACGATCCGCGACGACATGGCCCGCGACCAGATCGCCGTCATGCAGGGGCGGCTGCGGATGCAGGTGGGCCTCTATCTCCGCGAACTCGCCAAGGGGACGCCGGAGCAGGATCTCACCTCGGCGTTCCTCTCCTTCCGCACCGACGACGTCCGCCCCCATCTCCTCGATCGCTGGCGTGCCTACCTGGCGACGATGCCCGGCGACGATCCCGTCTTCGGTCCCTGGGTGAAGGTCCGCGACCTCCCTGCCGCCGACTTCCAGCCGCGGTGCGCCGAGATCGTCGCCGCGCTCACCACGGAGAACGGCGACCCGGCTGCCGCGGCCGCGCGGAACGGCCTCGGCGAGGAGACGCCGAAGTGGAATCCGCTCGTCCTCGCGGCGCTTTCGGAGCGCAAGGCCGCCACACTCGCCGACGTCGCCGACGCCTACGGGGCCGTCTTCGCCACCGCCCAGCGGGAGTGGCTCGAAGGCCTCGCCGCGGCGGCGGCGGAAGGCATCGGGGAAGGGATCGTCACCGACGAGGATCCCCGGCACCTCGTCGTCAACAGTCCGATCCGCCGCCAACTCCGCCACCATCTCTTCGCCCCCGGCACGCCGACGGCGATCGATGACGCGCTCGCCAAGACCCTCCTCAACCGCACCGTCCAGGACACGCTCGCCGGAAAAGCCGGCGCGATCCATGAGCTCCATCTCGGTGCTCCCGGCTCCCCCCCCCGGGCGATGACCCTCGAGGAGCGGGACGATGCGCCAGCCACTCGGCTCCTCCATCGTGGCAATCCGCTCAACCGTGGCCCCGTCGTCGAGGCCCGCTTTCCGGTGGCGCTATCGGCCCCGGATGCGGGGCCGTTCACGCCCGGCAAACGCCGACTCGGCCTCGCAGCAGCCCTCGTCTCACCCGACAATCCGCTCGTCCGCCGCGTCCTCGTCAACTGGGCCTGGCAGCACCACTTCGGCGAAGGGCTCGTCCGCACCCCCGACGATTTCGGGACCCGCGGCCGTCCCCCCACCCACCCCGAACTCCTCGACCACCTTGCCGAGACGTTCCGCGACGACGGCTGGTCGCTCAAAGCCCTCCATCGGCGGATCATGCTCTCCGATGCCTACCGCACCGCCGCGGTCGAGGATCCGGTGGCGCGGCAGCTCGACGCCGACGACGAATTGCTCTGGCGGATGCCGCGCCGGCGGCTCGACGTGGAATCGATGCGCGACGCGATGCTTGCGGTCTCGGGGGAGCTCGACACCACCGCCGGTGGCCCGCCGGTCGATCTCGCGGCGACGCCGATCGTCCCCCGGCGGACGGTCTACGGCTTCGTCAATCGCGACATTCTCTCCCCGCTCTCCGGGACGTTCGACGGCGCCAACCCCGCCGCCTGCACCGCCCGCCGCCCCGACACGACGATCCCGCAACAGGCCCTCTTCGCACTCAACTCCGATTTCATCCAGGACCGGGCCGTGGCCTTCGCTGCCGCGAGCCTCCGTGCCGGATCGGCCGACGACGCCGGACGCGTGGCCTGGCTCTACCGCCGCGCCTTCTCGCGCTCCCCCTCCCAGGCAGAGACGTCCGCCGCTCTCGATTTCGTTCACAAGCAGGTCGCTTCCCTCGAGTCGGGCGCCGCGGCCGACATTCCGTGGCAGCGCCTGGCCCATGTCCTCCTTGCCGCCAACGAGTTTCATTTCGTCGACTGAGCGACCGTGGCGACCATGATCCGCCGCGGCCGGCCCGCAGAGGCCCGTTGCCACCAGCCACAGGGTGTCGTTTCCATGCACGCTTCCCGCCGGGATTTCCTCCGCTCGAGCGGCATGGGCTTCGGGTCGCTCGCGCTCGCCGGGCTCCTCGCCCGCGATGGGCTTGCCGGCTCCCTCCCCTCCCACTTCCCCGCCCGGGCGAAGCGGGTGATCCACGTGTTCTTGAACGGCGGCATGTCGCAGGTCGACACCTTCGACCCGAAGCCGGAGCTTCAGGCCCGTGGGGGCCAAACGCTTCCCTACGACAACCTCCAGACCGAGCGCAAGACCGGCGTGGCCCTCCCCTCGCCGTTCACCTTCGCCCGGCACGGCCAAAGCGGCATCCCGATCAGCGATCTCTTTCCAAACCTCGCCCGGCTCGCCGACGAACTCGCCGTCATCCGTTCGATGCACGTCGAGCTTCCCAACCACGAGATGTCGCTGATGCTGATGAACACCGGCCACATGCGGCAGGTGCGTCCCAGCTTCGGCTCCTGGCTCACCTGGGGGATGGGGCAGGAGAACGACAACCTCCCCGGATTCATCGCGCTGGTGCCAGGCGGGATGCCGGTCGGTGGGGCGGGCAACTGGCGCAGCGCCTTCCTCCCGGGAGCCTTCCAGGGCACGCACGTCGACACTTCGAAGACCAACCCCGCCGAGCTCATCGACCACATCCGCAATCCGCGTCTGGGCCCCGATCGCCAGCGGGAACAGTTCGACCTCCTCCGCTCGCTCAACGCGAGCCATCTCGAGAATCGCCCCGGGGAGGCCGCCCTCGAGGCGCGGATCCGTTCCTTCGAGCTCGCCTACCGGATGCAACTCGAGGCGACCGATGCCTTCGACGTCCGCCAGGAGCCGGCCCACATCCTGAAGATGTACGGAGAGGGGCCGCAGAACCGGCAGCTCCTCATGGCGCGCAGGCTCGTCGAACGGGGGGTGCGCTTCGTCCAGACCTGGCACGGCAGCATGCAGCCGTGGGACAGCCACTCGAACATCCGCGACGAACACCGCAAGGTGGCCGGGGAGTGTGATCAGGGGCTGGCGGCGCTCCTCACCGACCTCAAGGACCGCGGCATGCTCGACAGCACTCTCGTGCTCTGCACGGGGGAGTTCGGCCGCACCCCGAGCGTCGAAATGGGGCAGAACGGCGCCGGGGCCTCCCAGGGGCGCGATCACAACCACTGGGGCTTTTCGCTGTGGATGGCCGGCGGTGGGGTGAAGGGGGGGACGATCCACGGGGCCACCGACGACTTCGGATTCAAGGCGGTAGAAAACCCCGTTTCGGCGCACGATCTCCACGCCACGATGCTCCACCTCCTCGGTTTCGACCACACCCGGCTCACCTACCGCTATGCTGGCCGCGACTACCGCCTCACCGACCTCGAAGGGGAGGTCGTCCGACCGGTGCTCGCCTGACCGTCCCGGAATCCGCCCATGGCTCTCCACATTGAAATCTCCAATCCGGCCCAGAAAACGGCGTTCGAGCACCCGTCCGGGCCACTCGAGTTCGGCCGCGGCCCACAGCGCGAACTGCCGCGCTGCGTGATCGCCGGCGATCAGACGGTGTCGCGCGACCAGTTGCGCATCGATCCTCTCGCCGACGGCTCCGTCCGCCTGGAGAACTTGAGCGCCAACACCCCGGTGGTCGTCGAAGGCCACACCGCGCCGATCCTCCATCTCCAGTCGCGCGATATCGCCCTGCCGGCGGCGGTCACGGTGGGGCGGACGCGGATCGAGTTCCGCCCGGTCGCGGTGGGGGGAACGACCGCTCATTTGCCCCGGACCTCGTCCCCCGCGGCCCCCCCGACATCGATTCCGCAAGCCGCTCCCTCTCCGGGCACCGTCACGCTTCCCCCGGTCGCGGCCGATCCTCCTCCCGGCCTCCGCTCCCTCCCCACCCCCGATCGCGCCGCCGTCGCGGCTGCCCCGGCGCAACCGCGGACGGCGCTGCCGTCGCTCGACGGCTCGTCGGGAGTTGGCCCGTGGCTCGAACGGATCATCGAGCTCCAGAAAACGTCGAGCGAGTCGCGGGAGTTTCACGACACTGCGGCCCGGGCGCTGATCGATCTGGTCGGCCTCGACCTGGGCTTGGTGCTGCTGCGGTCGGGCGAGAAGTGGTCGATCGCCGGGTGCGGCGTCGAGTCGGATCGGACGACGGTCCGCTACAGCCAGACGCTCGTCAAGGCAGTCGTCGATCAACGAAGGACGTTCTTCGACGACATCGAATCGCTCTCCGGCTCCGGGGCAGGGGCGAGCCTGATGGACATCGAATCAGGCGTGGCCTCGCCGATTTTCGGGATCAACGACGACGTGATCGGCGTCCTTTATGGCGTCCGGACGACCCAGGGGCTCGTCGCCCGGGGCCCGATCACGCCGCTGGAGGCGCAGCTGGTGCAACTCCTCGCCGGATCGGTGGGCGCGACGCTCGCCCGCTCGTCGGCGAGCCAGTCGCGGGCGACCTTCGAACAGTTCTTCACCCGTGAGCTTTCCGAACAGCTCGCCCTCCGCCCCAACCTCCTCGACGGGCACGACGCGAACGTCTCGATCCTGTTCTGCGACATCCGGGGCTTCAGCCGGATCAGCGAACGGCTCGGCCCGGCCGGGACGATGGATTGGATCGGGGACGTGATGGGAGAGCTCTCCGACTGCGTCCTGGCCCACTCCGGTGTCCTTGTCGATTACATCGGCGACGAATTGATCGCGATGTGGGGGGCGCCGGTCGACCAGCCCGATCACGCCACGCTCGCCGCCAGGACGGCCGTCGACATGCTCGCCGCGGTGCCGCGGATCAACGAACGCTGGGCGGCGACGCTCGGCGAGACGATGGACCTCGGCATCGGCATCAACTCGGGCGTCGCCCGGGTGGGAAACACCGGCTCACGGCACAAGTTCAAATACGGCCCCCTCGGCAACACCGTCAATCTGGCCAGCCGCGTTCAGGGGGCGACGAAGTATGTCCGCTCGCGGATCCTCGTGACCGACGCGACCCGCTCCTTGATGGGCCAGGGCTTCGCGAGCCGACGGGTGTGCCAGGTGCGCGTCGTCAACATCGCCGAGCCTGTCGTCCTTCACGAGCTCGGCCGAACCGACGACGCCGGTTGGGGAGAGCTCCAGCGGGCCTACGAGGGGGCACTGTCGGCCTTCGAGAACCGCGACTTCCACGAGGCGGCCCACCTCCTCGGCGGCCTCCTCCAGACCCGCCCCGATGACGGTCCGAGCCTGCTCCTCCTCTCCCGGGTCGCCAACTGCCTCGTGTCGACCGACAGGGAGTTCAATCCCTGCTGGGACCTTCCGGGGAAATGATCACGCCGCGGAGGCCCGGCTACTCCAGCCCGTAGGCTCCGGCCATCGGCAGATCGATGCCCGACCGGCTGGCGAATTGCGTCCGCGACAGGAAGCGGGGCTCGAGGTTGAACGTCACGCCGACGTTGTTGCGGCTGTAGTCGACGTTGAAGCCGAACGTCATCAGGAACGACTCGCCGATCCGCGTGAGCTGGAAGTTTTGGCCGATGTTCATGCCGCGAAGATTGAGCGCCGTGCCGAAGGAGCTCGCCCACTTCGGGCTCATCCGGTAGGTGTACGACCCGACGAGCACGCTGGCGTCAATCGGACCGCCGAACTCGTTGAAGCCGATGTAGAAGCTGCCTCGCGGCGTCCGGTTGAGGAGGGCCCCGACCGTGTAGAGCTGCTGGCCACCGTTGAAGAAGTCGACGTCGGCAGTGGAGAGGACGGTCGTCCGATCGCCGACGTGCCAGCGGAAGTCGTACTGCCACAGCCCCATCAGCTGGCCGAAGTTCTGTCCGGTCGTCGGGAACAGTTCTCCGTCGATGTCGAGCGTGACCCAGTCGATGATCCGCCGATTGCCGGCGGGGCCACGCTTCGTCTGCCACCGTTGCCGTGCGGCGAGACGGAACGCGGTGAGATCCTGGGCTATCTCCGTCGGCCCGGTCACCCAGCTCCCCATGCCGCGGCGGACGAGGTAGGAGCGGGGGTCGTACTTGCCGTCCGGCCCGAACACGGTCGCGTAGGGGAGCGGCGTCGGCTGCCCGGGAATAGCCCCGTAATCCCAGTAGGGGATGTTGCGGCGGTATTGATTGATGGTGTCGTCGTCGATCTGGTCGTACAGCGGCAGCTGGTTCATGTCCTGCGAGCTGTTGGCGTAGGAGAACTCCCCCTCGAACACGACCTTGTGGGCCAGGCCGTGGACATTCCACAGTTGGCTCTCGACGGAATTGTCCGCCGACCACATCGGCACGCTCGAGCGGATCCCCACCTGGCCATAAGCACGGTCGAGGGGCGACTGCGTCAGATCCTGCCCCCAGTGGGCAAGCTCGCCGAGGGCATAGGGGACAATCTTCACGACCCCGGCCTGGAAGGGCAGATCGAGTTCGTGCCGGGTGGAGAACCGCTCGCCGATGACGTTGTTCTCGTACGGAAGCGTCGTCCAGTACTGCAGCCCCTGGCCAGCGGTCGGCGTCTGGGGGAGATTCTGCCGAGCGTAGGCCAGCCCGCTGTGCTCGTACCAGGTGACCGCGTCGCGGAGCAGCGGCTGCCCTAGAAAATAGTGATCGAGGCGCGGCCACCACTCCGTCTGGGTGAAGAACGGATCGACGCGGACGCTCGTGAGGAGGCGCAGCTCCCGATTGTCCACGGGGCGGCGGAGGTCGAACCAGGTCCGCTGCTCGTAGCCTTCTTCCCACTCCGCCTCGTAATACTCCTCGAGGAAGTTCATGTCGCTGATCCAGCCCGCTGCACCGCGGGCCTGCCAGCCGCCGGCAAGATCCTGCCGATGGCGCCAGAAGGACCGCCCACGGAAGGCATTGGGATAGGTGAAGTCGCGGCGATAGAGGCCGAGGTTGTCGATGCCGCTGTCGCCGATGATCCAGGCATCGAGGACGCCGTTGGCCGGCGAGCCTAGCCCAAGAAAATCGGGGCGGTTGTAGAGGAGCGACGTGCCGCCGCCGACACCGCGGTAGCTGAGGTAGTCGACGTCGAAATCCCAGTCGACGCCGTCCGGCGGCCGCCGCCAGCCAAAGACCTGGAAGGCATCCCAGCTCGTCAGCAACTGCGTGCCGAAGATGCGGTCGTTCTTCACCTGGACGTTGTTGATGTAGAAGGTCGGCTTCTTGGCATTCGTCGCCAGCACCGGCCACCACAGCACCGGGACGTTGCCGAGCGTCAAGGTGTTGCCCCGGCTGGTGACGAACTGCTGATGCTCGAGCACGGGCTCTCCGGTCACTGCGTCGATCATCGGCTGGCCGTCGCCCCCCGCCAGCGGCACCTGTTCGTCGGTGAACTCGAGCTCCCTGGAGCGGAACTCCCACGTCGGCACCCCGAGCCGGCTCGAGGTGAGGCCGGTCCGCTGGGCGACGAACCGGCTCCGATCGACTTGGCGGATGACGTCGGCACGGAGCCGGACGAGCCCGGCGTAGTTGTCGACGGGAGTGAGCACCGTGGCGCCGGTGATGACGCCCGAGGAGCGGGGCACGTCGTAGAACATGCTCATCGCCTCGACCACGCGCTGCCCCTGGCGGAAGACGACGTTCCCCTCGAGATAGAGCTCCAGCGGCGTGTCGGCCGACTGCGCCGCGTTGCCGTCGAGATCGGGCTGGGTGCCGCTCCGCGTCCAGATGACGACGCGGTCGGCGGCGATGTCGAGGGGGCCGGCCGGGTCGACCCCGTCGATGACGAGGTTGACCCCCGACGTGATCACCGCCACCCACTCGCCACCGGTCGGACTGGGGAACCAGCGGATTGACAGCGGGACGCTCGAACGCGGGAAGGCACGGAGACGGCGAGCCGGCGCGGCCACGGCCACCGTCGGCGGCGCGGGCGCGGCGAACTCGCTGAACTGCGCGAGATCGTTGCCGCGATCGCGATCGACGAACTGGACCTGTTCGACGCCGTTGGCATCGGCCGCGGCATCGTCGCTCCCGACCGCCGGGCGGACCGGCACAGGGACGTCGGCGACGGCCTCGTAGACCGGCGGCGTGCCAGACGACGGCACGACGCTGGCAAACTGGAGTCGAGGATCCCGTCGCGTCCAGAAGCGGCCGGTCCAGCGCGGGCCGCGGACCGTCGACAATCCGGGCTCGGCCCCGGGCGCTGGAGCGCTTCCGGCGGTCACCGAGACATTGCCAGCCATGCGCACGAGCATGCCGCGGAGCGGCGGGAGGGCCACGCCACCGCCCCCATCCCGATCGGCAAACCGATCGGTGGCGTCACCGTCGTCGCCCGCCGAGAGCGGCGCGCCTGGATCCTGCTCGATCCACACGACCGCCTCGTGCGATTCGGCGATCGTCGGTCCCTGTTCGATGCGCACGCCGCCGGTGAGATGCCAGACGTCGTAGGAGCCCTCCGTCCACCGCGAGGCCTGCGCGGCCCGGATGGCAATCGCCTCGGAAGGATCGACGGCCGGCACCTCGATGCTCGAAGCCTCGGCAATCGCCGCGGCGAGGCCACGCGCCGGAAGCGCGGAGAGCGCGCCGGCTGCCGCCTCCGGCTGCGCGAGAGCCGGCAACGCCTGCCACGCGAACACCAGCATCGCGATCGCCATCAACCACGGCGCGCCGTCACCGCGCGCCGGCGCACGGCAGTGCCGCGCGCGGCGGTGTCGACGGAGGGACGCGGAAGTGGTGACGTGGTCGAGCAAGCGATGCCCGCGAGGGGGTCGGAAAGGGACGTCCGTCAAAAAACGGCGCGGGTTATAGGAGCCTGATCCGACAGGGGTCAAGGCGTTGCGCCGCCCGGGAGGCGTCCGCAAGTGCCGATGATCGAACGGTTTACCGACGCGGCCCCCGCTCCTTCCCCGTTCCATGGCGCCGACATCCCTGGCGGGCCGGGGAGGCTGCGGCAACCGCTGTGGCCGCGGAGGCGACGCGGTCTGGGCTGTGGCAATGGGGATGTCTGGGGGGAAGCGGAAGGTTTACCCCACCGCTCCTGGGCGGCGCGACTAAGATGACCTGCGGTCAGCGGCGTTGCCCGCAGCCCCCAGGCTGCCGGGCATCCGCCCTCCCGCCGCCCCGTCCAGGCTCCCATAACCGCCCGCATCCCCGTTCCATCCGGCGATGCCCGGTCCCCCCCGTGTCGCTTCCCCGCCCCCCCACTTTCCGCCCCCGTCGCCCCTGAGGGTCGGCGTGACGCCACGGAGCCGGCCCAGCGATGTCGTTTCCCGGTGATCCCCCCCGAACGGCCCCCGCGGCGTCTTCACCGCGGTCGCCGCTCCACCGGCCGGTCAGCCGCCGCGTGGCGAACTGGCTCATCGAACACCGGGTGGCGTTGTTCGTCGTCGCCCTCGCGCTCGGTGGAGTCTCGGTGGAGCGGTCGCGGCGGCTCGAGTTCGTCCGGTCGATCGACACGATGTTCGATCGCACCGACGCCGCGCTTCCCCCCTATCGCCGCCTCGCCCGGGCCTTCGGCTCGAGCGAAGTGGTGCTCGCCGCCTACGACGCACCCGACCTGCTCACCCCCGCGGGGATCGGAACGCTCCGCGACATTACCGAACGGCTCGAGCAGATCCCCGGGATCGCGTCCGCGACGAGCCTCGCCAGCACGCCGCTCGGCGCCGGGATCATCCACCTCGACACCAACCCCGCTGCCCGCCGTCTCGTCTCGCTCCTCGAGGGGTATGCGGTGTCGGCCGATCACCGGACCGCGGCCGTTGTCTGCGTCCTCGAACCGGCCGGCACGACGGCCGGCGTGACCCGGGCCGACGCGATTGATGCGGTCCGGGCCGCGACCGCCGAACTTCCCGGCGGTACGGTCGCCGGCGAGCCGGTGATGCTCCGCGACGGCTTTGCGATGCTCGAGCGCGACGGCAATCTCCTCGGCACGTCGGCAGGCATCCTCGCCGGTGCCGTTCTCCTCCTCTCGTTCCGCAGCCTTCGCTGGCTGGCCGTGCCTCTCGCCGTGGTGCTCCTCGGCCTGTGGAGCACACGGGGCGTCCTCGCCGTCGCCGGCATGAAGCTGACGATGGTGTCGACGATGCTCTCGGCGATGATTACGGTGGTGGCCATCGCCACGGTGGTCCACGTGATCGTGGAAGTCCGCCGCCAGCGCGAACTCGGCCTCCCCCCCCGCCAGGCGCTCGAGGAGGCGATTCACCTCCTCTTCTGGCCGGTCATCGGCGCCATCGCCACCGACGTGATCGGTTTCGGCTCGCTGATCACCAGCCGGGTCGGGCCGGTGCACGACTTCGGGATCATGACCGCGGTCGGGGCGATCATGGTGCTCGTCTCGGCGGCGCTGGTCATCCCGCAACTGGCCCTCGGCGGCCGCTTCGACACCGATCCCCGCCGGGCCTGGGGCGAGGGGCTGCTCGATCTCGGGCTCGACGGTCTCGTGCGACGGATCGTCCGCCATCCGGGGAGGATCATGGTCGGGGCGACCCTCGTCGTGGCCGCCTGCATGGCGGGGATGGGACGGCTCGAGGTCGAAACCGACTTCACCCGCAACTTCCGCCGCTCGAGCGGAATTGTCCGCTCCTACGAGATGATCGAATCACGACTCGGCGGCGCCGGCGTGTGGGACGTGCTCGTCCCGGTGAGCGGACCGATCGACGGGGCGACGGTGGCCCGACTCAACCGCCTCGAGGAGCGGTTGCGACGGGAGGTGATCGCCCCCGGGGCCGACGGCAAGCCCGCGCCGGCTTTGACGAAGGTCCTGAGCGTGGCCGACGTCCTTGCGGCGGTCTCCCCCGTGCCACTCGACAACGCCGGCGCATCGCCGCTGGGCAACTGGGTCGTCGGCAGCGCCGTGACGCTCCTCAGGCAACAGCTCCCCCAGCTCGACCGTTCGCTCATCGGCCGCGATCCCGAGGATGGGTCGACATGGCTGCGGGTGATGCTCCGGGCGCGGGAGCGGCAGCCGGCGGAGGCGAAGCGGCAGATCGTCGAATCGGTGCGGCGGATCGTCGCCGAGGAGCTCCCTGCCGGTCCGGGCGGCGGCGGGGAGGTGACGGGATTCTTCGTTCTCCTCTCGAAGCTCGTCGATCGGATGCTCACCGATCAGTGGTCGACCTTCCTGATCGCCGCCGTGGGGATCTTCCTCCTTCTCGCCATCTCCTTCCGCAGTCTCCTGCTGGCCACGGTGGCGCTCGTCCCCAACGCCCTGCCGATCTTCGTCGTCCTCGGGCTGATGGGCTGGTTCGGCCAGCGGATCAACATGGGCACGGCGATGATCGCCGCCGTCTCGATGGGGCTCTCGGTCGACAGTTCGATCCACTGGCTCGTCGCCTTCAAGCGGAGACTGGCCGGCGGCCACACGCTCCCCGCGGCGCTCGATGTCGCCCACCAGACGGCCGGGCGGGCGATGGTGTTTGCGACGCTGGCGCTCGTCGTCGGATTCCTCGCCCTCACGACGAGCGGATTCATCCCCACCGTGTCGTTCGGCGCGCTGACCTGCCTGACCCTGCTCGGCGGGCTCGCCGGCAACCTCGTCGTCCTTCCGGTGATGCTCGCCCTCCTCGAACCGTGGCTCGGCGGAGGGTGCCCCCGCGGTGAAAAACCGCTACAACATCCCTCCGCTCGGGCCTGAGGGCGCCCGTCGCCCCCGTCCCGCTCCCGTTGGTCCCTCCCCCACCTCCGCCTCCCGGTCGTCCGAGGATTCCGCCATGCCCACCGAGTTCGCCGCCGACAAGTCCCGCCTTGGCTTCCGTTGCGAGCCGTCGGCCCACCCCGAATCGATCCGCGCCGACGCTCTGGTGGTGTTCGTCACCGAGGGAAGCATCGGCGGCGCCGCTGCCGGCATCGATCGTTCCACCGGCGGCCTCCTCTCGCGCCTCGCCACCGCCGGCGAGATCACTGGCAAGCGCTACGAGTGCGTGCCGATCCTTGCCCCGGCCGGGGTCGCAGCCGGGCAGATCGTCGTTGTCGGACTGGGGCCCCAAGGGTCCGACGGCAACACCGATCTGGGGACGCTCTACCGGGCCGCGGCCACCGCCACCCGACACCTCTCGGCCCGTCAGCGGGAGACGGTTGTCCTCGTCGCCGATCCCGCCTGGACGTCGCGCCACACCGAGCAGGCGGTCGCCGGGGCAGCGACAGGCATGGTCGGGCAGGACCTCTACCGCACCGACAAGAAGCGGACCCGATTCGGGGCCACGATCTGGGCCGGCGTATCCCCAGAGTCCCTTGCCACCGGCTTGTTGATCGCCGACGGCGTCAATCTGGCGCGGCGCCTGGTCAACAGGCCTCCGGACGATCTCTACCCCGAGACCTTCGCCGAAGCTGCCGCCACGGTCGCCGGCCGGACCGGGATGGAAATCGAAATCTGGGACGAGCACCGCCTCGACCGGGAACGCTGCCGGGCGATCCTCGCCGTCGGCCGGGGGAGCTCCCGGGCCCCGCGGCTGGTGAAACTCTCCTACCGTGGACCCGGCGTGCCGGCCGGCCCCCCGCAGGTGGCCCTCGTCGGCAAGGGGGTGACGTTCGATTCCGGTGGCCTGTCGCTGAAACCACCGGATGGAATGCTGACGATGAAGTGCGACATGGCCGGCGCCGCCGCGATGGTCGCCGCCGCCGCCACGATCGCGGCCCTCCGGCTCCCGGTCAACCTCGTCGCAGTCTGCGGGTTGGCGGAGAATATGACCGGACCGGCGGCCTACAAGCTCGGCGATGTGATCACTGCCCGCAGCGGCACGACGATCGAGATCCACAACACCGATGCCGAGGGACGGGTGGTCCTCGCCGATGTCCTCGACGTCGTCCGCGAGATGGCTCCCCAGAAGATCATCGACGCCGCGACCCTCACAGGGGCCTGCATGGTGGCCCTCGGCCACGACGTCGCCGGCCTGTTTACCAACGACCAGGGCTGGTGCGACCAGATCGCTGCCGCGGCGCGGACCGTCGGCGAGCCGGTGTGGCAGTTGCCGATGTATCCCGACTACGACGAGCAGATCCGCGGCGAGGTGGCCGACATCAAGAATGTCGGCGACGGCCGTTGGGGGGGTGCGATCACCGCCGCGAAGTTCCTCGAGCGGTTCGTCGGCGGGATCCCCTGGACCCACGTCGACATCGCCGGCCCGGCGTTCGCCGAGAAGCCCCGGCCGTGGATCGACGGCGGCGGCACCGGCGTCCTCGTGCGGACGCTCGTTGAACTGGCCCGAAACCGTAGTCTCTGACCGGCCGCGGGCGCCGATCAGCGCCCGCCGAGAACCCGCGCCACCTCGTCGGGCGTCACCGGCGCGATCACGCCCCGCTCGGTGATGATCCCACGGATCAGCCGGGCAGGCGTGACGTCGAAGGCGGGATTGAAGGCCTCCGCCTCCGGCGGGGCGATCGCTCTCCCCCAGGGGCTCGTGACCTCCGCGGCCCCGCGGTGCTCGATCGGGATCTCCGTGCCATCGACGATCGAGAGATCGAACGTGCTCGACGGCGCGGCGACGTAGAACGGCACGCCGTGGGCTGCCGCGAGCACCGCCAGCCCGTAGGTGCCGATCTTGTTGGCCGTGTCGCCACCGGCCGTGATCCGGTCGGCACCGACGATGCAGCAGCCGATCCGCCCCGTGGCGAGGAGGTGACCTGCGGCGGAGTCGCACAGCACCGTCACCGGGATGCCGCGCTGAACGAGTTCCCAGGCGGTGAGGCGGGCCCCCTGGAACAACGGCCGGGTCTCGTCCGCCCAGACGCGGAATCGGCGGCCGTCGGCCCAGGCCGTCGTGATCACCGCCAGCGCCGTCCCATCCCCTCCCGTGGCGAGCGCCCCGGTGTTGCAGTGGGTGAGGACGTCCCCTTCCGGCAAGAGCTCGGCTCCGTAACGCCCGATCGCGGTGCAAAGCCGCCGATCCTCCGCGTGGATCTCCCTGGCCGCGCGGAGGAGGGGGCCGACCAGGTCGTCCGGCGTCGCCGAGCCAGCCCCGGGAGGAGCCGACAGCCCGACCTCACGGAGCACTCGCTCCACGGCCCAACGCAGATTGACGGCGGTGGGTCGGGCGGCGGCGATCTCTTCCGCCGACACGAGGAACTGCTCGAGGGCCTCCCGCGGAGGCAGGCTCTGCTGCCGGGCCGCGGCGGCGGCGATGACCACACCATATCCGCCGGCGACGCCGATGGCAGGCGCCCCGCGCACCCGGAGGCTGCGGATCGCCTCGATCACCGTCGGCACGTCGCGGCACTCCACCCAGACGACCTCCCCTGGGAGCCGCGTCTGATCGAGGAGCTCCAAGTGCCCGTCATCCCCCCCCACCCAGCGCACCGAAACCGGCGCCGTTCCCTGTTGTGTGCTCATCGCTCTCTCCGTGGCAGGTTGTAGATCGGTCGCCGAATCTTTCGAGGCTCAACCGTCGAACCGCGGCTCGACGCAGGGAAGGCCGAACGCGGCCGCGACCGCCGGCTGCACGAGCTCTCCCCGCCAGACGTTCACGGCGGATCGGATCGCGCTGCTCCGCCGTGCCGCCCCCCCGACGCCGTCGCGGGCCAGTTCGAGAACATACGGGAGCGTGGCATTGCACAGCGCGTAGGTGCTCGTCCGACCGACGGCACCCGGCATGTTCGTAACGCAGTAATGGACGACGTCGTCGACAACATACGTCGGCTCGGCGTGCGTCGTCGGTCGGCTCGTGGCCACGCACCCTCCCTGATCGATGGCCACGTCGATGATCACCGCCCCCGGCTTCATCAGCTTGAGATCGTCGCGCTCGACCAGATGCGGCGCTCTGGCTCCGGGGATCAGCACGCTGCCGATGACGAGGTCGGCCCGGCGGAGCTGCTCGCGGATGGTGTGCCGATCGGAGAAGAGCACGTCGACGTTGGGCGCACAGACGTCGTCGAGATACCGGAGCCGTTCGAGATTCGTGTCGAGAAGGCCGACGTTGGCGCCGAAGCCAGCCGCAACCTTGGCCGCGTTCGCCCCGACGGTGCCCGCTCCGAGCACCGTGACATGGGCCGGCGCCACCCCGGGCACCCCACCCAAGAGGATGCCCCGCCCCATCTGCGGCTTCTCGAGATACTTCGCCCCCTCCTGGATGCTCATCCGCCCGGCCACCTCGCTCATCGGCACGAGCAAGGGCAACCGGCCGGAAACGTCCCGGAGCGTCTCGTAGGCCACCGCCGTGGCGCCGGTCGCCAGGAAGCCCTCCGTCAATCCCCGGTCGGCGGCGAAGTGGAAGTAGGTGAAGAGCACCTGGCCGCGCCGAAGCAGACTCAATTCGGGCCGCTGCGGCTCCTTCACCTTGACGATGAGATCGGCCTCGGCGAACACCTCGACGGCCGTGTCGACAAGTCTCGCCCCACACGCAGCGTAGGCCTCGTCGGGGAGCCCCGATCCGGCGCCGGCGGTGCGCTCGACGAGCACGCCGTGGCCGGCCCGCACCAGTTCCTCGACGCCCACCGGGAGCATCGCCACCCGGTATTCGTCCTTCTTCGTCTCCTTAGGCACTCCGACGATCATGACAGGCTCGGCTCCGGGATGGGGCTTTCGTGGGGCAGGAACAGAGCGACCGCCGGGGCTCGAAGACCCCGGCGGTCGCATGTCGAACAGAGTCCGTGGCGCTCGCCGGGGCCCGGGAGCGGGTCACGGGTCAGGCGAGCTTGTAATCAGCCGGCATCGGGAGCTTGTAGTTGCCATCCTTGTCCGGCATGACCGGCGGCTCGGCGTCCCACGAGATGTTCTCCGGCATCGTCCGGATGTTGCGGTCCATCATCTCCTTGAAGCTGACTTCCTTGCCCGAATAGGTGGCATACCGGGCGAGGCAGGCCGAGAAGCTCGACGTCGTGCCGTAGTAGGCGTTGTTGAGCGGCGTGTCGTTGCGGATCGCCGCCTGGAGTTCGTCGTGCTCGATCTGGTAGGGGTTGGGATTCTCCCCCTGGAACTTCCACAGCACCTTGCCGGCGTAGTCGGTGATCTCGCCGATCCGCACCTGGGCCTTCGTGCCCTGGAAGTACTCGTCGACGCGACCGTCGCCGCCGGGGAACTGCCGGCACTGGCTGGCGATCCGCACGCCACCCGGATAGACGAAGTTCACGCAGTGGTGGTCATAGATCTCGCTCGGCTGCCCGGGGACGCGGTTCTGCTTGCCGCCGGTGCCGTAGGCCGACTCGGGGACGCTGTCGAGGAACCAGTTGGCGACGTCGATGTTGTGGACGTGCTGCTCGCAGACGTGGTCGCCGCACAGCCAGTTGAAGTGGTACCAGTTGTTGACCTGGAACTGCATCTCCGTCTGGTTCGGCTGACGGTTGCGGTACCAGATGCCGCCGCCGTTCCAGTAGACCTGCCCGCCGATGATGTCGCCGGCGAGCCCCTCGCGGATCCGCTTGACCGTCTCGCGGTAGCGGTTCTCATAGCGGCGCTGGAGGCCGACGGCCACCTTGAGCTTCTTCTCGTCGGCCATCTTCGCCGCCGTCAGGCAGACCTGGGCGCCGAAGCTGTCGACGCACACCGGCTTCTCCATGAAGACGTGCTTCCCCGCCTTCACCGCCTCCTGGAAGTGGAACGGCCGGAAGCCCGGGGGCGTGGCGAGGATCACCATGTCGCAGTGGTCGAGCACCTGCTTGTAGGCGTCGAGCCCCTGGAAGCGGCGATCCTCGGGGCACTCGATCTTGTCCTTCATCTCCTCGACGGCGCGGAGGGCGCCGTCGATGCGGTCGCCGAAGGCGTCGCCGATGGCGGTCAGCTTGACGTTCGACCCCGGCACCGAGAGCGACTGCTGGAGGGCACCGGTGCCGCGGCCACCGGCGCCGATGAGTCCGATCCGACTGACATCGCTCGACGGATTCTGCCCGTGCACGACCGGCACCGCGGCGAGGGTGCCACCGATCGCACCGGCGACCTTGAGGACATCGCGGCGGGAGAACGGGCTCGTGGGGGTGCCTGGGCGGACGGGTGCGCTCATCGCCGGGGAACTCCTGACCGGGGGGGACACTTCCACAGACGAACCGCAAGGATACCCTGCCGACGGCGGCGGGGAAACGGGGGCCGGGGTCACTCCTCCGAGGCCTTCTCCGAGCCG
>CANGGT010000047.1 GCA_947453375.1 Planctomycetaceae bacterium
CGCGCGATCATGGGCGTTGAGGGGGCAAGTGCCGGCGCGGTGGATCCCCCGGGCTCCCCGTCCGGCGGGCCGCGGCCGAAGCGAGAAGATGGTAGCAGACGGGGGTGATGAGGACGCCGAAGAGCGTCACGCCGATCATGCCGGAGAAGACGGTGATGCCCAGCGACCAGCGCATCTCGGCACCGGCTCCCCTCGCCATGACGAGCGGGAGCACCCCGAGGATGAAGGCGACCGACGTCATGAGGATCGGCCGGAGGCGCAACCGGCACGCCGTCAGCGTTGCCGACCGGGGTGTCTCCCCGGAATCGACGAGCTTTCGTGCGAACTCGACGATGAGGATCGCGTTCTTGCAGGCCAAGCCGACGAGGACGACGAGCCCCACCTGGGCGAGGATGTCGATGGGCAGCCGTGCCACGGCCAGGCCGATGATCGCCGCCAGGAGGCACAGCGGGACGACGAGGACCACGGCCAGCGGCTGCAGCCAGCTCTCGTAGAGCGCCGCCAGCACCAGGAACACCAGGGCCACGCCGAGTCCGAGGAGGACCCCGGCCGTGTTCCCGGCGAGGATCTGGAGCTGGAACACCTCCGACCACTCGTAGGAGAACGTCTCCGGCAGGGCCGTCGCCGCGGTCTTGGCGACGCGGTCGATGAGCGACGATCCGCTCTCGAACGGATTCGGGATGCCGGTGATCGCCGCGGCGGGAAAGCCGTTGTAACGCATCATCATCGTCGGGCCGACGTCATCGCGCAGCGTGAGCAGCGTCGCCAGCGGCACGCTCTCCCCCCGGCCGGTTGCGACCTTCAATCCCAGAATCTCCTCCGCCGAATCACGGAACATGGCGTCGGCCATCACCTTCACCTGCCACGACCGTCCGAAGCGGTTGAAGTTGTTGACGTAGACCGAGCCGACGTCGGCATGGAGCGTCTCCATGACGGCCGCGACGGGGATACCGAGCGCCCGGATCTTGGTGCGGTCGATGTCGAGGAACGTCTGCGGAGAATCGGCGCGGCAGTCGGTGTGGACGAAGGGGAGATGCCAGTCCCCCATCGTCGCCACCAGCCCCTCGGTGACCTCCTGGAGGGCCCGGGGACCGAGGTTCGTCCGGTCCTGAACGTAGAGCTTGAAGCCTCCCGCGGTGCCGAGCCCCTTCACGGTTGGGGCGGGGAAAACTCCCACCTCGGCATCGCTCACCTCCGCCCGGCAGCGCTTTCGCATCTCGGCGACGATCCCCATCGCCGACGTCTCGCGCGTGCGACGCTGGTCGTAGTCGTCGAGGACGAGGAACATCGATCCCCAGTGGGGAGCGGTGGCGTTGTAGAGCAGCGAGGTGCCCGCGATCGTGAGCGTTTCGCTGACACCGGGGATGTCGCGGGCGATTCTATCGAGCCGGTCGAGCACGGCGCTGGTGCGCTGCAAGGAGGCGCCGTCCGGGAGTTGGGCGGTGACGATGAGGTAGCGCTGGTCTTGGAGGGGAATGAATCCGACGGGATAGACGGCCGCCAATTTCCAGGTGAGGAGCACGAGCAAGCCGTAGGCACCAACAACCAGCCCGCCGTGGCGGAGAAGGAGCGAGATCAGCCCGCCATACCCGGCGGTGAGCGCCCCGAAACCGCGGTTAAAGAGCCGGAAAGCCCAGCCGAGGAGGAGATCGAGGAGGCGCTCGAGGGGATCTGGCCTGGCATCGTGGGGGCGGAGGAGGATGGCCGCAAGCGCGGGGCTCAAGGTGAGCGAGTTGATCGCCGAGAGGATCGTCGACACGGAGACCGTGAGGGCAAACTGACGGAAGAACAGCCCCGTGACGCCGCCGATGAAGGCGCACGGCACGAACACCGCGGAGAGGACGAGGGCCACTCCGATCACCGGCCCGGTGACCTCCTCCATCGCCTTCTCCGCGGCCTGGCGGGGGGCAAGCCCCGTGGCGATCCACCGCTCGACGTTCTCGACGACGACGATCGCGTCATCGACGACGATCCCGATCGAGAGCACGAGGCCGAAAAGCGACAGCGTGTTGATGCTGAAGCCCATCGCCGCCATGGCGGCGAACGTGCCGACGATCGCCACCGGCACGGCCACCAGCGGGATCAGTGTCGCCCGCCAGTTTTGGAGGAAGAGGAGAACGACGAGACCCACGAGCACGATCGCGTCGCGGAGCGTCTTCACCACCTCCCCGATCGAGTCGGTGATGAATGGCGTTGTGTCGTAGCCGATTTTGTGGGTGAGCCCGTCGGGAAACCGGGTGGCGAGCTCTTCCATTTTCACCTTGATGGCGCGCGAGCATTCCAGGGCGTTTGTGCCTGGGAGCTGGAAGATGGCGATCGCGACGCACGGGGCTCCGCTGTAGCGGCAGATCACGTCGTACGACGAGGCTCCCATCTCGATCCGGGCGACGTCGCGGAGACGCACGAGCGGGGTGCCTGGGGTGTCGGGATCGGCGGCGAGGATGATCTCCCCGAACTGCTCCGGACTCTCGAGCCGTCCCCGTGCCGCCACCACCAGCTGTGTCTGCTGCTCGGGGGGCGATGGCGGTTGGCCCGCGACGCCTCCGATCACCTGGAGATTCTGCTCCTTCATCATCCGCTGCACATCGCGGGTGGACAGTCCCCGGGTGGCGAGCTGCTGCGGATCGAGCCAGGCCCGCATGCTGTAGTCGCGCTGGCCGAGGAGGGCCACATCCCCCACGCCGTAGCAGCGGAGGAGCTCGTCGCGCAGGCGGATCGTGGCGTAGTTGCTCATGAACACGTCGTCGAACCGCCCATCGGGGGAGAGCAGATCGATCGTCATGAGGATGTCGGGCGACCGCTTTCTGACGCTCACCCCCTGCTGCTGGACGACATCAGGGAGAAGCGGCATGGCCAATTGAACCCTGTTCTGGGTCTGGACCACGGCGAGGTTGGCATCGGCGCCGACGTCGAAGGTGAGCGTGAGGACGTAGAGGCCGTCGTTGGTCGACTGCGACTGCATGTAGAGGAGCCGATCGACGCCGCTGATCTTCTGCTCGATCGGCGCCGCGATCGTCTCGGTGACGACGGCCGCGTTGGCCCCCGGATAGCTGCAGATGACCTGCACCACCGGCGGCGCGATGGTCGGAAAGAGAGAGATGGGGAGCGAGCGGACGCTCACGAGCCCCGCCAACGAGATCACGATCGAGATCACGCTCGCGAAGATCGGTCGCTGGATGAAAAACCGGGAGATCACGGCTCCGCCCCGGACGGGCTCGGCAGCGATTCCGCCTCCGGGACGGGCGCCGGTGACGGCCCATCCGAGGGGCCTCGCGGGGCCTCGAAGAGCGGAACGGGCGGAGGCGGAGCGGGCGCTTCGCCGTCGCGCGGGGCGACTGCCGCCACGGGCTTCCCGTCGCGGCAACGCTGCAGGCCGCGGACCACGATCCGCGCGCCCGGGTCGAGCGGCTTGGTGGCATCGGATGGCATCACGGCGACCCAGCCGCCGAGTTTCTGACCCACGACCACTTCGCGGGCGGAGGCGTTCGACGCGGCATCGATCATCCAGATGATCTTGTGATCCTGGATGTTCCCGACTGCGGCTTCCGGGACGAAGAGCCGTTGCTTCGGTTCGTCGATCGGCACGCGAATGCGGCCGAACATCCCGGGGCGGAAGCGGGGGAGCACGTTGTGGCCGGAGGCCGGGTCGTACGGGTTTTCGATCCGGCCACGCATCGTGATCGTCGCGGTCTGGGAATCGACCTGATTGTTGAGGAAGTCGACGGAGCAGCGGTAGGGAAACGTCCGCTCGACGTCATCGACGAGCCCCACCATCACCGTCATCGTGTCGGGGGATGCGGGCGATCGGCTGGCGCTGTCGCGGAGGTTGTTGCCGAGGCGGATGAAGGCCGGTTCGTCGAGGTTGAAATAGACGAAGACCGGATCGACCGACACGACGGTGGCGAGGGTCGTTTGGTCCTGGTTGATGAGGTTGCCGACCTGGAGTTGCGTCCGCCCGATGAGGCCGTCGATCGGGGACACGATCGTGCAGAACTCGACATTCAGCCGGGCCGATTCCACCTCGGCGCGGGCCGCGGCCAACGCCCCGGTGTTCTCCTCGAGCCTGGCCTTGTGGGTGTCGAGTTCCTGCTGGCTCGCCGCCCCCTTGGCGACGAGTTTGGTGTAGCGCTCGACCTGCACCTCGCTGAAGCGGCGTTCCCCGAGGAGCTTCTCGACGTTGCCCTGGGCCTCGAGGAGTTTGGCCTGATAGGGCCTGGCGTCGATCTCGTAGAGCCGATCCCCGGCTTTGACGAACTGGCCGTCGCGGAAGGCAACCTCCGTGAGGTAGCCGGTGATCCGGCTGCGAATGTCGACGGTGGAAACGGCTTCGATCCGCCCGGTGACCTCGATCCACTCAGGCGTGACGCGGGGCTCGAAGGGGACGACGGTCACCTCGGGCACGGGCGGCGGCGGCGGAGGAGGGGCCGGCGGCCGTGCGCATCCGGACAGCAGGAAGCACCCCCAGACAATCGCCGCATGAACCGAGAGCCCGGCCCGACTGCCGCAGGGGCCGGCGTCAGGATGGCGGCGGGAGGATGGGGCGATCGTGGTCACGCTGGCTCGCTCTCGATCGGGGCCCTCCGCGGCGGCGAGACACTCGGCTGCAAACCGACGCCGACCCCGTCGCGGAAAGAACTGTATCCTATCGTTTGCCCGTGGATCGCCGACACCCGAGCTTGGACACGTGTCTTCCTGGAAACCTTCCCATGAGTCGGTTCCCCACGACGATGATCTTCGTTGGGCTTCTGGTCATCGCCGTGCACCTCGGCGGGCGACTGGATGGCGCCGAGCCCGCCCCAACTCCCGCCGTGGGGTTCACGACCGAACAGGCCCGGGCGCTGGTCGCAGCCGATGGGGACGTCGAGCTCAATCACCTCCGCGACATCAGCCTCGAGGTGGCCGAAGTGCTTGGCGATTCGGGGCACGACATCGAGCTCGACGGGCTCACGTCGCTGTCGCTCGAGGTCGCTGCGGCGCTGACCCGCCCCGATGCGTGCCTCTCCCTCAATGGTCTCACCGAGATTCCGCCTGACGTTGCCGGCGCGCTGCTCGCCGGGCCCCGGTCGCTGGAACTCGACGGGCTGACAAGCCTCACCGACGACCTCGCCGGGCGGATGGGAGGATTTCGTGGCCATCTGCGGCTCGGCGGGGTGAAGGCGATCTCCGACCGGCAGGCAGAGCTCCTCGCCGGGCACGAGGGCTATCTCGGCCTCCAGGGGCTCGAGACGCTCTCGGAGCCGGCGGCCGCCGCGCTCGGCCGCCACCAAGGGGTGCTGTGTCTCAATGCCGTCTCGTCGATCAGTGCCCAGGCTGCCGGAGCGCTCGCCGAGCATGGCTCGTTCCTCCGCCTCGACGGGCTGACTGCGATCGACGACGAGGTCGCGGCGGCCCTGTCGGCGCAGCGCGGCGCGCTCGGTCTCCGTGGCGTCACGTCGCTGTCCGACGCGGCGGCGGCGGCGCTTGCGCGCCACGACGGCACGCTCTATCTCCTCGGGCTGCGCGAGCTCTCCGCGGAGGCGGCCGCCTCGCTGCGGAAGAATCCCGGTGTCCGCCTCCCGGTCCATCTGCGAGAGGGCAGCGAGACGGCGCTCGAGCAGATGCAGGAGGAGGAGGAGACGCTGATCACCGCGGGGGAGCTCGTGGCCGCCGGAAAACTCGAGATCGATTCCCGTTTCCGTGCTGCCCGCCCGATGTGGAACTACGACGGCTTGGAGACGCTCAACGAGTCGTGGGCGGAGGAGGCGGACGATCCGGCCGAGCGGGCGCGGATGGAGGCCTTGCGCGAGTTCAGCAAGGCATGGTGGGCAGAGATGGATCTCCGCTATGGCCTCCACCCCACCACCCCCGACTTCGGGCAGGAGTTCACGGTGGCGCTCGGGCTCGTGCGGACCACCGCCAACGTGGTGGGGACCACGGCACCAGGGATGTCGTCCAACTGCCGGTTGTGCCATTCGACGGTGCTGTTCACGAACCCCGATCCCCACAACCCCCAGCCGAGGTTCGCCGAGGGGATCCCCAACGCCTTCCTCGACTTCGAACGCTTCCACCAAAACGTCGCCACCACCGGCGGCACGAGCCGTGGCTTCCTCTTCGCCAAGAATCTCCCCCGGTTTTTCGCCGATTCCGCCGACTTCTTCGGGATCCTCGTTCCTGTCCTTCGGCCCGACGGCGTCAAGCCGAGCGTCCTGCGGTACGAGAAGTTCTTCATGGCCGACCATGGCAGCAGCTACACGAAGAAGCTCGAGGCGAAGGTGCCGCTGATCCCGTTCCTCAAGCCCCAGCCCTGGACGAACTACCGCTACAAGACCAACGGCACGGAAGGGCAGGGGCTCTACGTCGACGGCGGCTTTTCCGGCAACGTGGCCGATGTCACCTACGCGATGGCGATCAGCCGCGACCATCTGGGGGGCGATTTTGCCGAAGCCCGAGAGACGTTCAAGAAATGCGTGCCGGCCTACTTCGATTCGCTCACGACTCCGCGCTACCCCTTCATCGCCGATGTCACCGAGGCCCGTGCCGACAGCGGCCAGGCGATTTATGCCAACACCTGCAGCCGCTGCCACGGCGAGTTCCGCAAGACCGGCCCGAAGGCCTATGAGCTCGTCGACTATCCCGGCCGCCTCGTCGATCACGACGAGCTCGGCACCGACCCGCTGCGGATCCTCGGGCTGTGGGACCTCGATGCTGAGGAGAAGAAAAAGTTTTTGAGCGGGGCGGTCGAGGTGACGCACAAGTACGTGGCGCCGCCGCTGGTGGGGATCTGGGCGCGGGGCCCGTATCTCCACAACGCCTCCGTGCCGACGGTTTACGACCTCCTCAAGTCGTCGGCGAGGCCGCGGAAGTATTCGATGCGCCCGAGCAGCACCGACCCGCGGAACTACGATCAGGAGAAGATCGGCTGGAAATACGTCGATCAGTCGGCGAAGAGCCACGACGAGGTGCTCGAGCTCATGGCCCACGATCCCTACATCCGCGTCTTCGATCCCGACTGGCGGTCGGCGGAGGATTGGGAGGCGCTCCGCCAGTCGCTCGCTGGCGTGAAGAACGTCAAGGTCGATGCCACGAAGCCGGAGCTCTACACCGGCATGCTCAACACCGGCCACACCTTCGGCGACGGGCTCTCGGAGGAGGAACGGCTCGACCTGCTCGAGTTCCTCAAGTGCCTGTAGCCATCTCCACCCGGGGCCGCCGGTGGCCCTGGGCGACTTCTTCTTTCCCATGTTCCAGAGCCATGACAAACGCGCTTCGGTTCCTCCTGCTGGCTCCGCTCTTCTCGCTGGGAGCCGTCGCGGCCGCGGCCGATCTTCCCTATTCGATCCCTGCCGTGGGCCCGGCCTATCCGCCGCCGCCGTGGCGCTACCGCGACTGCCGGATCCTCGTGCTCACGCTTCGCAGTGATCCGGAGGTGGTGAAGCGGCTCGTGCCGGCGCCGCTTGTGCCCAATGCGGACGGAGTCGTGATGATGTGGCTCGGCAACATGCATGCGATTGAGCCCTTCGAGCTCGATTATCTGGAATACGGCCTGGGTGTGCCGGTCGAGCACGACGGCAAGCGGGGGATTTACTGCACGCATCTCTACCTCGACGATGACACGGCGATCGCCGGCGGCCGCGAGATCTGGGGCTGGCCGAAGAAGCTGGCCGCCATGACGTTCACCGTCGAGGGAAACCGGGTGACGGCGACGGCGACGCGGAAGGGGGTGGAGATCATCCACGCGGAGTTCGAGGGGGGGAGCGATCTCTCTATCGAGGATCAGCCGCAACACTTCATCAACTTCAAGATCATTCCGTCGGTCAGGGCCGGTGCCCCCCCGGACGTCTGCCAGTTGAACGACTGTCCGATGCTTCGGCGGACGAGGAGCCGGATGGATGGTAAGGCGACGCTTGCTCTCCGGTCGTCGGCGGTCGACGCCCTCGGCGAGCTGCCGGTGCACGAGGTCCTTCAAGCCCGTTTTTCAATCGCGGACATCGAACTGCCGCTCGGTGAGACGATCCACGACTATCTCACCGCGCCCGGGGCGGACGATCAGGGAGCCCGGTGAGCCGTCGGGACACGGTTTTTCCCCCGGTTGGCCGCTGTCCGGCCCGTGAAAGAGAGAGACGCTTGCATGGATGATCCACGCGAATCGGAGCGGGTCGGCGACGGGGCTCCCTCGAGGCGCGGCGTGCTTCGCGGGGCGGCGCTCGCTGTCGCCGGCCTCGTGACCGGGCCCACGGTGACAGGCAAGCAGGGCATCGCCGAAGAAATCCCCGCGTCCGCACCTCCTCCTGCTGCCCAGCCCCCCGCACGCCCGTTCCAGGGATTGCTCGAAGCCGAGGGGCACGTCTACCACAACTGGGGGCGGAGTCGGGAAACGAGGCCGGCGGTGTGGGTGGAGCCGATCAGCGTCGCTGACGTTCAGGCCGTGGTGGGGGATACGGCCCGATTCCCCGCCCCGGTGAGCGTGGTGGGGGGGATGATGTCGGTGACCGAGACGACCCGCAACGATGGCGGCACGATCGTCTCGATGCGCAAGCTCGATGCGATTCACGGCCTCGAGCGCGACGGCGCGGGGAGGCAGGTGGTGCGCGTCGAGGCGGGCTGCCGGCTCAAAAAACTCCATCTCTGGCTCCAGGCACGGGATCTCGAAATCCCGTTCCAGGCGGAGATCGGCGATGCCACGGTCGGCTCCGTGGCGGCCGGTGACACGAAAGACTCTTCTCTCGGCGGGGCGGGCTATTTCTCGGCGGGGGTAGTGGCGCTGACGTATGTCGATGAGACGGGGGCCGTCCGGACGCTCGATGAGCCCACCGATCCTCACGCGCTTGCGGCGTTCAAATGTTCCTACGGCCTCTCCGGGATCATCGTCGAATGTCTCGTCGAGGTTCGGCCGGCAAACCTCTGCCGGTCGCGCTTCGGCATCGTGAGGAAAGACTCCCCCGCGGCCCTGGCGGCCACGATCAGGGAGCGGCAGGCCGGATGCGACGCTTTCTGGGCCACGGTCTGGCTCGACAAGCTGGCAGCGCTGTGCGACGAACGATTCCAGGCAGGCCCCGGCGCCGTGACGCCGGCGGCTTCGCAGCCCGTGTTTGACGCCCTGCGGATCCAGCGCCGGCTGACGATCCAGCACGGATTGTCCGCCAAGGACCTGCCGCGGCCGACGCCTCCCCCGGCCGAGATCGTTTATTCTCGGGCCGACTGCGTCAACGAATACTGGCGTCCGGAGGCGACAGAGAGCCGACTCGATTTTCAGTACTACGAACATGACCTTCCGCAGCTCGAACGCGTGTTCGTCGAGTCGCATGCGTTCACGAACCGTTTCCAGGAAGCGCACGGCTTCCTGCCGCATGGCTGGATCCTCTATTTCGTCCGTCGCCCGGAGCAGGCGAAGAAGCCCTTCGGCCTCTATTCCGGCGGCCCAGGGGTCTCGTTCTCGTTCGATCCGGTGTTCTCTGATCCGCTCGACCCGCTCTGGCAGCGCTTTGCGAAGGACTACAACGCCGTGGCGATCCATGCCCTCGGCGGCCGGGCATCGCCGATCCAGACCCAATGGCTCACGCCCGACGACCTGACGATCCCGCAGCAGCTTGCCCGCCCCCGGTTCACGACGCCGTACTACGCGCGGTTCCTCGGGTGAGTCCCGGAGGACGAGGGATTTTCTGATGATCCCTTCGGCCGGGTTGTGGGGCGATATCGACGGCCTGTGAGCCATCGCCTTGGCCGGCGACCGACGGACTTCCGTCTCCGCTCATCGCCGCTCGACGAGGAACAGGTGCTCGGTGACTCGGGTCGAGCGGTTGGCGAAGCTCCGGCTACCGCGGAAGGCGGTGTAGGGGATCTCGATCTCCTCGACATCCCCCTGGTCCGCGAGCATGCTTCGCATTGCGGCCGGCGGGATGAAGCCCTCGTTGTTGAACGACACGAGGAGGAACGTCGCCCGGAGATCTCTGCAAAGCGCTTCGAGCCTCGGCAGCGCCTCCGCCCTGACGTTGAACGCGGAGCGGTTCCAGTCCTCGGGGATCCCTGACACGCGGCTGACGCGCTCCGGGCGCCGGTAGTCGACGAGGAGGTTGAGGAGAAAGTAGTTCGAGCCGTAGGGATGCTGATTGTAGGGGGGATCGAGGTAGGCCAGATCGACCGGGCGGGCCTGGAGCGCGGCGGCGTGGGCATCGGCCTGGAAGACCTCGAATGGACATTCGAAGCGGCTCAAGATCGGGGGCTCGAGGCGGATCTCACCACGGATCCGCTGGAGTGCATCGGAGCCGGAGCCGCCGAACTGGCCGATCCCCGTGCGCTTGTTCTTGTAGAAGCCCTTGAAGACGCCGGCGGTGTTGGCGTGGATCGAGGCTTCGCTGATCAGCGGGGCGAGGAGAAGATCGCGGAGGTGGGCCGGAACCGTGTCGATGAGCTGCCGATAGGCATCGAGCCGACACGCGTTGGCCGGCGTGTAGAACACCCGGTCGTCGGTGGTGATGCAGGCCTCATCCTTGGGGGCATACATCTCCGCGATGAATCCGCTGGGGGCGTCGGGCCGGGCGGCGCGGTCGTTGAGATCGGCGACGACGTCCGCGATCGCAGGCAGATCGACATCGCTGCGGTTGGCGAGGAAGCAGCGGCTGGCGACGGTGGCGTACGCCTCGAGATCGTTGGCGATGATGTGGGAGGCGTGCGCCTTCATGAGCCGTGAAACGACCCCCGATCCGCTGAAGAGATCGAAGAACGAGATCCGTTCCCTGCCGAGCCGGCGCCGGACCTTCTCGACGGCGGCCTCGATCGGCCCGAGGAGCGCCCGCTTGTTCCCGAGGCAGGTGATCAGCTGCTTCGAGAGGTAGTCGGGGTGCTCGCGGCAGTCGCCGTCAGCCATCGACCGTCACCTGCCTCGCCTTGATCGCCCGGGCGATGAGGTGGAGGAGAAAACCGATCGGCCCGAGGAGGAAGGTGAGAACGAGGCAGACGCTCCGCACGGGCCACGGCATCCGCAGGCGCACCGCGTCGCGGGCGATCCACGCTCCCACCACCATGTCGAAGACGAGGTAGTGGGTCCAAGCCGCGGCGAACACCCAATCGTCGGTGAAGGCATTCCGCAGCCCGGCGATCGAGCCGAGTTCGTCAGGCGACGGCCCCCCTGCGGCCAGTTTCCAAATGATGACCACCGCGTAGGCCGCCGCAAGCGCGCCGGGAAGGAGCACGGCGCAGAGCATCCCCGAGACGCGTTTGTTGCCGGGCAGCGCCAACAGCGCGATCCATCCGAGCAGGGCGACGGTGTTCGTGATCCGGAAGAATTGTTCAGCCATGCAGGATAGCCTACCGAAAAACCGATCCCGCCGGAGACGCAGGCCGGCGCGGGGGGCGGGCGGCATGATCACGCCCGCGGTGCGTGGTAAAAAGGCTCCGTATCGCAGGCTTGTTCCTTCTCGGAGGTGATCCCGTGCGCGTGCTCGTCATCGACGACGAAGAGTCCGCCCGCCGCGCGGTCGCTCAGGGCCTGCGGGCGGCCGGGGCCGAAGTACTCGAGGCCGCCGACGGGGAGGCTGGGCTTTCCATCGCCCTCGGCGGCGGCGTCGACTTGGTCGTGCTCGATCTCCGTCTGCCGGGGATGGACGGTGAGACGGTGCTCGCGACACTCCGCCGCTCGAGCGCCGTGCCGGTGATCGTCGTCTCGTCGAAACGCCACGAGGACGACCGTGTCGGAGTGCTCGATCTCGGAGCCGACGACTACCTCGTCAAGCCGTTCACGATTCGCGAACTCGAGGCCCGGATCCGTGCCGTGCTGCGACGAAGCGAGGGGGAGGGAGCCGCGGCAATCGCGATTGGCGACGTCACGATCGACTTCCTGCCTCGAACGGCGACGCGCGCCGGCGAACCGGTGGCGCTGACGGCCCAGGAGTTCGCGCTGCTTTCGTGCCTCGTGCGCCACCGCGGTCGGATCGTCAGTCGAGCGATGCTCGAGGCGGCGATCCATCCGGGGGAACCCCTTCCGGAGGACGCCGTGAGCAACGTCGTCGACGTGCTCGTCCTCCGGCTGCGGCGGAAGTTGGGGCGCGACCTGATCACGACCCGCCGCGGCCAAGGCTTCATCATCGACGGTGTCGGGAGATGATCGATCTTCCCGATGATCCCGTCGCGCGGCAGGAGGACAGGCCCTCGCTGCGGCGCCGCTTCATGCTCACCTTCGGCGTGCTGTTTGTCGTCGGGGCCGTGGTGCTCCGCCTCATTCATTATTCGACGACCGTGACGGCCATGGCCCACGATGTCGATCTCGAACTCCGCACGCACCTGTTCGCGTGCGAGGTTCACGACCGGCTTGCCCCCCTCCTCCCGGCTGGAACACCGCAGCGCGACGACGGTTTTCTCCTCCCCTCGATTCAGCCGATGGAGGCGAGAGGGCCCCGTGGTATCGCCAGGATGCTCAACGTCGGGGCCCGGCCGATCGATCTCTCGGGCTTCCGGTGGTTTGCCGGGGGCTGGAAGCCCGATGGCACCGCGGTGCACGCCGTCGATCTTCCCGCGGGACTTGCCTGGGATCCGGTGTGGGCGTCGCGCCTCGGCGCCGCCTGGACGACCGCCGACGGCTTGTGGCGACTGGCGGCGATCGCCGGCGCCGATGGCACGGTGCTCGTCGCCGGCACGTCGACGGCCGGCTTGAGAGCCGCAGCTTGGAACCAGGCCCTCTATCAGGTGGCGACGTTCGTCCTCTGGGTGCCATTCGTGCTCGGTGTGGCCTGGCTGACGCTGGCCCGCGTCCTCTCCCCGTTGGCCGCGATCGCGGCCACCGCCCGCCGCATCCGCTCGGGTAGCTTCGCGCAGCGGATCGACGTCGCCCATGCCGACGCCGAGGTGGCGGAGGTCGCCGGGACGATCAACGCCATGCTCGACAAGCTCGACGACATCCGGGAGGCCCAGTCACGCTTCAACGCCGACGTCGCCCACCAACTCGTCAATCCCGTTCATGCCATCCTCCTCGAGTGTGATGCCGAGGGGCGCGGGGCCCAGGCCGCGAGTGACCTCGCCGAGGCCCTGGGAAGAATCGATGGCCTGGCGCGACGCATCGAGGAGGTGTGTGAAGGCCTCCTCTGCTATTCGCGGACGGCGGCGCTCGATCCTGCACGCCTGCGGCCGATCGACCTCGAGCCGATCGTGGCGGCGGCGATCGAACGTGTCGAGCGACGCGCGGACGAGCGTGGCATCAGGATCGTGCCGCCATCGAGCGGCGCGGTGGTCCGGGGCGATTCCGACCTCCTCGAGGAGGTGATCGTCAACCTCCTCACCAACGCCATCGAGCACGGTGCCTCCGGCGATCGCATCGAGGTAACGCTCGCGACGGGAGGCTCCCGTTGCCGGATGGCGGTGATTGACCACGGCCCCGGTGTCCCATCGCTCGCGGTTTCGAAGCTCTTCGATCGCTTCCAGAGCGGCAAGGCGTCCGGGGGCCACGGCATCGGTCTGGCGCTGTCTCGCCGCATCGCCCGCAGCCATGGGGGCGATCTCGTCCACGAAGCTACGCCCGGCGGCGGAGCGACCTTTGTCCTCGACATTCCCGCAATGCCCGAGCCTTCGTGAAGGCCGCGTGACGGGATCGTGAACGGCCCATGAACGGCCCATGAAATCCGCGTGAAGTGCGGCGTCGCCGCCGACCTGCGGCTGCCGTCGCGGCGTACGGGAGGCATGGATTCCGGCGCGTGCCGGAGCGAGACGGCGGTGCCGCCGTCCCCCACCCGGTCGTTCACCCTCGAGGCTGATCATGAATCCCATCCGGCAGTTCTGCTCGATGTTCCGGAGGTTTCCATCGCGCCAACTGCGGCGGGGGCATGCCCGCAGCCTGGCCCGCACGGCGAGGCGCGACATGACGCGGCTCGGGAGCGAGTCGCTCGAAGGGCGGGCGATGATGTCGGCCACCGTGCCTGATTACAAAGTCGTGCAGGACTGGGGCTCCGGCTTCCAGGCCGGAATCACGCTCGACAACCGGGGCACCACGCCGGTCACCGACTGGAAAGTGAGCTTCGACTATGCCGCCCAGATCAATTCGATCTGGGACGCGCGAATCGTGTCGCATGTCGGTTCGACCTACACGATCGCCAACACCGGCTGGAACGGCACGCTTGACGCGGGCAAGAGCGTCGCGTTCGGATTCATCGGTGCCGGCGGTGCCGCGGCCACCCCGTCGCGCTGGCTCCTCAATGGTGAGCCGATCGGCAATGCCAGCACGCCGCAGACGCCGCCGCTCCCGCAGATCTCGCTCGGCGCCGCATCGGTCAAGGAGGGGGCCGTGGGGGGCGGTGCGAAGGCGGTCTTCGCGCTGTCGCTCTCCGCCCCCTCGGCGGTGCCGGTGACGGTCGCCTATTCCACGGCCGACGGCACGGCCGTGGCAGGGAGGGATTTCACCGCCGCCAGCGGCACGGTGACCTTTGCTCCCGGGGCGACGAAGGCGGAGGTGAGCGTGGCGGTGATCGGTGACGCCACGACCGAGTCGAGCGAGACTTTCTCGCTCGTGCTCTCCGCGCCGCAAGGGGCCACGCTCGCCCAGGCGACTGCCGTGGGAACGATCCTCGACGACGACATCGCCCCGGCGAGCCAGGGGGTGACCGTGGCGTTCAGCGTCACGGGACAATGGAGCAACGGCTTCGGTGGGGAGATCAAGCTCACCAACGGCGGCACGACGCCGATCCCCGGCTGGAAGCTCGGCTTCACCGCGCCGTGGACGATCGCTTCGGCCTGGAATGCGACGCTTGCCGGCACGTCGCCCGTCGCTGGCGGGACTCGCTTCACCGTCGTCGACGCCGGCTGGAACGGCACTGTGCCGGTCGGTGGGAGCGTGACGATCGGCTTCGTCGGCGCCGGTTCCGGCACGATTGCCTCCCCGACCGACTGGACGCTTAACGGCGTGCCGCTCGGTGGTGGAAGCGGAGGCGGCGGTGGAAGCGGAAGCGGAGGCGGCGGTGGCAGTGGCGGCGGAGTGGTCGTTCCTCCGCTCCCGACGATCAGTGTCACTGGGGCTGCCGTGAAGGAGGGGGGGGCTGGGACGACGGCGAAGTCGGTGTTCACGCTGTCGCTCTCCGCGGCGTCAGCCACCCCGGTGACGGTCGCCTATGGAACCACCGACGGCACGGCGAAGTCCGGCAGCGATTACACGGCGACTACCGGCACCATTACCTTCCCGGCCGGAGTGACGTCGCAGCAGGTGAGCGTGGCGGTGATCGGCGACGCGACGGTCGAAACCGACGAGACCTTCTCCCTCACGCTCTCCGCGCCGCAGGGAGCGACGCTCGCCCAGGCGACAGCTGCGGTGGCGATCGTCAACGACGACACGGCACCGAGCTCGGTCGGTGGCGACATCACGAAGACCGACAAGGTGCTGACAGCGTATTTCCCCGAGTGGGGCATCTACGGCCGCAATTTCCAGGTGGCCGATGTTCCCGCCGACAAGCTCAACCACCTCATCTACTCGTTCCTCGATCTGAAGAGCAACGGCCAGGTAGCGATCATGGACAGCTACGCGGCGCTCGAAAAGCGGTTCAGTGCTGCGGACTCGGTCTCGGGGGAGGCCGATCTGTGGTCTTACCCTGCCAACGACCCGCGTTCGCAGCAGACGGTGTGGGGCAATTTCAACCAGCTCGCCGAGCTGAAGGCGAAGTATCCCCACATGAAGGTGAGCATCGCCGTGGGGGGATGGACGCTGTCAGACAACTTCAGCGCCGTCTGCTCGACCCCGGCGGGGCGTGAGGCGTTTGCCACGTCGCTGGTGAGCTTCCTCACCACCTACCGGATGTTCGACGGCATCGACTTCGATTGGGAGTATCCGGGGGGGGGCGGCGAGGCGGGCAACTCGGCAAGCCCGAGCGACGGTGCCAACTATGCCGCGTTGCTGCAGTTGGTGCGACAAAAGTTCGATGCCCTCGGAGCCCAGCTGGGGCGGCGATACGAGATCTCGGTCGCCTCGCCGGCGGGGATCGACAAGATCGCCACCTTCAACCTGGCCGGGCTCGCCCCGTCGGTCGATCATTTCAATCTCATGTCGTACGACTTCCACGGCACGTGGGAGACCACGACTGGGCATCAGTCGGCGTTCACCGGCGACGCGGCTGGATATGACATCCAGACGGCGGTGAAGGCCTACCTCGCTGCCGGCGTGCCGGCCGCCAAGGTGATCCTCGGGGCGCCGCTCTACACGCGGGCCTGGAGTGGCGTGGCCGACGGTGGCGACGGTGGTTACTTGGAGAAGTCGTCGGTGGCCGCTGCAGGGACGTTCGAGAAGGGGGTCTACGACTACAAAGACCTCGTCGCGCAGATGCAGGCCTCAGCGGGCGGTTGGAAGCTCTATTGGGACGACACCGCCCAGGCGGCCTATGTCTACGATGCGGCTGGTGCCACTTTCAGCTCGTTCGAAACTCGGGCCTCGATCGCGCAGAAGTCCGACTGGGCGGAGCGATTGGGCCTCGGCGGGATGATGTTCTGGGACATCACCGGCGACGCCCTGGGGACGTCGGAGAGCCTCGTCGATGCGGCCTATGAATCGTGGGTCCTCGGCGACAGCATGGGCACGATCCGGGCCCGCTCGAAACTGATGGCCGAGATCGTCGTCGGTGGCGACGGCGTGATCGCGTCCCTGCCGACGACCTGAGACGCTCGCCGGTCCGAGCAGCGGCCGATCCCGGCGCGAGCCCGGGGTCGGCCGAGCTCCGGGCGGTTTGCAGCGGTAGGCAGGAAGCCAGGGCGAGGCGCAGCCCGCGATTGCCGGCCATCGGGGCCAGCGTCACAATCCTATCGGCGATCCTCTCCACCGACGATCCCCTGTTTCCCGACATTTCTGCGGCTCGCTTTGCGCCTGCCATGGCCACACCCGTCCGTCGCGATGACCTCGATGCACTCCGCGGCGCTGCCATCCTTCTGGGGATCGTGCTCCACGCGAGCCTGGCCTACTTTCCGTACCCCTGGCCTGTGCAGGATTCCCGTCAGGATTTGCTGTTCGGGCTGACCTACGCCCTGATCCATGGCTTCCGGATGCCGCTGTTCTTTCTCTTGAGCGGCTTCTTCACGATGCTCGTGCTCAGGCGGCGCGGGGTGAAGGCGCTGCTCGTTGGGCGCGGGCTCCGCATCGTGCTCCCGCTCTTCATCGCCTCGCTGACGATCCTCCCGCTGACGCGTGTCGCGATCGAGATGGCCGTGCGACAGAACATGGCGGCGACCGCGCGCCGCAGTCCACTGGCGGGGAGCATTCTCGCCGGCGATCGGGACGGGGTGCGCCGCATCCTGGCAGCGACCACCACGGGCGTTCCTGGCCGCGACGATGCGACCGGGATCACCCCCCTGACCCTTGCCGCGATGGGAGGCGATGGGGAGATCGTCGCCACGCTCCTCGATGCGGGGGCAGATCTCGAGGCGACCGATCGCGACGGCAGCACGGCCCTCTACGCCGCGGCCTTCATGGGACAGGCGGACATCGTCCGGCTCCTGCTCGACCGGGGGGCGGATGAAGCGGCGAGGGCCCCGGGCGGCAAGGTCCCGCACGATGCCCTCTTGGTCCCCGCCGAGATTGCCTCGAGAGTCGCCGGGTTTCTCGGGCTGTCACGGCGGTCCGAGGTGGATATCGATCTCGGCCGCGAGTCCGTCGCGAGCATGCTCGCTCCACGCTCCCCGCCGGCCGCGGCCGGCGGGATGTTCGCGTCCGTGGCCGCGGCCTATCACGCGGCCCTCGCGTCGCCGCAGTGGCGGGTCGAGTGTGCCGGCCGGTCCTGGCATCTGGTTCAGACCGATGTCTTCGAACACCTCTGGTTTCTCTGGTATCTCTGCTGGCTCGTCGGCGCAGTCGCCCTCGCCGAGTCGGTGGGGCTCGGGCCGACGGGCCGACGGCGCTTCTGGCTCGTGCCGGCGAGTTGTCTGCCGTTTGCGCTGATGTGGTCGCCATTCGGCCCCGATACCGACCTCGGCCTGGTGCCGCTGCCGCACCTTCTCCTTTTCTATGCCTGCTTCTTCTGGTTCGGGGCCGGCACGTATGCCGGCGGGGGCCTCGATGCGACGCTCGGCCGTTCTTGGAAGCTCATGTTGCCGCTGTCGCTGCTGGTGATCTTTCCAGCGGCCATCGTCACGATCGGCAACCCCCTCCTGGCGGCGACCGTCCAGCCCGCGTACGCCTGGAGCATGTCGATCGGGCTGATCGGCCTCTTTCACCGGTGGCTGTCCCGGCCTTCCGCAGCCTTCGCGTGGCTCGCCGATGCCTCCTACTGGATGTACCTGGCGCACCTGCCGCTGGTGATCGTCGCCCAGTCTTTGTGCCGCGATCTCTCCTGGCCCGCTCCGGCGAAGTTCCTGGCCGTGATCGCCTTCACGATCGTGATCCTGCTTGTCACCTACCGGCTTTTCGTCCGCTTCACGCCGATCGGCTGGCTCCTCAACGGGCCTCGGGCCAGCCGGGGCCCGGCGGATCGCTGCTGAACCTCCTGTCCGTGGCGTCCCGCGGTGATCGAGGCATCGATCTTCCCGCCGCCGACGCCTCGGCTTGCCGGTTCGCTGCCTGGAGGGAAACGTTTCCCCCAGAAACGCCAAGAGCCGCATCCGCTCGGGGATCCCGGGCGGATGCGGCCTGGCAAAGGCTGTGAGGACGCCTCAGAGCGATCAGGGAAGGATGACGGCGTCGATCACATGGATCACGCCATTGTCGGTCTTGATGTCGGTCTTCACGACCTTCGACATGCCCGTGTCGGTGCCGACCTTAACCACGCCGCCATCGGCGGTGATCTTGATCGTCTTTCCGCCGGCCGTCTTCGCTTCCTTGAGCTTGACGACGTCTGCCGCCATCACGGAGCCGGGGACGACGTGGAGGAGGAGGATCGCCTTGAGCTTGTCTTTGTTCTCGGGCTTGAGGAGATCTTCAACCGTGCCCTTGGGGAGCTTGGCGAAAGCTTCGTCGGACGGAGCGAGAACGGTGAACGGACCCTTCCCCTTGAGCGTTTCGACGAGATCGGCAGCGCCGAGCGCTGCGGCCAGCGTCTTGAACGTACCAGCCTTGACTGCGGTATCGACCAGATCATCGGCCACCGCCATGGACGCTCCGCCGAACGCGAACGCGGCCATGGTCACGAAAGCAACCAATCGATTGAGGGTCATGGAAAGATTCCTGGGTAAAAATGTCGAGCAACGTGCAACCATAGACGGCTCAACCGTGCTGGCCAGGGGCGCCGTCCACAGGTGGGTTCTCCGGCCGATGGGTGGGGATGCGTTTCGCTTGGAACCGTTGGCCTGCCGGGGCTCTGGATGAAGCACCCCGCAGGTCGCTTCGGCTGGATCAGGAGTTCCAAGGCAGGCCAGGGTGAGGTCCTCTCCTATACTGCCGCCGGGTATCTCCCGCCGGGCCAGGGTCCTGGGTGAACAGGAAGTGTCTGTCATGCCCGGCTCCTGCCCTCCGGTCTGTGTCTGGCTCAAGCGCGATCTCCGCGTGGACGATCACGCCGCGCTCGCGGAGGCGGTGGCCAGGGCCCGGGGCGGCGCCGTGTTTGCCGTGTTTTTGTACGAGCCGGAGGTGCTCGCGCAGCCCGAATGGGATTCGAGCCACACGGCGTTTCAGGCCGAATGCCTTGCGGACCTCGAGGCCGCCCTCCGCCGCAAGAGCATCCGGCTTGTCACGCGCCGGGGCGAGGCGGTGGCGAGCCTCGAGCACCTGCGGAACGAGACGGGTTTTCGGCTCCTCGTGGCCCATGAGGAAACAGGCACGGGCGTGACGTATGCCCGCGACCGGCGTGTCCGACGCTGGGCGCGGACGGCCGGCATCGAGTTGCTCGAAGTGCCTCAGACCGGTGTGGTGCGGAGGCTCGCAACGCGAAACGGGTGGAACCGTCTCTGGGAAAAACGCATGACAGCCGCGTGCGTCAGCGTGCCGCGCAGCACCGGACGTGGCGGAAGCGATGTCGTCGAGCGGCTCGGCTCATTCGGCATTCTCGGGTGCCGCGAGCTCGGCCTGCCGGCCGACACGAAAGATCGACAGCGGGGGGGCGAACGGGCGGCAAGCGAGGTGCTTGAAGATTTTCTTCACCGGCGTGGTCGCCACTATTCCGGTGGCATCAGTAGCCCGGTGTCGGCCGCGACGAGCTGCTCCCGATTGAGCCCCGCACTCGCGTTTGGCGCGATCTCGATGCGGCGGGTGTGGCAGGCGAGCGAGGCTCGGCGGCTCGACGTGCAGGCCGCTCTCGCCACGGCTGAGAGCCCGCGTGAGAAGGCAGAGTGCAAGGCCTGGCTGCGGAGCCTCAAGGGGGTGCAGTCGCGGCTCCACTGGCATTGCCACTTCATGCAGAAGCTCGAGGACGAGCCGGCGATCGAGTTTGAAAACATGCTGAGGGCGGCCGACGGCCTGCGGGAGCGTGACGTCGTGCCAGAGCGGCTCGCCGCCTGGCAGTCGGGCCACACCGGCTACCCGCTCGTCGATGCCTGCATGCGAAGCCTGCTGGCGACGGGGTGGCTCACGTTTCGGATGCGGGCCCTCCTCGTATCGTTCGCAAGCTACTCGCTCTGGCTGCATTGGCGGCCCACCGGCCTGCATCTGGCTCGTCACTTCCTCGACTTTGAACCGGGCATCCACTGGTCGCAGTTGCAGATGCAATCGGGCACCACGGGCATCAATACGCTGCGGATCTATAACCCCACGAAGCAGGCGATCGATCAGGATCCGCGCGGGATCTTCATTCGCCGCTGGGTGCCGGAACTCGCGGGTCTGCCGCCGGCCTATGTCCACATGCCGTGGACGATGCCGGTGGACGTGCAGCAGACATCCGGCTGCATCATCGGCCGCGATTACCCGGCGCCGGTCGTCGACCACATCGTCGCGGTGCGGGAGGCCAAGCGACGTCTCGCGATCGTGCGAAACGCTCCCGAGTCGCGGGCCGAAGCCCGCGGTGTAGCCCACCGTCACGGCAGCCGCAAGGATCGCCGCGGCGCGATGCAGCAGGATCCGGTCCGTCGCACCCTCTTCGGTGACGGCGGCGACAACGCCGGTCGATCGAAGCGCAGGCCCAGTCCGCCGGTCCACGATCCGCAGCAACGGTTGCCGTTTCTGACCGACGACCTGGCGGCTGACGTGGATCAGGACCCGCAGTCCAAAAACGGGTAAGGCCGCTCGAGCGGCTCATCGTGAAGGCGGGCCATGAGGTCTGCCGCCGAGGGGTGTTTCTACCACCGAACCGGCTGGGGCTGTGAATACTTCAGTCATGGCCGGCGGCGCAGAGAGTGCGGATCCGATCAAGCACGAGCGGCAGACGGTCCTGGCTCTCTGCGTCCTGGAAAAGCTGGGCCGCAACAACGTCTTCTGCGTCCCGGCGTGCCAGAAGTTTCATCGGCATGGGTGTTCGATCCGGGCGTGGGGACTGTCAGCCGAGGCGGGAGATGGTTTCGATTCGCGACAGGACCAAGCCAGCGCGGGACTGGCTCGCTTCATCCGGGGCGAGATGGCCCTCAAGGAGGGCAGGCACGTCGCCGGTCTCCAGCTCCACGACGACTCCGCCGAGGAAAGCGAGACGAGGGAGGAGCGTCTCGATGCGACGCGCCACGTCGCGAAGCATTACCAGATTCGGTGTCTCCGGCTTAGCCATCGAGCAGCCTCGTCAAATGCTCTTTGGCCAGATTCCGCTCACGGGCCCGCCCACCCCGAAGGGCGTCGATCAGACTCAAGCACTCGTAGAGCTTGGCATCGGCGCGGGCCGCCTTCGGGGCCGCGCGGTAGAGCGGCTTAAACGACGTGCCGCGGGTCTCTCCCTGCGGATCGGGCCACACCGGGACGGGGTCGTTGTCCTGAACGATCAGGTCGACCAGCGGCGCCGCCGCGTGGGCCGTAGGCATTCCCCGCGTCATGCCGCCGCGGACGGCCGGGAAGGCGTAGCGGACGCCATGGAGCACAAACTCGAGGAGGGCTGAACGATTCGGCTGCCGGTCGGCGAGAAGGAGGCCCGCAGCCTTGGCCCGCGTCACGGAGCGGTGAACGGCCGAGACGCTCAGGCCAAGGGCGTCAGCGAGCTTTTGGAACGTGAGCCTTGGCTGGAGGGCCAGCTTCAAGGAGACGACCATGTCTTGCGGGCTGAGTTGCATCCCGCCATCATACATTCCATTTTCCAGAACATGGAAAAATGGGATGCACGACCCTTGTTTCAGCCCCGCACTCAGACGGGAATGCTTTGGCTCCTGCCTGCAAAGCCCCGCAAAAGAAGGACGCTTCGCGGCTTGGCCGCGACAAACAAGAGCGGGCGAAGGGACTCGAACCCTCGACATCCAGCTTGGGAAGCTAGCGAGGCCGCAGTTTCTGCCCTGGAAAAAAAGGCGTTTCCAGCGATCGCTCCAGACGCTTGTACTGCTGCTTGTACCGAACGCAGCGATGACGTGATCGCCACAGATCCGGACCTTGCCGCCGTGGTGGACGCGTGGCACCGACTGCCGCCAGCCGTCAGGGCTGGGATTCGGGCGATGGTCGAAGCGAGTCGGGGATGAGGCTACCTGCGAGTGGCCGGCGAGGGCAGCCAGGCGGGTGATCCAGCCCGGCGAGGGCACCCCCCCGGGGCAAATCGCTAGCGAATCACGCGTGATAAACCGGTTGCTCTCCCCACGCGTGCGCAGTCACGGATCTCGTCTGGATTTTCTTTGTCGGTCAGGGTGATCGCCCGGTACGTTGATTTCTCACCCCCCACGGAGCTCCCGTCATGCCCCCACGGCCACTCCCGGCCTCGAGTCTTCAGTCTTGGCGCGCGAAGCTCCCCAACCGCGTCCACGAAGCTTCGGCCCCCGCCACGTCTCCAGACGCCCCGGACTTCATCGCAGCCACCCCAGAGCTTCTGGTGGCTTGGAAGCGTGTCTGCGGCCATCTCCGGGCGATCGGCGTCCTCTCTGAGGTCGATGCCGACGTCATCGCCCGATATGTGGCGGTGGCCGATCGTCACCGGAAGGCAGCAGATTACCTGCGGCTCCACGGGTCGACCTACGAGATCCGCGACCGCTATGGCAACATCCGCCAGATCAAGCCTCACCCGATGGTCGCGGAGGCCAACAACACCGCGGCGGCTTGCCTCAAGCTCGAGCGGGAGTTGGGCCTCACGCCGGCGGCGAGGGTGGCCCTGCCGGCTAGCTCGCCGCCAAGCGGCTTGACCGAGGAGGAGGAGATCGACAACCTCATCCTGGGGATCACGAAGTAGCACATTCGGTTGAGGCCGGGAGTTTGTGTCATAGCCACCAATAGTCGACCGATGGTTTGCTCTCAGACGAGGTGAACTCGAAGCTCGAAGAGGATCCCCGAGGGTGAAGCAACGCTTCCCTTGGTTCGGGAGCTTTCACGGCCCTTCGAGGAAATCATGTTCCCCATCGGCATCCTCCACGTTCCGCACAGTTCGACCGAGATCCCCGCCGATCTGCGGTCGAGCTTTCTCCTCGCGGAAGACCAGCTCCGCCGCGAGGTGTTGAGGATGACCGACTGGTACACCGACGAACTCTCTGGCTCTTCGGGGATTTCCGTGGCACGGCGCGGCTGATTCATGGGCAGCCGACCATGGGGAAGCGTGCCGAGATGGAGACTTTTTAATCGCATCACGCCCGGTTGCTCGGCCTTGATGAGTCCTGGCGTGTAGGGCCAGTCGACCTCCAACTCGAGGACTGACGAGTCGACGTCCGCCCTGTCGCGCGTCGGCTCTGGTGTGATCTTCCCCGAGTGCGGCGGCTCGCGGCCTTGAGCAGCGGGAATCGACGCCTATCAAGCACGTCGGCACTCAACAGCCTCCGGCGAAGTGGCCCAGACCTTCGATGGTCGCCCGCCGGCAGAGGGGGAAATCCTTGGCCTCGTGAAAAAATGTTTTCATTAGAATTGTGTTTGGCGTTCTCATGATGCCCACGATGCTCGCGAGAATGGACGACGAAGTCGACCGAGAGGATCTTCGCCAACAGGACGCTATTCCTGTAGGATCCCACATTGGCGGCAAGAAATGGTTCCTTCGGCTTCGCTCCCCGAATCGCCCCGTGCCCACAGCCACAGAGAATCATCCATGCGTCATCGCCGCGCCGGCTTCACCCTCGTCGAGCTCCTCGTGGTGATCGCCATCATTGGCACGCTCGTGGGACTGCTTCTGCCCGCTGTTCAAGCAGCTCGCGAAGCGGCGCGGCGGTCACAGTGCTCCAACAACCTCAAGCAGATGTCGCTGGCGCTCTTGAACCATGAATCGGCCAAGAAGAAGTTTCCCCCGTTCAGCATCCTGCCCCGCACCTCGACGTTCGATCCCTTCTCGGCCCAGGTGCGGCTCCTCCCCTTTCTCGAGCAGGGCAACATCGCGGCGCTCATCGACGTCAGCGGCCAGGTTCCGTTCACGGCCCACCCGGAAGTCGCCCAGATGCGAATCGGGCAGTTCATGTGCCCGTCGGAGACCAACGACAAGCAGCGGGTCACTCCCACGCTCATTCATTACCCGCTGAACTACTGCTTCAACGAAGGGACATGGTTCATCTACGATCCCGTCAGCGACACCGTCGGCGACGGCGCTTTTGCTCCGAATCGCAGCTATCGGATCGCCGACATGATCGACGGCACGACCAAGACGCTCGCGATCGCCGAGTGCAAGGCCTACCAACCCAACCTGTGGGATTCTAACACTCCCTCGGCCCTCAACGTCCCCGCACCGGCTACCCCTGACGCGCTCTCGACCTATCTCGGCGGCACGTTCGATTTCAACGGTCACACCGAGTGGGTCGAGGGGGATGTCCACGAGACCGGCTTCACGACCACCTTTCCCCCGAACGCGAAGGTGACCTACGTCAACGGCGGTGTCACCTACAGCATCGATCTGACGTCATCCCGGGACGGCGAATCGACAACGACCCCCACCTACGCGGCCGTCACCGCCCGCAGTTTCCATCCCGGAATCGTGATGACCGCGATGATGGACGGATCGGTGAATGCCGTTTCGTCTGACGTCGATCTGACCGTCTGGCGGGCGGCAGGCACGAAGGCTGGCGGCGAGGCCCTCTCGCTCCCCTGACGCTGGTCATCGAACCGAGTGCCTTCGTTCCTGCCCAGGTGTTCCCCCCGGAGATTCCACGTGTCGAGAACAACCGCCGGGATCCTGGCAACGGTGGCACTGGCCGCGCTCTTGGGCTGTGGATCGCTGGCGTGGTGGTGGCTCAGCCCCTCCGTGAATCCCGGCGTCGATGAAGGCCGGGCGGTCGCCGAGAGCTTTCTTTCAAAGCTCCGCGACGGGGGCCCGAAGGAGGCCTGGGAATCGACAACCGCGGAGTTCAAGAGCGCCGAGGGGCGGGAGAAGTTCGTTGCCCGCGTGAAGGCCAACGCGTGGCTCCGCGAGCCGATGGAGTACAGTTCCTCCCAAGAGGTGAAGGTGACCGACGTCGACAGGCTCGAGTTCGTGTTCACGGCCGCAAAATCTGGCAAGCCGGTGCGGATGCTCCTGGGACGCGAGCAGGGGCAGTGGAAGGTCGATCGGCTGTCGCTGTAGCTGTCCGCGGAGAATCCAAGCCTATCGACC
>CANGGT010000048.1 GCA_947453375.1 Planctomycetaceae bacterium
CGAACCGGTGCCAGACGGCGCTGACGGGGGGTTGGAGACGGCCTTCGGAAGCGAGCCCAGATCGATCGGGCAACGCCGCCTTGGTTCGATCGTGGCAGGCGGCGCAGCGTCGCGTCGCGAGTCGTAAGCGAGCGGCGGCGCTGGGGCGGGGGACAGGCGGGAGAGCGGGGCGGGAGGATTGGGATTCTCCACCACCGCCCCCCACCGCTGCAAACCGGCCCCGATGGAAATCCTCTGCCGATGTCGGTCCGATCGGTGGTGCGTCGAAGTCGCTGGTTCGATCAGTCGGCCCGCAGACGCCGCGCCGACTCCGCCGGCGACAGAACCGAGATGTGGCATCCGATCCCCAGCTCGAAGCCGGCCAGCGGCGAGATTCGCGGCACGATCTCGAGATGCCACCGCCAGCCCGCCGGCACATGGCCATCCCAGGCGCGACATTCCCGCGACATTGCCCCCGCCCGATCGGAGTGCGGGGAGAACGGGGCTTGATGGAGCCACCAGTTGAACTCCGCTCCCGGAGCCGCCCGCTCGATGCGGGCCACGACCTCGCGGACGAGATCGGCGAGCCCGGCAACGACCTCCGCCCCAGCCGCATGGAACCAGGGCCCGGGCTGGTGGGGGAAGATCCAAGTCTCGAGGGGCTGCCGTGGCGCTGGCGGAACGAGGGCCACCAGATCGGCCGTGCTGGCCACGATGCGCCGCTCGAGCTCCGCCTCCCGGAGGATGCCCGCAAACGGATTCCCGCCGGCGGCGAGCTTCGCCAGGATCACCGGCGGCACGAAGTCGAGGGCCACCAATTGGCTGTGGACATGGTCGAGCGAGGCCCCGGCGGCAGGGCCGGAGTTTTTGAACACCATCCCCCACGCGAGATCGTCGCGCTCGGCCAGGTGCCCCAGGCGCTCCCGGACCAACGCCCACGAAGCCCGCCAGGCCGCGGGGTCGATCTCGAGGATCGAGGAATCGTGCCGCGGCGACTCGACGACGACGTCATGAACCCCATGGGCCGGCCGGGATGATCCAGACGTCGGGCCGACGGAAAGGGCATCCGGGGCGTCGTGGCCACGATCGATGACGACCGGATAGCGATTGGGAATGATCCGCGCCATCCAGGCGAGCCGACGGTCAGCGGGGCTGCGGAGCAACTCGTGGGGGGTGAGGGATTCGTTGCCGGCGCAGAACGGGCAGGCGGCCAGCGACTCCTCCCGGGGGCGTTCCGCCCGCGCCGGGGCGACAAACACGGCCCTGCCGGAGAGCGGATCAGTGTGGATCCGGCAGGACGAGGCATCTGGCTGGGGGTCGTGCATGGGCCTTCGGCCGCCGGAAAAGCACCGTGGGAGATTCTTTTTATAGCCTCGCCTCCGCGCTCCGGGGGCGAGGCGGGGGAGAGTATGGCATGGCCCCGAGGTCAAAGGCCGCCGGAGGCGTTTGAACGGCCCGGTCGCCCCCCGTAAACTCTCCCGTTCGAGACCCCGAGGAAACCACCGCGTCTCTTACGACGCGCCCAGGAGCGCCCCCATGCTGACCGTCGGCGACCACTTCCCGCAGTTCACCGCCCAGGCCTGTGTCGGCACCGGCAAGGACGACCTGAAACTGGTGAAGAACACCGACTACGCCGGCAAGTGGGTGGTCTACTTCTTCTATCCCAAGGACTTCACCTTCGTCTGCCCGACGGAGCTGGCGGAGTTCAACAAGCAACTCAAGGCCTTCGCCGACCGCGACTGCGCCGTCGTCGGCGGCAGCACCGACAACGAGTGGTCGCACCTCGCCTGGCGGAAGTCGCATCCCGATCTCCACAACCTCGGCTACCCGCTCGTCGCCGCCCAACTCCTCGCCCCGGCCCTCGGCATCCTCGAGAAGACCGAGGGCTACTGCCTGCGGGCGACGTTCATCGTCGATCCCAACGGCGTCATCCAGTGGGTCGACGTCAACCAGGGGCGGGTGGGGCGGAACGTCGCCGAGGTGATCCGCGTCCTCGACGCCCTCCAGAGCGACGAGCTCTGCCCGTGCAACTGGAAGAAGGGCGACCCGTACGTGAAGGTCGGCTGACCCGTGGCCCGACCGCGGACCTTCATCGACAAGTTTGGCGACGCCTTCCGGGGCATCGCCCGGGCCGTCCCGGGTCAGTCGAGCTTCGCCGTCCACATTCCCGCCGCCCTGGGCACCCTCGCCCTGGCGGCGGTGCTCCGCGTCTCGCTCATCGAGTGGTGCGTCCTGGCCGGGGCGATCGGCGCCGTCCTCGCCGCCGAAGTGATCAACACCTCGATCGAGATGCTCGCCAAGGCGGTGACGCAGGAATTCGACCCGTACGTCCGCGATGCCCTCGACATCGCCAGCGCCGGGGTGATGGTGACGGTGATCACGGCGGTGGTCGTCGGCACGCTCCTCATCGGCAACCGGGTCGGGATCCTCTTCAGGATGTGGTGAAGGGCCGGCGCACGGGTCGGCCGACGCTCCGGGCTTCCCCCGGCAGTTCGGGGCTTCCCCCGGCAGTTTCAGGTTGACCCTCTCAGCCCCCCCCCGATACCGTGTTCCGTCGCTCCGCGGATTCCCTCCGGGGAATCCCCGTTCATCCTGTCGATTCTTTCCTTCTGGAGTTTCCTACGTATGCGCAAGTTGCTCGCCGAGGCGATCGGAACGTTCTGGTTGGTGCTGGGGGGCTGCGGCAGTGCCGTGATCGCCGCCGGCCTTCCCGACGTCGGCATCGGCTACCTCGGGGTCTCCCTCGCCTTCGGGCTCACCGTCCTCTCGATGGCCGTCGCCATCGGCCACATCTCCGGCTGCCACCTGAACCCGGCCGTCACGGCCGGCCTCGCCGCCAGCGGCCGCTTTCCCGCCAAGGATGTCCTCGGCTACGTCGTGGCGCAGTGCCTCGGTGGCCTTGCCGGCGCCGGCGTGCTCTACATGATCGCCCGCGGCGCTCCGGGCTTCTCGATGGATGGCGGCTTCGCCTCCAACGGCTACGGTGAGCACTCCCCCGGCGGCTACTCGCTGGCCGCCTGCTTCATCGCCGAGTTCGTCCTCACGGCGTTCTTCCTGTTCGTGATCCACGGCGCCACCGACAAGCAGTCGGGGACGACGATCGCCCCGATCGCCATCGGCCTCTGCCTGACGCTCATCCACCTGATCAGCATCCAGGTGACGAACACCTCGGTGAACCCGGCCCGCAGCCTCGCCACCGCCTTCTTCGTCGGCGGCTGGGCGGCCCAGCAACTGTGGCTCTTCTGGGTGGCGCCGATCCTCGGCGGCATCGTCGGCAGTCTTCTCTACAAGTGTGTCGACGACGCCGAGGAATGAGCCTGGCCAAGTCCGACCCGGTGCTCGAACGAACCGGCCGTCCGCCCCGCGCGGACGGCCGGTTTTTTGTATTGCCACGCTGCGGAGTGGGAAGGGCTGGCCTCACTGGTGTCGTGCCTTCGTGCGATCCGTCGGCGGGGCCGGCAAAAGTCTCGTCGTTCCTCGGATGAACCTCGTCACTCCTCGAGCGTTCGCCGATCCCCGCCTCTTCCTGTGATCCGCGACATCACACCGGAAAGATGAGTCGGTGGTGATTTCCGTCCTCGCCTCCGCGCACAAAAAACCCCCGGGGCGCCCGCGCCCCGGGGGTCGTGCTTTGCCGCGATGATGCTTCCGATCACTTCGCCGTGATGTCGTAGCAGAGGATCGCGTCCTGCTCGCGGAGGTAGAGCTTCCCATCGAGGATCACCGGATGTGCCCAGCTCGGGCGGGCGTCGCTGTCGGGGATCTTGAACGTGCTCACTTCCTTGAAGCCCGCCGGATCGGCCTTCACCAGCGCCAGGATCCCGTCCTGAAAGCGGAGGTAGACATGGCCGTCGCCGGCCGCCACGGCGATCGATCCCTTGCCGGTGGCCCGTTCCTTCCAGACGATCTTGCCGGTCATCAACTCGGCACAGAACGGAATCCCCTGGTCGTCGGAGTCGCCGTAGATGTGGTCGCCGACGAGGACGAGGCCGCCATGCTTGTTGGCGAGATCCTGCTTGAGGCCGTAGATCTCTTCCATCTTCACGCCGTCAGCCGTGGCCACCTGCTTGAGCAGCGCGCCACCGCGGCGGTAGCCGGCCGAGAAGAAGACGAGGTCGTCGCGGACGATCGGGGTGGGGATGACGGCGGTCGTCTGGTCGATCGGGAAGCTCCAGAGGAGCTTGCCGCTGGCCGCGTCGACGCCGACGGCGCCGCTGGCGGTCGTCTGCACGTAGACCTTCCGATTGCCCACCTTCGAGATCACGATCGAGGAGTGGCCGGCGCCGCGGCAATCCTTCATCGGGCACTTCCAGATCTCCTTGCCGGTCTTCTTGTCGAGCGCGACCATCATCGCGTCGTCGCCCCCCGGGGTGACGATGAGACGGTCGCCATCGACCAGCGGCGACTCGCTGTAGCCCCAGCCATCCCCCTTCTTGCCCCCGAAGGTGGCCTTGAGATCGATGCGGAAGGTCTCCTTGCCATCGGCCACTTGGCAGCCGATGAGCACCCCCTGCGGGGTGATCACGTAGACGAGATCGCCGTCGACCGTCGGTGTGCTCCGCGAGCTCTGCCACGACTCCGGCCCCTCGTTCCAGGCCTGGCCGGTCTTCGTCTTCCAGAGCTGCTTGCCCGTCTCGCGGTCGTAGCAGGTGAGGTATTCGTCTTTGTCGTCACCGGCGGTGGAGAGGCCGTCACCGAGGGTCACGATCCGCTTGCCTGCGATCGCCGGGGTGGCGTAGCCGCGGCCGGCGCCGACCGCCTTCCAGAGGAGCTTCGGCCCCCCCTCGGGCCAGGATTCGAGGAGGTTCGTGTCGGGAGCGACGGCGGTGCGGGCGGCGCCACGGAACGTCGGCCAGTCTTCCCCCCGGACGGTGCCGGTGACGAGCGTGCCGCCGACGGCGAGCGCGAGGAGCGAGGCGAGGGGAAGACGGGGGAGAGAGCGGGGCATGAGTCGGGGCTCCGGACGGTGGGAACGGGCGGACGGCGCGAGCAAGAAGCGGGCCTCAGGGGCGCGTCGAGGGTACGGGCTGGGCGCCGGGGCGGTCAAGATTCCGTCCCCTCCCCCAGCCCATGATCAGCGAATAGAAGACTGGCGTGAAGAAGATCCCGAAGGCGGTCACCCCGAGCATCCCGGAGAACACCGCCGTCCCCAGCGCCACCCGCATCTCGGCCCCGGCGCCACGGCCGAGGACGAGCGGGACGACGCCGAGGATGAAGGCCAGGGATGTCATGAGGATCGGCCGCAGCCGTAGCCTGGCCGCCGTGAGCACCGCCTCGGCGAGCGCGAGGCCGGCGTCCTGCTGTTGTTTGGCGAACTCGACGATCAGGATCGCGTTCTTCGCCGCCAATCCCACGAGGACCACCAGCCCGATCTGCGTGAAGATCGAGTTGTCGAGCCCGGCGATCCACACCCCCGCGATCGCCGCGAGGAGACACATCGGCACGATGAGAATGATCGCCAGCGGCAACGACCAGCTCTCGTACTGCGCCGCGAGGACGAGGAACACGAACACCGTCCCGAGGGCGAAGACGATACCGGCGGTGTTGCCGGCGAGGATCTGCTGGAGCGTCAGTTCCGTCCAGGCAAACTCCATCCCCGGAGGAAGGATCCCCTGCCCCTCCGGCGGCGGCGAGGCGAGCGCTTCCAGGATGGCGATCGCGTCACCGGAGCTCGTCCCCGGCAACGTCGAGCCGTTGATGTCGGCCGAAGGGAGGAGGTTGAAGTGATTGACGACCGCCGGGCCGCTCGAGTCGGTGACGGTGACGAGCGTCGAAAGCGGCACCATTTCACCGGCGGAGTTGCGGACCTCGAGCCGGCCGATGTCCTCGCGACGCATGCGGAAGTCGCCGTCGGCCTGGACGAGCACCGGCCAGTTGCGGCCGAAGGCGGTCCAGTCGTTGACGTAGGCGCTGCCGAGATAGATCTGGAGCGCCGCATTGACCTCGACGAGGTCGATCCCCTGCGCCTTGACCTTCTCCCGATCGATGTCGACGAAGAACTTCGGCTCGTCGGCGCGGAAGCCGGCAAACAGCCCCGTCAGCCCCGGCTGCGCGGCGGCCGCATCGACCAGCGCCGCGGCCGCCGCCTCCAACCGCTGCGGCCCGGCCGAGGCGCGGTCGAGGACCTGAAGCTTGAAGCCGCCGGCATTGCCGAGGCCGTCGATCGGCGGGGCCCCGAAGGCGACGACCTGCGCCTCGCGGATCTCCGCGAAGCTCCGCCGCAGGGCGCGGAGAATCCTTGCCGCCGAGCGCTCCGGATCGACCGCCCTCCGGGCAAACGGCTCGAGGAGGACGAACATCCCGCCGGCATTCGGCTGGCTGACGTTGGTGAGGAGGGAGTAGCCGCTGACGGAAATCCTGTGGGCCACGCCCGGCACCCCCTTCACGCGTGTATCGAGATCGGCCATGACCTCCGCCGTGCGCTCGGCACTGGCGCCCGGAGGGAGCAGCGCCGTGACGAGGAGGTAGCCCTTGTCCTGCTGCGGGATGAACCCCACCGGGACGGTCGTGAAGCCGTAATAGGTGAGGGCCATGAGGCCGACATAGAGGGCGACGACGACGATCCCCATCCGCAGGAGCCTCCCCACCACCGCGCCGTAGACGCCGGTGGTGAGGTCGAAAAACAGATTGAAGAGGCGGAAGAACGCGGCGAGGATCCGGTTGACCGCCCCCGCCCCGCACCAGCCCGCCAGCGCCCCCAGAGCGAACAGCCCGAGCCGCACGCTCCATTCGGCGGCCCACGGCGGCACGGGCGCCGTCGCCAGGCCGGCCGCCACGAGCCCCCGGGCCTCGAGCAACCACACGGCCAGGAGCCCGGCCAACAGCGCGATGCCCGCCCGAGGGAGCGGATCGCGCCGCGAAGCTGACGCTGCGGCGCCGCCCGCGGCTGGGCTGCCATGCTCGGGGTCGCCAGACGGCGCGGCGCCATGGTCGTGGTGGTGCGCCTGAAAAAGGAGCACGCAAAGGGCCGGCGAGAGGGTGAGGGAATTGAAGGCCGAGATCACCGTGCTCGCCGCGATCGTGAGGGCGAACTGACGGTAGAACTCGCCGCTGATCCCGGTGATGAAGGCCGTCGGCACGAACACCGAACAGAGCACCAGGGCGATCGCGATCACCGGCCCGGCCACCTCCCCCATCGCCCGCCGGGCCGCCTCGCGCGCAGGCAATCCCCCCGACAACCAGCGCTCGACGTTCTCCACGACGACGATCGCGTCGTCGACGACGATCCCGATGGCGAGTACGAGGCCGAACAGCGAGAGATTGTTGAGGGAGAAGCCGAACAACCGCATCGCGGCGAACGTCCCCACCAGCGAGACCGGCACGGCGACCATCGGGATGATCGTCGCCCGCCAATCCTGGAGAAAGACGAGCACGACGATGAACACGAGCACCACCGCCTCGAAGAGCGTCTTCCAGACCTCGCGGATGCTCTCCTCGACGAACACCGTCGTGTCGTAGTGGATGGCGGCTTCGAGCCCCTCGGGGAATCCCTTCTCGAGCGATTCGATCTCCCGGCGGACCCGCTCGGCGGTGGCCAGGGCATTGGATCCTGGCTGTTGGAACAGCGCGATCGTGACCCCCTCCTGGCCGTCGAGCCGGCTGCCGACGTCGTAGCTCCGCGCCCCGAGCTCCGCCCGGCCCACGTCGCCGAGGCGGACGATCGATTGCCCCGTGGTGGCCAGATCATGCCCGGGGCCGATGCGACCGGCGGCGACGGCCGGGGCGCCTGGGGGGAGCGGGCCCGAGGCCTTCACGATCACGTTCTCGAAGGCCGCCGGATCGGGGAGCCTCCCGGCCGCGGTCACCGGCACCTGGAAGTCGAGGCCGAGGGTGGCCGGTGGCTGGCCGATCCGTCCGGCAGCCACCTGGACATTCTGCTCGCGGAGCGCGCGGACGACGTCGGTGGCCGAAAGCCCGCGGCTGGCGAGCTTGGCGGGGTCGAGCCACACCCGCAGGGCGTAGTCGCGGGCCCCGAGGAACTGCACGTCCCCCACCCCCTCGATCCGGGCGAGCGCATCCTTCAGCTGAAGGAGCGCGAAGTTCGAGATGAAGAGCTGATCGAGGCGCTCCCCCGGAGAGAAGAGATTGACGCAGAGGAGGATGCTCGGCGACTTTTTCCGCGTCGTCACCCCCTGGCGGCGGGCCTCTTCGGGAAGCTTCGCCAGCGCCACCGACACCCGGTTCTGCGTCAGCACCTGGGCCTGGTCGATGTCGGTGCCGAGCTTGAACGTGACGTCGATCGACGCCTGGCCGTCGCCGGTGCTCTTCGACGAGAGGTAGAGCATTCCCTCGACGCCGTTGATCTCCTGCTCGATCGGCGTGGTCACCGTCTCGGCGACGACCTCCGCGGAGGCGCCGGGATAGGAGGCGGTGACGGCGATCGTGGGAGGGGTGACATCCGGATACTGCCCCACCGGCATGCCAACGAGCGCCACGCCGCCGACGAGGAGGATCACCACCGAGAGAACGGTGGCGAAGACGGGGCGGTCGATGAAGAACTGCGAGAACATGGGGCGACGGTCATTCCCTGGCGGGCGGGGCCTGCTGGGCTTCGACCGGCCGAACGACGGCCCCGTCGCGGACACGTTGCAGCCCGCTGACGACGACCCGGTCGTCTGCGGAGAGCCCCTTCGTCACGACGCGCATCGGGCCGTCGAGCTTCCCGGGGGTGATCTCGCGGATCGTCACCCGGTCGTCGGCACCGACGACGGCGACGGTCCGGCGCCCCTGATCGATGCCGATGGCACGATCGGGGACGAGGATCGCCTCGGCGGGATCGCCGAAGGGGAGGCGGACCCGGCAGAACATCCCCGGGGCGATGAGCCGGTCGGGGTTGTCGAGGATCGCCCGGCAACGGACCGTGCCGGTGGAGGCGCGGACGGCGATGTCGACAAAGGCCAGAACCCCTCGGCGCGGAAAGCCCTCGTCGGTGACCAGCGCCACATCGACCGGCATGGCGAGATCGCGGATGTTGCGCCACGACGGATCCTTGTCACCGGCACCGGCTGCATCCTCCACGCGCCGTTCCTCACGCCGGTCACGAATCGCCCGTTCGCGGGCCACGAGAAGCGACCGCTCGTCGGCGAAGAAGGTGACGTAGACGGGATCGACACTGACGATCGTCGCCAGCGTCGTCGGCGACATCCCTCCCCCGACGAGGTCGCCGACGTTCACCGTCCGGGCACCGATCCGGCCGGCGATCGGTGCCGTCACCCGGCAGAAGCTGAGGTCGAGCTCCGCCTGCGCGAGCATCGCCTTGTCTTTCTTCAGCGTCGCGGCGGCCATGTCCCGCTTGGCGGTGATGATCCCCACCTGCTCCTGGGTGACCGCGCCGCGCGGAAGGAGGGCCTCGTTGCGGACCCGCTCGCTCTCAAGCTCCGCAAGCTCCGCCTGCTCCCGTTCGATCTCCGCCTCGGCCTGGTCGCGGGCGATCCGGTAGCTGCGGTCGTCGATGTCGAAGAGCGGATCGCCGACGCTCACGTCCTGGCCGTCGGCGAAGTGGACGGCCGTCACGAAGCCCCCGACGCGCGGCTTGAGATCGACCGTCTCCACGGCCGTGGCATTCCCGGTGAACTCGATCGTGTCGGTCACCTCGGCAACGACCGGCCGGGCGACGACGACCTCCGGCGGCGGCGGGGCAACGACCGGTGGGCTCGACCGTCCGCACCCGGCCAAAGCGGCCAAAGACGCGGCTCCAAGGAGAACCAGCAGCGGAACGGCGGGGGCGCGGAGCATGGACACGATGGTTCCCGGGAGCCCTGACGCAAGATAAAGCCGCCTTGTTCGCGACGCGCCAGACTGGGAGATTGGAGATGAAGTGATTGTGATGGTGGGGACGCCGGACTGCAACGAACCCGCCCCCGAACTGGCCCCGAGGAGGTTTTCATGATCCCCCCCCGCCCTGCCCGCTGCGCGTGCCTTTTGGCCCTCTCGATGGCCGCAGGTCTGGTTGGAGCCGGATTCCTCCCCGCCGTCCGCGCCGAACAGCCGCCGGCGATCGATCCGGCGCGGAATCCAGCCGGGGCCCTCGCCGCCGATCTCGGGCCGCTGTGGGAATGCCTCACCGGCGCCCGGGAGACGTTTGCCGTCGAAGGGACGGTGGCGATCGGCGGCAGCGGCAAGCCGATGAAGGTGGCGATCAAGCTCGAGCGCTTCGATGCCCACGCCTACGACCTCGAAGTGACGCACGACGACTACGCCTTGGTGCTCAGGCGTCGCGCCGATGCGACGGCGCTCGCCCTCCCCAAACACAAGATCGTCCATCTCGGCCGCGGCGAGACCGATTCGGCCGACCATCTCGATCCCGCCGGCATCGGCGCCCGGCTCGTCTCATCGGCGACGCAGGTGTCGTTGGCCTCTCCGCTCCTCCTCCAGCCCTCCCCGGCGTCGCTCACCGCCCTCTTGGTCGGGCTCCTCGGGGTGAAGCACGATTCACACGATGCCCGCTGGGAGCGAGGCGACGGCTGGCTCGACTTCGACGACTCTGGCCGAAGGATCAGCGCCAACGCCGAAAAGGTGGAGCTCGATCTCACCGTCGGAGAGCCGGGCGAGTGCCTCGCCGTCGACGACTTCCCCGGCTATGAGACAAGCGACGTGCCGCGCGACGAGATCGAGCGGACCCTCTGCCGCGGCGTCCGCCGGGCCCTCGAGATCGCCCTGCCAGGGGCCGAGCTGACGTCGCCAGCGGCAACAGCCCGCGCGGTGCCGCACGGGAAGCTCGAATGGGCCGAGGGCTTGCGGGTCGTGACGCTCCACGGGAGCCCCGAGGAGATCGGCCGGGCCCACGGCGAACTGCTCGCCGTCGAGGCCAACCGCTGCGTCGACTCGGTGCTCCATGTCGTCGGTGCGGTGGAGACGATCCGCGGGGGAACGTGGTTCCGCAAGAAGCTCGACGATGCCGCGGCCCGGCTCGCCCCCCACATCCCCGAACGCCATCTCCGCGAAACCGAGGCACTCGCCGCGTCGCTCCGGCTCGATCCGCGGCTCGTCGCGGTCGTGAACGTTTTCCCCGAGCTCTTCCACTGCTCGGGATTCGCCGTCTCCGGGACGGCGACGACCGACGGCACGCTCTACCACGGCCGCGTCCTCGACTACATGACCGAGATCGGCCTCCAGGACGCCGCCGCGGCGTTCGTCGTGGCGCCGGAAGGGCAGATCCCCTTCGTGACGATCGGCTACGCAGGCTTCATCGGGAGCGTGAGCGGCATGAATGCCCAGGGGATCTCGCTCGGCGAGATGGGAGGCCGCGGCGAGGGGCAGTGGGACGGCGTGCCGATGGCGACCCTCATGCGCCGCGCGATGGAGGAATGCACGACGCTCGACGAGGTGATGACGCTCTGGACGGAAAGCCCGCGGACGTGCGAGTACTACTACGTCTTCGCCGACGGCAAGACGCGGCAGAGTGTCGGCGTGGCGGCGACGCCGGAGCGGATCGAGTTCGTCAAGCCGGGCGAGGGGCACGAGCTCCTCGGCACCGGGATCCCCGATTCGGTCGTCCTCTCCGCCGGCGACCGGCTCCTCTGCCTTCGCGATCGCGTCAAGGAGCAGTTCGGGAAGATCGACGAGGAGGCTGCCATCCATCTCATGGATCGGCCGGTGGCGATGAAGTCGAATCTCCACAACGTCCTCTTCGTGCCGGAGAAGCTGATCCTCCACGTCGCCCACGCCTCGCACAAAAAGCCGGCCGCCGAATGCCCGAGCGTCCGCCTCGACCTCGCCAAGCTCCTCGAGGAGGTGCCCGGCGCCCGCGGAGCGGCGGCGGCGCCCCCGGCCGAGGAGGCGAAGGCAGCGGCTCTGCCCGGGGCCGTGTTCCGGGGCGTCGACACGCTCGCCATCGGTGAGGAAACCAAGGACGACGCACGCACCTGCCTCGATGGCCTCTGCTGGGACAGTGGCGCCTTCGACGTGGCGATCGAGAAGGCCGAAGGAAACAACGGCGACCTCCGCGTCCGCTTCCCGTCGCCGCTCCCCGCCGGCCCCGAGTGCAACCGAGACGTGTGGATGGAGTGGTATCAGGCCCGCGATGCCGAGGGAGAAGTCTGCCGTGGCCCGGCCTGCGTCGTCGTCCACGAGTCGGGGAGCGGGATGACGGTGGGACGGATCGTGGCCCGTGGCCTCTCGGCGCATGGCGTCCATGCCCTCATGGTGCAGATGCCCTACTACGGCGCGCGGCGGCCGAAGGAGGGGAAGGCGGGGGCGGAGATGCTCGTGCCGGCGGTCCGGCAGGCCGTGGCCGACGTGCGCCGGGCACGCGATGCCACGGCGGCGCTGCCGCTCGTCGACGCGTCGCGGATCTCCGTTCAGGGCACGAGCCTCGGCGGCTTCGTCACCGCGACCGTCGCCGGCCTCGACGAAGGCTACGACAAGGTCTTCATCCTCTTGGCCGGCGGCGACTTGGTCGGCGTGCTCGAGAAGGGGAAGAAGGATGCCGAGAAGGTCCGCGAGAAGCTTTCGGAATCGGGGATGACCGAGGAGCAGATCAAGGAGACGCTCCACGCCATCGAGCCGACGAGGCTCGCCCACCGTTACCGCCCCGACCGCACCTGGATCTTCTCCGGGAAGTACGACGACGTCGTCCCCCTCGCCCACTGCCAGCTCCTCGCCGACGCCGGGAATCTCCCTCCGGACCACCATGTGCAGATGGAGGCCAACCACTATTCGGGGATCATTTTCCTGCCGATGGTGATGGCCCGGATTGCCGGGGAGATCCACGGCCGCACGCCGGCACCGCCGGCTCACGCTCCCCCGGCCACGACCGCTCGTTGACACACGCCGAGAACCGGGATACTGAGGAGGGTCGGCCGACCGGCGCCGCCCTGCCCCCCACCCCCCCGCACCGAGATCCATCGTGACCCCCGAAAGCCCGAACCCGTCCGCCGATCTCTTCGGAGCCCGCCGCACCGTCGAGCAGGTCGAGGAGGGGAACGAACTGGCTCCGAAGTTCGACGCCCAGGGGCTGATCCCCTGCGTGACCACCGACTTCACGTCGGGCGAAGTGTTGATGGTGGGGATGATGAACCGGGAGGCGCTCGCCCGCACGATCCAATCCGGGGAGGCTCACTACTGGAGTCGCAGCCGGCAGCAGCTGTGGCACAAGGGGGCGACGAGTGGACTGGTGCAGAAGGTCGTCGAGATGCGGATCGACGACGACCAGGATTGCGTCTGGCTCCGCGTCGCGATTCCCGGCGGCGCCAGCTGCCATGTCGGCTACCGCTCCTGCTTCTACCGCAAGGTGCCGGTCGGTGCGGAGCGGGGCGCGGGGGCGCCGCTCGAATTCATGGAACACGAGAAGGCCTTCGATCCGAAGGCGGTCTACGGCGACGCGCCCAACCCGACGCAGCTGTAACGGACGATATCCCCTTCTCCTCCGCCACCGGCGATCGGTGGAGCCCCCCGCTACGCCAGGAAGCAACCGCCTATGTCGTTCAAATCGTGGGCGAAAGCCGCCGTCGAGCGCCAGTTCCAAGTGATGATCCGCGGCCATGACGCGCACGGCATCAGCCCGTTCGTCGATATCAAGCGAATCGGTTTACCTGTGCGCACCATTCTCGATATCGGCGCCAACGTGGGGAGCACGGCGCTCTCACTCACGAGAGCGTTTCCCGAGGCCCAAATCGATTGCTTCGAGCCGGTCGCGGAGACGCACCGCCGGCTCGTCGAAAACCTGCGACACACCCGCTGCCGATGCCACCGTCTCGGCGTCGGCGCGAAAGCGGGTGAGTCGACGGATCCACGTGGGTGGGAAAGATGTCTTAAGTTCGATCGTCGACGCTTCGGAGGGCACCTCCCAGGAAGTGATCACGATCACCACGGTTGATGATTTTGTCGCCTCGCACGCCATCGAGATGGTCGACCTGCTGAAAATCGATACCGAGGGCTACGACCTGAAGGTCCTCGAGGGGGCCGAGGCGACGATCCGCCGCGGGGGAATCAGGATCGTGTACGCCGAAGTCGGGTTCCTCGGATCGACTCGCCATGTAACGCTTCCGGCGATGATGGACCATCTCATCCCGAGAGGATTCGCGTTTCTGGGCCTCTACGAACAGTATCGCGATTGGAAAGACCCCTCGCGGTTGCACTACGCCAACGCGATGTTCACACGTCAGCCCGGGCATTGATGGGGGCGGCGCCGGCGGCGCGGTCGGGCTCCCACCCACGTCCGTCGCGCTGACTCCAGCTTCTAGCGATACACCATGAGCAAGCTCTTCGTGCTGGGCCGCCGCATCCTTGCTGCCACCGGGTCGATGGCCTTCAAGCCGACGCCGAACGACGTGGTCCTCTCAATCTGCCGGGACAGCCCGCTCGGCTCGGCCAATGAGTCCTACAACGTCGTCACCTTGTTGCACCTCCTCCAGTTGCTCCAAGGCATTGACGGATCGCCCCATGTTGCCGCCAGCGGAGCCAACCTGGTTTACACCTGGAAAGTCATCGGCTGGTACCCGCGTGCCCGTTGGCTGGCACGCTCCGCAGACAACTTCGCGTGGCGGATCGCGGTGAGCGACGGCACCGGCCCGGCGTTCCATCATGCCCGCCGCCACTGGAGCATCCGCTACGACTACTCCCCGGATCTGCAACTCGACGACGGGGATTTCGTCGTCCCGTACGGTGTCTCACCAGGCTTGATCCATTCGGGCGAATGGTCCCGGAAGGATTCGCTCCGCGGCGTCGAACGGAACATCCCCCTTCTCTTTGCCGGATCTTGCTCCGGCCGGGCCTACGAACGGAAGGATCTCATCAGCGCCCGCTACGAGAAGATGACTCGGGCGGAGGTCGTGGCGGCGCTGCGAAGCAGCGATCTCTTCCACGAGGTGCCAACCGCGGACGAACTGCCCGACATTCATCGCGTCGGACGGCCGATCCTCATCGATTCCGCCCGTGCCAGAATACCGACCTCGGAATGGCTTCGCACGATCGCGGCGGCTGATTTCCTCGTCTGCCCGCCCGGCATGGCGATGCCGATGTCGCACAACATCATCGAGGCGCTGGGCATCGGGACGATTCCGCTCACGAACTATCCCGAGTGGTTTTTTCCAGCGCTCGAGGACGGCGTCAATTGCCTGGTCTTCCACGATTCTGAGGACCTGGTCGAACGGGTCGAGGAGATCCTCCGGATGCCGGCAGAGCGGATCGAGACGATGCGGGCCGCATGCCGGGCGTACTACGACCGCAATCTCGATCCCCGCGCCGCGATCGCGCGGATCGAGGCCTGTCCCCTCGACAAGGTCAGGCTCCATGTGCTCGACGAGACCTACAACCATCTCCCGCTCGGGCAGAAGGCGTAGCGAGGCAACGCCACGGGCCGTCGATGGAGTGTTCGCGTCTGGCCCAGACTCACCTCCCGAAGTAGCTCCACGCATACTCGAGCGTCGTCTCCGCGCCGGGATCGAGCCGCACCTGCCAGCGGATCCGCGCCGCGCCGTTGAACTGCCGCCACCACGGCGGCGGGTTGTACCAGCCGAAGCCTCCCGGGCCGCCGCGCGGCGGCCCGGTCGGACCGGCGGACGGCCAGAGGAGGGAGAGATCCTCGAGGACGTTGACCCGCTCGATAACGCCATCGTGATCAGCCGACTCGACGGCCCCGAAGACGTGCCGCACCACCTCGATGTCGACCGGCTGGCCGCGGAGGTTCTTGAGCGTCAATTCGCCGGTGAGCTCGAGCCTCGCCAGTTGCTCGCCGTTCCAGTTCTGGGCATTGGCGACGCGGCGTGCCTCCCGCTCCTCCTTCGTCACCCGGATGTCGACGGCCGTGGTGACGGCGAGATCGACCTCGGCGCCTGGTGACGTATAGCCGAGCATCCCCTGCGCGAGGACGCGGCCATCGCGCATCACGAGCGCCGGAGCCGTCGTCAGCGGCGCTTTGCCGGTGTTCGAGAGGCGGATCGTGTGGACGGCCTTCGGCGCCGCCATGAGCCGGGCGAACTCCGCCCCCTGGCGGGCATCGACATGCTGGATGAACTCAACAGGGGGCGTGACGGGGATCTCGAGCTTGAAGAAGTCGCGGTAGGGGAGCGAGCCGACGCTCACCGGCACCACCATCCGCTCCCCTTTCTTCAGGCTCACATGCTCGAGCCTGAAGACGTAGAGATCCTCCGACTTCTCACCATTCGCTTCGCCCGCCTGTGGCTCCGGCGCGGGCGCGACGGCCCCGCCCGCACCCCCGGCCACCTGCGACATCATCGAATTGGCGTAGAAGTTGCCGAAGCGGTTGCCGTTGTCGAGGGTGACCGCCTGCGCGAGTTTGGCGGCTGCCTGCTCGAGGCCGATCGGGTCGGCGGAATCCTGGAGGGCGAACGTGGGGACCCCGACGACGAGGTTGCAGGTGACGTCGTCGAGGTCGACCAGATCGTTGACGAGCGTTGCCTGGAGCCAGACGCGGGCCTGCCCCTTGCCGTCGAGTTCGACCCGGTAGGAGGGGATCCAGCGGAGCCCGCGCTGGACATACATCAGCCCCACATCAGCCGCGCCGCCGGCCAGTGGCTCCGCACTGTCGCCCGCACCACGGCGGATGACGCGGAGGGTCAAGGCACTGCGCAGCTCCTCGCGGCCGAGCTTCGCGGCAGGCCCGGCGCGGAACGTGAGATCCTGGATGCGCGAGAGCGGGAGGACGCGGGTGCCGGCGTCGGTCCTGAGGAAGACGAGATCGGAGGCGACCGGCAGCTTGGGCCCGTCCCCCGGGGGGGCGAGCGACTCGATCTCCTCCGAGCTCTGCACCGGCGCCGGCAGGATCGTCGCCTCATACGGTGCCGGATCGCGGTTGGCCGGCGGGACCTCGGTGACGAGCACCTCCGCGCCGGGATTGGCATCGACGAGTTCCTTGAGCGAGAGCGCCGTCCGCTCGACCCTGACTCGGCTCTGGGAAGCGGTCACCGACGCGACACCGATCCCCCGCTGCTCCGTACCGCCATCGATCGCCCCAACCCAGAATGTCCCCATCACCGGGGCGGGGAGATGGCGAAGGACGGCGTCACCTGCCGCATCGACCGCGACGGTGCCCCGATGGACAACGAAGGCGTGGCCATCCTTGAAAACGCTCACCTCGCGGACCGGGAGGGCGGACTGTGCCGGGAGATCGGCCCCCTGCGCCGCCTGCGGCAGGAGGAGGAGAAGGAGAAGGCCGAGGAGGTGAACGGCCGCCGGCCGGAGGGCCCAGGGAAGGTCGGAGGGATCGGAACGCAGCATCGGAGACCTCTGAAATCTGGAAAACGGTTTCGGCGGCAGCGGATTCGACCTCGTCACCCCTCGAGGATCATGCCACGGCGTCGATTCCTCCGGCAAATCCGGCAAGGGCTGCTCTGTTTGCGACTCTGCCCGGGTGCAAACACGGGGGTATGATTCTTCTGTCCCGTTCATCGCTTCGGAGCCCACCATGCTCACTCCATCACAGGTCATCGAAAACTACTTCCTCGAGTCGCGCCACCAGATCCTCGAGATCGCGGCCATGATGGATCGCTACGACGTCGCGGTGCAGCGGCGCGGCGGCAATGGCGCGGCGGGCCCTGCCCCCGGGCAGAAGATCGAACTGTTGCGGAAGGCCCTGGCGATCGCTGCCGATCCCAAACCGGCCGGCGACCGGACCGTCGCCCTCCTCGAACTGTTTGCCACCGGCTGATCGCACGCTCCGGCGACGCGCCGAAGCGCGAACCGGGCCGGAGCCTGCTCCTCACCCCTCCTCCCAAACGACACCGACCGGGGAATCCGTGCCATGCAGATCATCCAGCCCCACTACCACGCCATCGCCCGCACCGCCCAGGATTACGAGCGGATGGCGATGAGCGGTGTCGTCGCCGTCGCCGAACCGGCTTTCTGGGCCGGCTTCGACCGACTGTACCCAGAGACGTTCATCGACTATTTCCGGCAGATCAGCGAGTTCGAGCCGACACGGGCCGCGCAGTACGGCATCCGCCACTTCTGCTGGGTGGCGGTGAACCCGAAGGAAGCGGAGAACCCCGTCCTCACGCGCGAAGTCCTCAAGCACTTCCCCGAGTTCTTCGCCAAGCCGACGGTCCTCGGTGTCGGTGAGACGGGGCTCCACAAATCGACGAAGAACGAGATCGAGTCACTCGAAGCCCACGTCGATCTGGCGATGAAGCACGGCCAGCTCGTCCTCATCCACACGCCCCACCTGGCCGACAAGGCGCACGGCACGAAGAAGGTCCTCGAGGTGCTCGCCGGCATGAAGGTCGACCCGGAGCGGATCTGGATCGATCATGTCGAGGAGCAGACGATCAAGCCCGTCCTCGACGCCGGCTACTGGGCGGGCTTCACGCTCTATCCGATCACGAAGTGCTCGCCGAAGCGGGCTGTCGATATGCTCGAGAAGTACGGAACCGAGAAGATCCTCGTCAACTCGTCGGCCGACTGGGGGCCGAGCGATCCGTTCCTCCTCCAGGAGTGTGTCATCGAATACCGCCGCCGCGGCCACTCGCTCCAGGATGCGATCGAAGTGTTCCACAACAATCCCTGCCGGTTCCTCGGTCAAAACCCGAAGTTCGACATCAAGCCGATCCGCGTCGAATCGGCCGAGGTCGCCCACGCCTGAAGCCCCTTTCCCCGGAGCCGCCCCGACGCCCCATGCCATCCCGACAGGCCTCGACGACCAGCCTCGCCCTCGTGCGGCAACTGCGCTTCTGTGCCGGCCATCGGCTCTACCGGCACGAGAGCAAGTGTGCCTATCTCCACGGCCACAACTACCGGGTCGATGTCGAGGTCGTGGCGGCCGGCGGGGCGGCGAGGGTCGATGACGTGGGACGGATCGTCGACTTTTCGCTCATCAAGAAGCGGCTGCTCGGTTGGCTCGACACCCACTGGGACCACGCCTTCATCCTCTTCGTCGAAGACGCTGGCGCCATCGCCGCCGTCCAGCAATCGACGCCATCGAAGCTCTTTCTCCTCCCCTGGAATCCGACCGCCGAGAACATGGCCCGCTACCTCCTCGAGGTGGTCTGCCCGGGCGTCCTCGCCGACCTCGGCGTCGTCGCCAGGGAGGTGAGCGTGTGGGAGACCGACGAGTCCTGCGCGATCGCGTCCCTCACCGGCCCCCCCGCGCCGCCGCCGGTGCCGCTCGGTAGCGTGATCGTCATCGACGATCGCTGAAACGCGTCTGCACCCTCCGAGCCCCCCTGAGGTCCACACGCCCCATGTCCGAACCGCTCCTCCCCGCTGGCGCCCAATTTCCGACCACCCGTCCGCGGCGGATCCGCCAGCATGCCTGGCTGCGGAGCCTGGCGGCCGAGACGGTCCTGACGCCGGCCGACCTCATTTGGCCGCTGTTCGTCCACGACCACCCCGCGGCGGTGCCGGTGGGGGCGATGCCGGGGGTCGAGCGGTTGTCGATCGAGGGGGTGGCCAGGGCCGCAGCCGAAGCGGCGGCGCTCGGGATCCCGGCGGTCGCGCTGTTTCCCGTCGTCGAGGGCCGGCACAAGAGCGATGACGCGGCCCATGCCTTCGACGACGACAACCTCGCCTGCCGGGCCGTCCGGGCGATCCGCCGCGAGACTGGCGACGCCGTGGGGATCGTCTGCGACGTCGCCCTCGATCCCTACACGAGCCACGGCCACGACGGCCTCCTCGCCGACGGCCGGATCCTCAACGACGAGACGGTCGCGGTGCTCTGCCGACAGAGCCTGTCGCTCGCGGCGGCGGGCTGCCACGTCGTCGCCCCCTCCGACATGATGGATGGCCGCGTCGGGGCGATCCGCCGGGCGCTCGACGGGGCGGGACGACAGGACGTCTGCATCCTCTCCTACGCCGCCAAATACGCCTCCGCGTTCTACGGACCATTCCGCGATGCCCTCGGCTCATCGGCGGCGCTCGGGGCCGGGGCCGCTCGAGGGGTGACCGACAAGAAGACCTACCAGATGGACACCGCCAACGGCGACGAGGCCCTCCGCGAGGTGGCCCTCGATCTTGCCGAAGGGGCCGACATGGTGATGGTGAAGCCGGCCGGCACGGCGCTCGACGTCATCCACCGGGTGAAGCGCGCTTTCGGCGTGCCGACGTTCGCCTATCAGGTGAGTGGCGAATACTCGATGATCCGCGCCGCGGCCGCCAACGGCTGGATCGACGGTGCGAAGGCCGCCGCCGAGAGCGTGCTCGTGATCAAGCGGGCCGGCGCCGACGCCATCCTCACCTACTTCGCTCCGGAACTCGCCCGCGCGATGCGGTGAAAGCCATCGAATCCTGGGCATCCCACTGGTGGCTCCAGCGAGGGGTCGTCCATGCCCCGGGAGCCGGCCTCGCCGGTCAGCGCAGCCCGGAGGGCGAAAGCGCAAGCGGCGCGGAGAGAGCGGAGGGCAGGGATGCCCGTAGCGAGCTTCGGCTGGGGGCGTGGGCGACCCCGAGCGGCATCTGCGCGAACTCGCCCCAGTCACCCCTTCGGCCGGAAGGCGACGAGCCGCTCCGGCTTCGTCTCCAGCCGCGGCGGATCAGCGACGCCTGTGTGAATGAGATCGATGCAGTAGGGGATCGCCGGGAAGACGGCGTCGAGGCACTGGCGGATGCTCCGCGGCCGCCCCGGAAGATTCACCACGAGCGCCCGGCCGCAGATCCCGGCGGTCTGCCGGGAGAGGATCGCGGTGGGGACGTACTTCAGCGACTCCGCTCGCATCAGCTCGCCGAAGCCGGGGAGCATCGTCTGGCAGACGCGCTCGGTCGCCTCCGGCGTGACGTCGCGCGGCGCGGGGCCGGTGCCGCCGGTCGTGACGACGAGGCAACAACCGGCCTCGGCCAGGGCGACGATCGTCGCGGCGATCTCCTCGAGATCGTCAGGAACGATCCGCTCCCGCGCCTCCCACGGCGAAGCGAGCACCTCGTGGAGATAGTCGCGGATCGCCGGCCCCCCTTCATCCACGTACTCCCCGCGGCTTGCCCGGTCGGAGATGGTGAGAATGCCGATGAGGTGCGGAGAGGTTTCCATGATGCCGGTCACGATACCCCAGGGGGAATGGGGAAACCACGCAACCTTCGCGGCGCCGCCTCGAGCAGAACTGGCGACCGTGACGGCTATTCCGGCTGGGGAGGCCGGGGGAATCGTGCCGATAGAAAGGAATGTTCGGGATAAGCCGAAGGACGGACCATCCCCACCCCACCTCTGACGCGCATGCTCCCCCCGACTGGCATCGAGCGGCTCCGGCCGAGGCGATCGCGCCTCGTCGTGGTGACGCGCACGCTCCTTCTGGCGGCCGTGGGCTGGGGGCTCGCGGGCACTCCGGGCCGCGCCGCAGCCGAGTCACCGGACACGCCTGAGCCTGCCAACGTCGATGAGGCCTTGGCGCAGAGCCTGGCAGAGGACGAAATCCCCGGCACGGTGGTGCCGCTGGTCGAGCGGGAGGGGGGGCCCTGGGAACGCTTCGCACAAAATCCGTCGGCCAATCCGCTCCGCAGGCCGAACCTCGATCCCGGTCAGGCGGGCAACATCGACCAGGGAGCGGGGCGACGCTTCGAGGGCCCGGACGACGGGCCGGGCAACCCCGTCCTCGATCCCGGCCAGATCGGCAACCTCGACATCCGCTTGGAAGAGGCGCGGAACCGCCTTGAGAAGCTCGAGGGGAAGACGGAGCAGTTGCCCCTGATCCGGATGAGCGGTTTCTTCCAGGTCGATGACGGGCTCTTCAGCCAGTCGCCGGCGAGCCAGGCCTACTACGGCGACATCCAGGATGGCGTCGGTTTCCGCCGTGCCCGGCTCTCCGCGGTCGGGAAGCTCACCGAGTTCACGAACTTCTCGATCGAATTCGACTTCGCCCAGATCGGCCGGCCGAGCTTCTTCGACATCTGGGGGGAACAGGAACAGATCCCGATCCTCGGCACGGTGCGCGTCGGGCAATTCCGCCAGCCAGGAACGATGGACGCCTGGACGAGCGTGCGGCATCTGGAGTTCCTCGAGCGCTCGGCCGCGTTTCAGGCCACCGATCCCTTCCGTCGCGTCGGCATCATGGCCTACGCGATGAGCGAGGACGAGCGGACGAGCTGGGCCTACAGCGTCTACGCCACCGGCCTGACGTTCTTCGACGGTGCCCAGACCGTCTACCAGACCTTCGGCGACAACCGGGCCGGCACACAGATCGGCGACAACGGCGGCATCGGTGTCGCATCGCGCATCACCCACCTCCTCGATTACGACGACCTCACCGACGGTCGCTACCTCACGCATGTCGGCACCGGCTTCCTCTACGGCCAGACCGGTGGCTCCGGCAGCACGGGGGTCGGTGCCAAGACGTATCGCTCGTTCGTGTTCCCCGAGTTCTTCGTCGGCGATCCGTCAGGCCTCGGCCTCACCGCCGCCGGGACGCCGCGCGTCGTCGACTCGGGGCGCATCCTCGCCGACAACTTCTGGATGACCCACGTCGAGTTCGCCCGCAACGCCGGCCCGGCCCACTTCCAGACCGAGGTGATGCTCGAGGGCTTCAATCAGTTTGGTGGGCCGACGACGTTCGTCCCCGCCGCCTACTTCCAGTGTGGCTACTTCCTCACCGGCGAGAGCGCCCTGTACCTCAAGCAGGCAGGCGTTCTCGACTACAACGTCGTCCCCCACACCACCTTCTTCGGCACCGGCCGCCGTGGCCGCCTCGCCGGGTGGGGGGCGTGGGAGGCGGCCTTCCGCTGGACGTACGTCGATCTCTCCTGCACGAACGTCGATCCGGCCAATCAACTCTCCAATTCCGCCGGCCCACCGCCGGCCCCGGGCTACGGCACCTACAACGCGCCGACCTTGGCGCTCAACTGGTGGTGGAACCGGTTCACCCGCGTCCAATTCAACTGGGTTCATGCGATGCCCGACGTCCGTGGCCGGGGCCCGCTCCCCTTCGACGTCTTCGGATCACGCTTCCAGATCGAGTTCTAGTATTCGCGCGGATGCAGCCATCCATGGCCTGCATCCGCTTGGCTGACGGGGGGAACGCCATGCCACATCTCCAAACCATGAAGGCCTGCGGTCGGGCGGCGATCCGGTTTGCCGCTGCCCTCGTGTTCGCGTCCGCCGCCGCCGCGGCCGATCCCGACTCGCTGCCAAGGCCACGGGCCAAGCCGGAGCCACAGAAACTCGTCCTGCCCGATGACGCCCCGGCGGCGAAGCCACAGCCGGCGACGAAGTCTTCCCCCGAAAGCCAAGCCGAGGTGCCAAGGCCTGAGGGACGCCCCGGCCGGGCCCCCGATCCGCCGGGGAGCGGGAAGGGCGACGACGCCAAATCGAAAGATCCCAAGGCCGACGCCAAGAAGAAGGAAGCTCCGCCCCCCGACGGCCGCTGCGATCAGTGTGGAAGCTGCGACTGCGTGCGGAAGGTGTGCGTGCCGAAGATGACCGAGAAAGAGATCAAAAAGGTCTGCTGGGACGCCAAGTGCGAGGACTTCTGCATCCCGGGGCCGAGTGTGTGGTGCGGCAAGGCCTGCAAAACGGATGACTGCGGATGCTGGACGCACCATCTCTGGAAGCCGACCTGCGCGGAGGTGAAGACCCGCGTCGTACCGGTGCGGAAGGAGACGAAGCGGAAGGTGCCGGCGGTGGAGTGGAAGGTGGAGGAACGCTGCGCCTGCTGCCGCCGAAAACCGTGCGACATCGCCGCCAAACCGGTCCCGGATGACAAGGCTTCGACGAGCGACAAAGCGATTTCGGGGGAGCGAAAATGACCGTCCGGCCAGGGCACGGGGGGCAGCCGCGCGACTGCCAAACCCCCCTTTCGGTTGATTCTCCGCCCCGCCTGAAAACTTAAAAGCAGGCAAGCCTGTGTCGAAATACAGGCTGGCGATTGCTTAAGCGAGCGGTTTCCCCCGTTGCCCAGAAGGGAACATCTTTTCGAGCCACCGCTGTAAGGTTTTGCCGCGCGACCAAGGCGTTGCGTCGGTCGTCAAACATCTTAGGTTGGGCCCACACGCATCGCGGCGACCGACTCGCCTCGATGGCTCCACCAACCTCCGATGGCGACCATGCACAACTCCCGCACCGCACTCCTCGCCCGCAGTAGGCGTGATGTCATACGGGCCCCGAAAACGGCCCCCTCGCCCGTCGTCGACCGCAGCATACCGACGATCGATCTCGTCCTCCTCACCGTCTCGCTGACCCTCCTGATCGCGGTTTTCACCCTCGGCATCCGGATCTGAGATCTCCCCGAGCGCGGGCCCAATGCTCCGCCGCCCCCCCCTCGCCACGGCCCGGCCCACCGGATTCTCCCGGTGCTTCTGCCGCCCGAAAGCCCCCTTCAGACAAGGGGATGCCCCCTCGACTGACGCGATCGCTCTGATCGCTCGCCCCTCGCCCGCTGGCCACTGATCGAAAGCGTCTCTGCCCGGTTGGTGCGCGCGGCTGCCCGTTTCGTCCCACCGCCGTGCGACAGTTCTCCCCCGCTGGCCGCCGCGAGATTCTCGGCTCGCCCTCCCCGGACGTCGACGCCGGGCGGGGATGAATCCCGCCGGGACGAGCCGTTTGTCGATGGATCCTGCCTGGGAATCCAGACCGCCCGATCAGATCGCGCCGCGGTCCGCGAGCAATTTGACGATCGCATCGACGCACGTGGCCACCGACCACTGATCGGTCGGGAGGACGAGGTCAGGATGCGCAGGCTCCTCGTAGGGCGCGCTCACGCCGGGGAAGTTTTTCATCTCACCTGCGTCGGCGAGGACATAGTGCCCGTCGGCATCTCGTTGCCGGCAGACGTCGAGCGGGCAGGAAAGGTGGACCACCAGTGCCCGCTCGCGGCCGATCCGTTCTACCGCCTTCTGTCGCACCGACTCCTCCGGGGCCACGAAGGCCGCGATGCAGAGGAGCCCGGCATCGTTGAAGAGCCGGGCGATCTCCGCGCCGCGACGGAGATTCTCGCTCCGCTCGCCCGCCGAAAAGCCGAGATCGCGGCTGATCCCGAGCCGTAGCGACTGCCCGTCGAGGACGCTCACCGCCCGCCCCGATTCGAACAGCCGCCGCTCGAGCGCCGCCGCCAGCGTGCTCTTGCCGGAGCCGGTCAGCCCCGTGAGAAGGAGCGTGACGGGCTTCTGGCCGAAGCGGGCCTCGCGCTCGGCTGCCGTCACGGCGCTGGCCGCCCCGTGGAGATGCTCGGCGGCCGCGTCGTCCCAGTGGGCGGTTGTTCGCCCTTCCTCGGGCTCGCGGTCGAGAATCATCCCGGCGCCGACGGTGGCGTTGGTGAGCCGGTCGATGATGATGAAGGCGCCTGTGCCACGGTTGCGCCGGTAGGCGTCGTGGCAGAAGGGCTCGGTGAGCGTGATCGCGCAGCGTCCGATCTCGTTGAGGGAGAGCGCCGGTGCGTCTTGGCGGTGGAGCGTGTTGACGTCGACGCGGTAGCGGAGCGTGCTCACGGCACCGCTGGTGACCTTCGTCGTCTGCTTGAAGAGATAC
>CANGGT010000049.1 GCA_947453375.1 Planctomycetaceae bacterium
AGCGATTCCGGGTTGTTCGTCGCCTCGAACCGGGCCCGGGCGGGGCGGGGCGGGTGCGCGATGTCATCGAGCATCCGGGCAGCGTGGTCGTCGTTCCGATCGTCTCGCCCGACGAGGTCTGCCTCGTCGAGGTCGTCCGCGTGGCGGTCGGCCAGACACTCCTGGAGTTGCCAGCCGGCACCCTCGACCGGGTCGAATCGCTCGAGGCCGCTGCTGCCCGGGAACTCGCCGAGGAGACCGGCTACCGATCGCGCCGGCTCACGGCGGCCGGCGCGTTCTGGATGTCGCCGGGAATCCTCCGTGAACGGATGCACCTGTTCATCGCCGAGGGGCTCGAGCCCGGCGAGCAGGATCTCGAACCGGGGGAGCAGATCCGGGTCAGGGTCGTTCGCTGGGAGGATGCGATCACGATGTGTCTCGATGGCGCGATCGACGATGCGAAGACGGTCGCCGGGCTTTTGCTGGTCGATGCGCACCGCCGCCGATCAGCCGCCGGTGACGGAATCGCCAGCTCCCGGTGATGGGGCTCCTCCGGGGCCGTCGAGCGCGAAACGCGGCTGGCGGTCGGCGAGGAACATCAGTCCTCCGACGAGGCCGCAGACGATCGTGACGAGCAACCACAGCAGGCCGATCGCCACCGACTTCTCGGCAGGAACGCCGTAGGGGGCAAGGAGGACCGCGAGGCCACCCTCGCGGATGCCGACGCCACTGATGCTGATCGGCAGGACCATCGCCAACGCCACCAAAGGCACGGCCGCGAACCAGACCGAGACGGGGAGATCGGTCCCGATCGATTTGCCGACCGCATCGACCACCATGGCCCCGCCCATCTGGACCAGCAGGCTCCACGTGATGGCCGACACGATCAACATCGGCCGCTGTTGGTAGGGGAGGAGGCCGGCCACGACCCCCTGCACGCCGGGCTTGGACGGGAGAAACGTCGCCAGGAAATCGAGTTGACCGACGACCAGGCTCGCCGACAACAGCACAGCGACGAGGAGCCCGGCGCCGATCAGGAGCGTGGGGAGCAGCGTGAGAGAGGCTTGGTTGCTGATCAGGGCCGTGATCGCGATTACCCCGAGGGCAGCGAGCCCGGCGAGCCGGTCGGCGAGGACGGTGCAACCGGCCAGCACGCGACCGCGGGTTGTTCCCGCGAGCCGGTACGCCTTGACCACGTCGCCGCCGATCGATGTCGGCAGGCAGAGGCTGAAAAACTGCCCCTCGAAGAACCGGCGGATGAACACCGTCAAGGGATAGTCAAATCCGATCGGGCGAGCCAGCAACGCCCAGCGGATGGCCGCCAGACACTGCACGACCAGTCCGAGGGCCAGACCGGCCCCCCACCATCGCCAATCGACGGTCTCCAGCAACTCGAGGAGCCGGGGCCAATCGACGTTGCGGAGCGTCAACGCCATGAGCGCGACGGTCCCCCCGATGCGGAGGATCGTGCCGACGGCTCGCCGCGTCCGACTGCTGTCTCCGCGAAGCGGTTCCGAAGCGGACGAGGGGGAGCTTCCCGGAAGTTCTGGCATCGGTATCTTCCTTGCGTGAAGCCTGCGTGACGGCGCCGTCCGGGGGGTCGAAGTCATTCCGGTCGCCGAGTGAGTACTCTATATCTGTCGATGGAAAGAGCTATCCGGGGCCATTCTCCACGCCGGGCTGCCACGAAGAAGACGAGGTTTTCCTGGTGGCTCGTTGCCGCATCCAGCGGCGGATCACGATGGCTCACGCCCCATGGCCGATCGATGAGAACGCCAACATGGCGGGGGTCGTGATGTACGAGTGGATCATTCCGCTGACGGATCTGGTGGTGACCGGGTTGCTCCTCGTCATCGGTGGCAATCTCGGCAGTTTCCTCAACGTCGTCGTCCACCGGTTGCCTCGCGGTGAGTCGGTCGTGCACGGCGGATCCCATTGCCCGTCGTGTGGATCGGCCATCCGCTGGCATGACAATGTCCCGGTGCTTGGATGGCTGCTGCTCCGTGGCCGCTGTCGCGACTGCGGAGCGATGATCGCCGCCAGATATCCGCTCGTGGAGGCAATCGGTGCGGTCGTCATCGGCGGGGTTGCCGCCGCCGAGCTCCTCTCGGGGGGGCGCACGCTTCCGGGAGCGGCGTTCGGTGTCGGCCGCCCGGGTGCCGACAATCTGCTCCTCCGCCCCGACCCGCTCCTCATTGTCGTTGCGATCCTTCACGGCTGGCTCCTTTTCAATCTCCTTCTGGGGGCAGCCGTCGAGGCCGACGGACGCGTCCTGCCGGCCCGCTGGAGCCGCACCGCCCTCGGCATCACCTTGGCAGTTGTCGTCGGCTGGAATGCGTTGCTCCCGGTCGGCGTCGGTGTCGAGGGGCCAGCGTGGATGGCCGGAGGCCCGGGGCGTGGGCTTTCGATCGCCGCTTGTGGGCTGGCCTGCGGTGCCTTGGTGGGCGCCACGTCCACGCCGGCGGGGCGTCAGGGGCTGATGCTCATCGGAGTCGCCCTGGGCTGGCAGGCCGCAGCGGCGGTCGCAGTGCTGCGACCGGTGGTCGGCTGGCTGCGGGCCCTGCTGGCATCGCTTGTTCCCCCCGCCCCTCCCGCAGGGGATGGGGACGGGGCGAGTTTTGGAACGGAAACTTCTTCGGAATCGTTCCCTTCAGATTTGGCGTCAACTGCGGCAGAACCTCTGTCACCGATCGATCCCGGCGTGTCCCTGATCACGGAGGCCGGGCCAGCCCCGGCCTCCCGCCCCGAAACGGATCCCGATCAGACGTCGTTCCTCTCCCGGTTGGCCGAGCCAATCGCCCTGCAATTACAGCAGATCGAGTGGCCTGGGGGAGACCTGCTGGTGGCCACTGCGGCCTTCCTGCTGGCGTGGCGGTGGCTGTGGCAGGGGGTCGGAAAATGATTCCCGGAAAGCGTCCAAACAGGGTTTTTGTCCCCTTCAGCCGATGGACCGGGCACGCGAGATCGGGCCCCTCGATCGTGTATACTCCCACTTGAGTGTCAGGTGCTCTGACTTCAACGGGTGTTCCATGAAACCACTCATCGTCGGCTTCGGTCCGAAATCGCCTCTCGGCCCGGCTTCCAGCCCAGGTAAGGCCAAACCGCCCGCCGCGCAGCCCGAGGCGGTGGGCGCGGGCGTGTCGTTCGCTGATCCCGTGGCTCCGGCCTTGGGGGGCGAGGAACAGGCTGTGGCCGCCGGTGGCGAAACTCCCGTTGAGGTGGGGGTGTCCGCGGCTGGAGCGCCTGCCGGAGAGGATGCGAGGCGTCTTCTGGCGGACGGTGCTCGCGTCGGTGGAGAACGTGCTGCCGCACCGGCCGTCGGCGTGGCGATGCCGCAAGCCCCCAGTCGATATCCGGTTGCTTTGGCTGACGAAGAGGAGGAGTTCGTCAGCCAGTTGAAACGAAAGTGGTCCGAATTCCTCGTCGACATGCGCGATCCGTTTCAGCGCACGACGATGATCACGATCGCGTGTTTCACCGCGCTCCTCGTCTACAGTTACCTGCCGGGCCTCACGAACGCCTACATCGCCTGGGCCAATCCCCAGTACGCCCACGGGTGGATCGTGCCGCTGTTTTCGGCGGCCCTCCTTTTTTGGTGGCGGCAGCCGATTACGGCGCCGGTGGCGCTTTCGGCCCGGTTGGCCGGGTTGCTGCTGCTCGCTGCCGGTTTGGGGTTGCGGCTTTTCGCGGCCAGCTACCGGATCGTGACGATCGACATGTACACGTTCGTCCCCGCAATCTGCGGAGTTTTCATTCTGATCGGTGGCTGGAGCGTGTTCCGGTGGGCTTGGGCTCCACTGATGTTTCTCATCTTCATGTATCCACTCCCTGACGAAGCAACGCGTTACCTCCTCGGGCCGCTGCAGACAACGGCCACGATGGTCAGTACGTTCGCGCTCCAGACGCTGGGACTCGAGGCTTACCGCGAAGGTAATCAGATCGTCATCGGTGAGATGCACCTCGGAGTCGTGGATGCCTGCAGTGGCCTGCGAATGTTGACGATTTTCTGCGCCTTGTCGGTTGGGCTCGTCATGGTGGGGCGCCGCAGTTGGTGGGAAAACGCGATCATTCTCGCCAGCGCCATCCCGATCGCTCTGGCGGTCAACTCGATCCGGATCACCGTCACGGGAGTCCTCTATCAAGTTGCCGATACCGAGTTTGCCGAGCGTGTGTTCCACGACTGGGCAGGCCTCGTGATGATGCCGATGGCCATGGCCATGCTCTGGGCCGAACAGTACATCCTCTCGAACGTCTTTCTGGCCGAGATCGATGGTCCTGCCGTGCTTGGCCGTTCGGTGGCGGCGACGCCGGAACCGGCCGGTCGGAAGGGCAACGCGGCCGCCACCCCCGCCGTCCTCGGGCTTGGCCCGATCGCCGCCAAAGCCAACGGCGCTGCCGCGGGGAAGGCCAAAGCGAACGCCGGGCCTGTGATCGGGTTTCCGCCGAGGAAGACCTGACGAGGCGTTTGGCTGGTTGATGATCTGTTTTTTCCCCCTCGAATCCCGCTTCTGATCCCAGGTGTCGCCCATGAGCGAAACTGCTGCTGTTGGCGTCGCGACTGAGCCCAGGGCGCCTCTGCCGTCGGTCGGGGCCCTCGCCGTTCGTGATACGGCGCTCGCCCTTCCCGGGCAGCCGACGATGGCGTTTCCGGTCCCGGCTCCTGATTCTTCAGGCGAAGGTGGGCTCGACACCAAACGTCTCCTCCATGCTCTGCGGAGGCGATGGCTCCCGGCCCTGGCGCTCGGTTTGCTGACAGGGATCGCCGTCGCGGTTCCCGTCTGGCTCTTCCTGCCCCGCGGCTACGAGGCGGTGGTGTGGTTGCGAATTCGTGCCAGCGGGACGCTCCTCACCGAGGGACGCAGCGCCGAGTACGACGCCTACCGCAAGACTCAGTTGCAACTTCTCCGTAGCCCTGTCGTGCTCAACGCGGCCCTGCGGAAGCCGGGCATCTCGTCGCTGCGAATGATTACCGAGCAGGATGATCCGCAGGCGTGGTTGGCGAGGACGATCGAACCGGTCGTCAATGGCGACTCGGAGGTGATGCAACTGAAGTTCCGCGGCGCTGTCGCCGAGGAGACTGCAAAAATCCTCAACGCGATCACCTCCTGCTACCTCGACGACATCGTCAACAAGGATCGCCAAGATCGGCTCGGTCGCCGCGACCAACTCGAGAAGAAGTTCAAAGAAAACCAAACCGAATTGCGCAGCCGGCGCGAGACCTTCAACGACCTTGCCCGGACCCTCGGCACTCGCGACAGCCAGGAGGTGGCAACTCAGCGTGGCCTCCTCATGGATCAACTCGGGACGGCCAGAGGTCGCATGGTTCAGGCTGAGAACGAACTGGAGAAACTCGACGCTGAGATCGCCGTCTACGATCTCCGCAAGGGTGAGGCTGCGGAGGCACAAGGCGGCGAGGGAGGGGATGAGGCCGGTGAAGGTGATGCCACCGACGAGATCGCCGCGTCGGATGACATGATCGAAGCTGCGCTCTCTCGGGAGCCGGAGATCCGTGCTCTCGAGTCCCAGGTGGCCGATCTCACCAACGCCATTCTCAGCCAGGCCGAGCGGAGCGCCCGCGGGATGAACGAGCCCGCGGTGCGGCGGATGGTTGGTCGGCGGCAGCAGATCCTCCGTCAGATCGAGACGACGAAGGCAAAGCTCCGGCCTCAGATCCTCGGCGTGATCGGGTCTGGGAATCCGGCGACCGGCGGGGTCGTCAGTCCCCGCGAACTGGCCCTCCGTCGGCAGACGCTCGTCAAGGCCATCGCGAAGGCGCGGACCACCTACGAGGACATCTCGAAACAGGTCGTCGATCTCGGTAATGCCAACGCCGACCTCGAAAATCGTCGCGGGGAGATCGAGCAACTCGCCCGCGTCACCGACCAGATCGGCCTCCAGCTGGAGGCCACGTCGCTCGACCTCACCGCCCCCCCACGCGTGACGCTTCTCGAGGAGGCGGTGGTGCCCGGTGGCAACGACTCGCTGAAGCGATTGATGCTCGCCGCCATCGCGGGGCTGGCCGGCATGACGTTCGGCGGTGGGGTTGTTGTCGCCTTGGAGTATCTGCGGAACAGGCTCGGGGATGCGGAGGAGATTCCGTCGCGGATCGGCGTGCGGTTGATCGGAACGATCCCCTGGGTCGGCAAGTCGAGGCGGGGCCGTGCCAACGAGTACCGTCTTGCAGAGAGCGTCGACAGCATCCGTACGCTCATCCTCCAGGGGAACCGCGAATCAGCGCGGGTCATCCTGGTGACCAGTGCCGGCGACCGGGAGGGCAAGTCGTCGTTGGCGGCCAATCTCGCCGCCAGCATTGCCAGATCCGATCACCGGACGCTGCTGGTCGAGGGAAGCCTGCGAAATCCGTCGGTCCATGCGGCGCTCCAACTCGACGCCGCGACGCCAGGCATGGCAGAACTGCTCCGTGGGGAGACCACCAACAACGAGGTTGTCCAACCGACTGCGATCGACGGCTTGTTTGCGGTCACCGCGGGCGCGGTCGACTACGACGCGATCACCGCTCTCTCCAGACAGGATTTCCCGCGGATCATCCAGGGCTTCCGGGACACGTTCGATCACGTCGTCATCGATGCCGGTCCGGTGTTGGCGTATGCCGACACGCTCATCATGGGGCGGCAGAGCGACATCGCCATCATCTCCACCATGCGCGATCTCAGCAGCGTTCCCGCGACGCTCGCAGCCGTTGATCGGCTTCGGTCGGCCGGTGTTCGTGTCGCTGGTTGCGTCCTCAGCGGAGTGAGTGATTCAGGGACCGGAAATGCCAAGCGGTTCCCGGCGTGATCGTCTGCCGATCGGTTGACCCAGCAGGATTCCAGAACAGATGAAATCGACCATTCTCTCCACGTGGGTGCCGGTAATCCTCGGACTGGTGGCCGTTGTCGGGGTAACGGCTGCCCAAGGGGTGCTCACGGGGCGCTGGACCGGGAAGAACGTCAGCGAGGAACTGCAGCGGAATGCCGCGAGGCTCGAGTCGTCTTTTCCGAAGGAGTTCGGCTCTTGGAGGATGGTCGGCGAGACCGAAGCCGATCCAGCCCAACTCAAGGTGGCGGGGGCGGTGGGGCACATCTCACGCGAATACCAGAACGTCGACAGCGGCGCCAGGGTCGGCGTGTTCGTGGTCTGTGCCACCCCGAGCGACGCTTCGGGGCATACGCCGGATCGCTGCTATCCGAGTGCCGGATTCGAGATTGCCGAACAAGAACACAGGGAGACGATCACGCTCGAGGGGGGGGCCACGGCCGAGGCCTTTTCCGGTTCCTTCAAGAAGCCAGGGGAAAGCCTGCGCATCTTTTGGACGTATGCCGTGACCGGTAAGTGGATCGCGCCGCAAATCGCCCGAATCGAGTTGGCGAACAATCCGTCCGTGTTCAAGATTTACGCGATCATCGACGAAACCGCCATGCCGAGGGGCGAGGGAAGTCGGACCGGGCTGCAGTTCCTCTCCGACCTGATCCCCGAGTTTGATCGCGTGATCTTCGTGGACGAAGCCCCTGCCCAGGCGACTGCCGGCGATGGGGGCAGTCGAGCCTCGGACGCTGGTTCGGGCTTGGAGTCCTGAACGCCGCAGCCGGTCTGGCGCCTGCTTGTGGGCGTTGGCGGCACGGAAACGGTGATCCCTGAGGGCCACGGGTGCGCATGGAACTCTCACGGAAGCGGATCGTGCTCACCGGGGGAGCCGGATTCCTGGGGACGGCGGTCTGTCGGGTTCTCCGCGGTCGCGGGGTTTCCGACGAACAGTTGATCGTGCCGCGGCGCGAGTCGTGCGACCTCACCGACGAATCGGCTGTGGCGCGCCTCTACGACACCGCCCGGCCCGACGTCGTGATCCATCTTGCCGCAGAGGTCGGTGGCATCGGTGCGAATCGGGCGGCTCCGGGGCGTTTCTTCTACGCCAACATGGCGATGGGGCTGCACCTTGTCGAGCACGCCCGACGGTCCGGCGTCGAGAAGTTCGTCCACACCGGAACGGTCTGCGCCTACCCGCGTGATTGTGCCGTTCCGTTCCGCGAGGACGACCTTTGGAACGGTTACCCTGAGGCCACCAACGCTCCCTACGGCATCGCCAAGAAGGCGCTGTTCGTGATGCTCGACGCCTACCGGCGGCAGTACGGTCTCAAATCGGCGGTGGTGGTGCCAGTGAACCTTTACGGTCCCGGCGACAATTTCGATCCGACCACGAGCCATGTCATCCCCGCATTGATCCGGAGGTGTGAGGAGACGCGATTGGCCGGCTGGCCCGAGATGGTCTGCTGGGGATCCGGGGCAGCCACCCGGGAGTTCCTCCATGTCGACGATGCCGCGGAGGCGGTGGTCAGGGCAGCCGAACGGATCGAGGATCCGATTCCGATCAATCTCGGTGGCGGTGAGGAGATCGCGATCCGTGACCTGGTGGCGAAGGTGGTTGATGGCTGCGGCTATCGGGGGCGGATTGTCTGGGATCGATCGAAGCCGGATGGTCAACCACGTCGCGGCCTCGACATCTCCCGCGCCCGGAAGTTGCTCGATTGGCAGCCGAACCGCGATTTCGATCAGGGACTCGCAGAGACGATCCAGTGGTGGCGCGATCGGGGCGAGTGAAGGGCAAATCGGACGATCAGTCTTCGAGTTGCTCGAGGGCACCGTGGGAGACGATGAAGCGACGCGTTCCGGCGGGCCCGTCGAAGATCACGGTGGCGACCGACCGGGCGCCGCTGCCGCTGACGCCGGCGACCGTCCCTTCGCCGTATTCGGCATGTCGCACGCGACGCCCTTGGATCACGGGGGTGGGCGGCTGACGACCGGTCATCTTCCGCGCGAGGTCGGCGGCTGTTTCGAGCGATGGTGCGGGGCGGGGGGGGCGTGAAGGGGCCCTGGGGCGCTGGTGCGGCGAGACTTCTTCATCGAGATCGATCACGAGTCCGTCGTCCCTGGTGGCGGCAGGGCGTTTGTCGGGCATGGGGGCCGCCCAGCCCTGATCTTCATCCCAGGAATCGGGGGGGAGTTGGGATTCGTCATCCGCCGTTGGGCGCCGTCCGCCGAACGCGTTTCCGGCCGGCGCTTCGGCGCCGGTCACCTCCGTTCCGGCGCCCGACATTTCGGCGAGAAACAGGCTGGGGCAGCCGATCCGTCGGGTTCCCCGGTAGTCACGCATCCGGGCACAACTGGCGTAAACCTGTTCCATGCCGCGAGTGATCCCCACGAACACCAGCCGTCGTTCCTCCTCGAGTTGATCCGGGTGATCGAGGCTCCGCTGGTGGGGAAGAATGCCGTCCTCCATCGCCACGAGATAGACGACCGGAAACTCGAGTCCCTTGGCGGCATGGAACGTCATCAGTGAAACCCTGTCGGCGGCAGGATCCCAGACGTCGGTGTCCGCCACCAGTGCCGTGGTATCGAGGAAGGAGCCGAGCGGCGATTCGTCCTCCTCGCGGCCCTGCGGGTCAGCGGCGTAGGCGGCATCGGCCTGCCTGGCTGCCGTGATCAATTCCTCGACGTTCGCCAGACGGTCGTCCCCCTCTTCGTCCTCGTCGTCAGCCAGCATGGCACGGTAGCCCGTCTGCTCGAGCACCGCTTCGAGAAGCCCCGCCACCGACGGTTCGCTGCCCGCAATCTTCGAAAGCGTGGCCTGAAGTGCGGCAAACCGACCGATCGACGTCGCCGCCCGCGCGGAGAGGCCGGGGACCGACTTCGCCCGTCCACAGGCGGTGAGGAGCGGCACGGAGTGATCGGCCGCCCACGCCGAGAGAAGGTCGAGCGATTGCCGGCCGATGCCGCGTGCGGGGACGTTGACGACCCGGAGGAGCGCCTCGTCATCCCGCGGATTCCGCAGCAGGCGGAGCCAGGCGATGACGTCGCGGATTTCCCGGCGTTTGAAGAACTCGACGCCGCGGAGGAGCTGATAGGGCACCCCCCGTGAACGGAGCGCGACCTCGAGGGAACGGGAGAGTGCGTTGGTCCGGAAGAGGATCGCGAAATCCCGCGGGGAGCGTCCCGACATCGTGACGGCCGTGGCGATCTCGTCGGCGATCCGATCGGCCTCTTCGTGCCCCGACGCATCGAGCACGATGCGGACCGGTGAACCATCGGCGGCGTCGGTGAGGAGGCGTTTCGCCTTCCTTCGCGTGTTGTGGGCGATGAGGCGGTCGGCTGTCGCGAGAATGTTGGCCGTGCTGCGGTAGTTGTGCTCGAGTTTCACCACGCTCGCGGAGGGGTAATCACGCTCGAACTCCAGGATGTTGCGGATGCTCGCCCCGCGCCATCCATAGATCGCCTGATCGGGGTCGCCTGTCACCGAGAGATTGGGGTAGTCGATCGACAGGCCGCGGAGGATCGCATACTGAGCGGCGTTGGTGTCCTGATACTCGTCGACAAGGATCCAGCGGTGGCGGGCATCGAGTTGGCTGCGGAGTTCCGGGTTGTCGATGATCAACCGCGCCACGTGGACGAGCAGATCGTCGAAGTCGACGGCGTTGCACTCGAGCATCATCTGTTGGTAGACCGGCCACAATCGCACGGCGACCTCATCGGCCGGCCGCCCCCATCGGGGTTCGAAGGTCTCCGGCGTCCGGAGATCGTTTTTGGCGCGGCTGATGATTCCCGCGAGACGGTCGACAGGAGTGTGCGTAAGGTTCAGGCCGAGTCGCTTTGCCGCACGCTTCATCACCGATCCGGAGTCGTCGGTGTCGAGGATCGAATAGTCGCTCGTCAGACCGACCATCCTGGCGTGTGTCCGGAGCAGGCGGGCGGCGAACCGGTGGAACGTCCCCATTTCCACCGCCTGTGGCCCAACCAGCGCCGTCACGCGACGTCGCATCTCGTCGGCAGCCTTGTTGGTGAACGAGAGCGCGACGATGTTCTTGGCCGGGATGCCCTGGGAGATGAGATGGGCGATCCGGTGGGTCACGACGCGGGTCTTGCCGCTGCCGGGCCCGGCAAGGACAAGCAGCGGGCCTTCCATGTGGGTGGCCGCCAGACGCTGCGACTCATTGAGGCTGTCGAGTTGCATGCGATCGTGGGGATTCCGCGGGAGCGGGGAGTCTCGGTGGGATGCGTGGTTTGGGAAGTGAGAGGTGGATGCCGGGCGGGAGGTAGTCGGAATCCAGGCATCCCGAGTATATTTCTTCCCCGTCGGAAGACGGTGCCATTGGATCACGGATCGGGTTCATCGGGGCGGCGGACTGCTGGACATTTTGTCCTTCGCCGTGCGAGCCGAACGATGCGTGGAACGTCGCTCTGCCAAACAGAGCGGAGCAGGGATGCCCGATGGTACCCCGTCACAGACGGTTCCGATTCCCGGGACATTCCCGGGACACGACGCCCATGGGCCGGGAATCCGGTCCGCCGCACGGGAGGGAACCCATGCCACGCGTTCCGTATAAAAATCTGACGCAATCGGACGAGATGGCGGAGAAACTCGACATGAGTACCGCCGAGATCGGCCTCTCGGTGCGGACAACGAATTGCCTCGAGGAGAAGGGCATCTTCACGGTCCACGACCTCCTCAAGTGCAAGCGTGCCGATCTCCTCGGCATTTCCAATTTCGGCGAAAAGACGCTCGAAGAGGTCTATCGGGCCCTCGAGAAGATCGGCTTCTACCGTTCCGCGCAGTCTTCCTCTCCCCAGGCGACCCTGCAGGGGACGAGCGGAATGCCCGGGACGGCCAGCGAAGATTCCCACTGAATCCCGGACATGCGGGCCGGGGCATCCGGCAGGACGGAGCGAACCGCCGGCCGGCGCACGTGTGGACTGACCGGCCATGAGATTTCCGCGGTTCTTCACCAAGAAGCGGGGCCACCGGCGAACCGACTCCCATGCCTGGGGGTCGTTCGCCGAGGGGCTTTTCTATGCGCTTCTGGTCGCCGCGGGGGTCGTTTTCGGACTTCTCCTGGTGACCGGAGCGGTGACGTATGCACCAGCCGATCCAGACTCGGTCGTGCTCCAGCGCGGCTACGAATGGTGGATGTGGCTGCTGACGCTCCTCATTCCGGTTGCCCTGCTGGCCTTCGGCGGTTCCGGTCTCGTCCGGGTCGTGCGAACGTGGGGAAAGTCGCAGGAGCATCGGGCTGCGGCATCGAGAACGGTGATCCTCGACGGTCTTGCCGGCCCTGCTCCAGCCGTGCCTGGGCATCCGGGAGTTCCCTCGTGCGACAACCTCGAGAACTCTCCCGGCATCGTCCTCAGATACCGGCTTCCCCTCGAGAGCCCGGAGAATTGGACGCTCGTCGGCCTCGGATTGTTTGCTCTGTTGTGGAACGCCGTCGTCGTGGTGCTCGCCGTCGGGGTGGGAGCCGACCTCGTCGGCGGTACCACGGATTGGTTCTTGATCGGATTGCTCGTGCCGTTCGTCGCGGTCGGTGTCGGCGGGGTGGTGTTGTTTGTCAGGGCCACCGTACTCTCCACGTCCGTGGGGCCAACGCATGTCGAGATCTCCGATCACCCGCTCGTGCCCGGCATGTCGTATGACGTCCGCCTCGGGCAGGGGGGGGCGCATCTTTTCAGGTCGATCGATCTCGGGCTCGAATTGGAGGAAACGGCGACCTTCCGGCAGGGCACCGATACGAGAACCCAGCGACTTGTGGTGCGAAGAGTTCCCGTGTCGCGATGGCAGCGGGTGCAACCGGTGCCGGGGGGAAGTTTCGAGGCACGCGTGGCTGTGACGATCCCGACCGATGCCATGCATTCCTTTTCGAGTGAAAACAATGCCGTGCAGTGGCGGATCGTGGTTCGGGCCCTTCCCGACCGCTGGCCCGAGTTCACCCGCGTTTTTCCCGTGGTCGTGGTGCCGGTCAAGGCGGTGGCCACGACGGCGTCCCCCGAAGCCGTGGAGTCGCTGGAATGAATGGCGTGGACGCCGAGCACGGGGACGGCCATGTTCCAGCCGTTTCGGTCCCGTCGTTTCCCCGGATCGAACTCCGCTTCGGCCATCCGGGTCGGGGCTACCAACCGGGGGAGTGGGTCACGGTCGAGTATTGCATCGAAGGTCTCCGTGGCGAGCGGCCCCGGGCGCTGGAGAGGTCGGCCCTGTGGTACACCGAAGGGAAGGGGGAGGAGGATCTCGGGGTGCATTTCTTCGAGCGATTCTGCACGCTCGAGACCATCGACCGTGTCGTGCCGGAAGGCACGTTCGCGTTCCAACTGCCCACGAGCCCGCTCTCGTACGAAGGGGTGATCGTGAAGATCCGCTGGTGCATCCGCCTCCGGGTCTTCTTCGAGTCGGGGCGCGACCACGTGTCGGAGCATGTCTTCACCGTCGGTCGTGTTCCCCCATCCGTGCTGCCGTGAGCCCTCGATCCGACTCCGCGTCATGCCCTTCGACCGATCCCAACATCGACGCAATCCGTTCGCGACGAGATACGTCGCGTCGGCCCGCCTCGTGCCGCGCGACAGTCGTGGGATGATCCTCGACCTTCGATCGCTCGAAGCACGTCTCGCCGACATCGGTGGATCGGGCGCCATCGAAGGGCCGCACGGAACCGGAAAATCGACCCTCCTGTTTCATCTGTCGGAATCCGTTGCTTCGCAATCTCGATCGGTGGTCAGGGCCAGGCTGCGGAGCCGGCGCGACGTGTTCGCCGTCCTCCGGGCGATCCGGTGCACCCCACGGGGTGGGCTGGCGTGCATCGATAGCTGGGAACTCCTCGGACCTGTCGTCCAGACGATGGTGCGGTGCATGGCCAGATGCCTCGGCATCGGATTGTTGGTGACGTCCCACGGCCCGACGGCCTTGCCCACGCTCGTGACCTGTCGCGGAAGTCGGGCATTGCTCGAGGCGCTGGTCGGCCAGCTCCCCGACTACGGGGAGTGGTTCGGAACGACAATCGCGCCCGCCGATCTGGACGAAGCGATCGTCGAGGGGAGGGGAGACCTGCGCAAGGCCTTCGATGTGCTCTACGACCGCTTCGAGCGCTCCCGAGCGGCCGCCCTCCGTTGAGCGATTGTCGCCGTCACGGCGAGCGAGCGCGGTGTTCGGCACGCCGTTGAAACCAGCCCGTCGAGGCGGGGAGTTCCGGCTGTGCGTGTCGTGACGGTTCTGCCGCTCCCGTCACTGGAATTCATGATTCCGAAGCCGAAATACTTTCCCCAACCCCCCACGTCGGCAACCTACGCTAGACAGGATCGCGGAGGAGATGGCGGCGATGGAAGCTGCTCTTCGCGGCGAGTGGTTGGCAGGAAGTGGTCGGTCGGGTCGATTCCGAGGAGCGAGTCATGAACGTGCGGCGAGTGGTCGTGACGCTGAATCTGGCAGGATTGCTCGTGGTGGCAGGACCGCGCGTCGGCATGGCGCAGTGCTGTCTCAACGATCTTTTCGCCGGCTTCCAATCCTGCTTTTACAAAGCCCCACAGGCCTACGCTGTCGCACCGGTCGTGGCTCCGGTGGCGGCGCCGGCCATGGCGCCGGTGATGGCGCCTGTGCCCATCGCTCCCCCGCCCCCGGTTACCGTTCCCGTCCAGCAGGTGAGCTACGTTCCCGAGACGACGTACCGGACCGAAGATCGTTCGGTGCCGGTGACAAGCTACAAGCCCTCGTGCGAGATCGATCCCTGCACCGGTTGCCCGCGCGATTGCATGGAGCAAGTGACGAACTACGTCCAGCAACCCGTTAACGTTCCGGTCACCCAGTACCGTGCGGTCTATTCGACGAAGTACGTGCAGATCCAGCCCCAGCAGGGATACACCCAGCCGGCCTATGCACAGCCGTCGTATGCCCAGCCTGCCTACACGCCGCCTGCCGTCGGGGCGCCCGTCATCGCCCCAGCCGCTGCAGCTCCATCGGCGTGGGTTCCAGGGACCAACGTCGCTCCCGGGCCGGCCGGCCCGGCAACCAGCCCGTTCGCCGCGCCGGTGCAAACAGCGCCCCAGGCTTGGGGGGCAGCCGGTGCCGACATCCAGCAGCAGGTCGTGCCTGGGCAGACGAGCATCTCGGCTCCGACGCTCCAGCAGGGAGGGGCAGTCGCGCAACCCACCTACCAGCCGCAGATCGTTCCCCAGAGTGGCTCCTTCGCACCTTCGATGCCGCAAGGGACGGGGCTCCAGCCGATCAGTCCTCCTTCGCTGACGCCCGCCCCGTCGCTGCGGCCGATCCCTGACTTGCCGAAGTCCCCCGTCGGCGGTCAGGCCGGTTCTGCACCGGCGGCGGCAGCGACCGCGGCTCCGGCTCCGGCCGCGGCCGGGAGCGGTGCCACGGCACCGGCGGCGACAGGAAACGCGCCTGCCGCCGGCCAAGCCCCCGCTGCCACTCCGCTCACCGGCGAGGCCCCTCAGGCTGGTGCCCAGCGGTTGGTGCCGATTCCTGCCGCACCGGCTTCCCCGGCTCCCCGTGCCGTGGCTCCCGGCATGCCCACGGTGCCGGGCCCCGGGCCGGGAACGACCACCGGGGCCTTTCCCCGGCTGCTCGCTCCGACGGCCCACACCACGTCATGGCAGCCGGTTGCCCCCCGTGCGGCGCCCTATCCGACGGCGGCCCTCCCCTCGCGTTCGCAGCAGTGAACTGACTCTCGGAGTTGTCCGTGACCAACGCCGACGTCGCAGCCCTCTTCGATCGTCTTGCCGATCTCCTCGAATACGAAGGGGAGAATGCGTTCAGGATCCGCGCGTACCGCGCTGCTGCCCGAACGATCGCCGATCAGGTCGAGGCGATCGAAGCGATCAGGGCCGACGAGACGAGAGCCCTCACCGATCTCGAGGGCATCGGCCGTGATCTTGCCGCCAAGATCGAGACGATCCTCGACAGCGGGCGGCTCCCGCTCCTGGACGAGTTGTCGGCCAGGGTTCCGGCGCAGGTCTTCGACCTGCTGAGGGTTCCGGGCCTCGGTCCGAAGAAAGTCCGCCAACTCGTCGATGGGCTGGGAATCGATTCCCTCGACTCACTCGAGGAGGCCTGCCGAGCTGGACGCGTGCGTGGTGTGAAGGGCTTCGGCGAGAAGACGGAGGCGACGATCCTCAAGAGCCTTGCCTTCGTCCGGGGCACCACGGTACAGCGACAACTCTGGGACGATGCCGATCAGGTCGTCGTCGACGTCGTGGCTTGGATGCGCGGATGCCCAGCGGTGGAGCGGATCGAGGCCGCCGGGAGTTGGCGGAGGGGGTGCGAGACGGTCGGTGACATCGACCTTGTCGCCGTGGCGACCGACGCGGCTGCGGTCATGGAGCACTTCCGCCACTGGGAGCATACGACCGACGTGATTGCCTCCGGGGGAACGAAGTCGAGCCTCCGCGGGCCCCGTGGCATGCAGATCGATCTCCGGGTCGTTGGCCCCAACGCTTTCGGAGCCGCCTGGCAGTACTTCACCGGCTCCAAGGAGCACAACATCCGTGTCCGCTCGAGGGCACGGGAACACGGCTGGTCGCTCAACGAGTACGGCTTCCAGCCGGTCGATCCCGATTCCCGAGCGGCACCGCCGCCGGCCGCGACCGAGACCGAGGTCTACCGTGCCCTCGGGCTCGCCTGGATCCCACCGGAACTCCGCGAGGGCCGCGACGAGTTGGCCCTTGCGGCCGAGGGGAGGCTTCCGGTCCTCGTCGAGGAGCGGGACATCCGCGGCGATCTCCACATGCACACCACCGACACCGACGGCGAGGACACGCTCACCGACATGGTGCGGGGCGCTCGCGACCGGGGCCTCGAATACATCGCGATTACGGATCATGGGCAGCGGGTGTCGATGGCTCGTGGCTTGGACGAGACAAGGCTCCTACGGCAATGGGATCGCATCGACCGGCTCAACGAATCGCTCGCCGCCGAGGGGCCGGCGCCGATCGTGGTCCTCAAGGGGATCGAAGTCGACATGCTCGAGCGCGGCGGGCTCGACCTCCCCGACCACGTCCTCGCGCGGGCGGATTGGGTCGTGGCGAGCCTCCACTACGGGCAATCCCAGCCCCGGGAAAGGATCACGGAGCGGATTCTCGAGGCGATCCGGCACCCGGCGGTGCGGGTGATCGGGCACCCCACCGGCCGGCTCATCAATCGTCGGCCAGCCTATGACGTCGACATGGAGGCGGTGATCGCTGCCGCCGCGATCTCGGGGACGTTCCTGGAGATCAACGCCCATCCGAGCCGGCTCGACCTCGATGACCACCATGCGGCCGCGGCGCGGCGGGCCGGGGTGCGGATGGTGATCTCCACCGATGCCCACTCGGTCCGGGGCTTCGGCGTGATGCGGTGTGGCGTGCTCCAGGCTCGACGCGCCGGATTGACCGGCGCCGATGTCGTCAACACCCTCGGCTGGAGCGAGTTCCGCCGACTGCTGGGGCCACGATCGACCTGATCACTCGGGCGACCGCACGCAGCGGAAGCCGATGTGATTGGCGCCGCTCGACACCTCCCCCTTCCCCCGCGTGCCGACGATGTACCGGGAGCAGTACTGGTCGGTGCAGAGGAACGAGCCACCGCGGAGCACCCGTTTCGCCTGTCCCGGTTCCTGGGGGTCGTGGCTCGTGTCCGGTCCCCGCGGGTTTTTCGAGGGCTGGTCCGGTTTGCGTGCATCGCGGGCGTAGGTGTCGGGGCGGTACCAGTCGGCGCACCACTCCCAGACGTTGCCGGACATGTCGTGCAAGCCGTATCCGTTGGCAGGGAACGAAGCGACCGGTGACGCGAACACGAATCCATCCTCGGAGGTGTTGTCGCCTGGAAAGGGCCCCTGCCAGGTGTTGGCCATCTGCCTGCCCTCCGGTTGGAAGTCGTCGCCCCAGGGATACGTCGCGCCGGACAGCCCTCCGCGGGCGGCGAACTCCCATTCGGCCTCGGTCGGCAGGCGTTTGCCCGCCCACGACGCGAAGGCCACGGCATCGTCGTACGCGATCTGGACAACCGGGCGGGTGCCCAGGCCTTCGATGGAGCTGTCGGGGCCGGTGGGATGACGCCAATTGGCGCCCGGGACGTAGGCCCACCATTGGTAATGGTTGTCGAGGGATACGGGCCCCTCGGGCGGTGTGAAGACAATCGACCCGGCCACGAGATTTTCGGCAGGGGCGCTGGGAAAGTCCTCGGCGCGGGGTGGCGTCTCGGCCACCGTCACATAGCCGGTGGCGGCCACGAACGCGGCAAATTGGTCGTTGGTCACCTCCGTGGAATCGATCCAGAACCCGTCGACCTGGACGCGGTGGACGGGTCTGGCGTCCGGCATCGGTTCGCGGCCGCCGAACGGTTTGCCGCGTGGGTCGTCGCATCCCATCGAAAACTCCCCGCCGGGAATCCACACCATCCCTTCCGGTGTCTGGCCAGGAGGCGATTTCGTGGCCGGGGCCGTGGCCTCGAAACCGCGTGGGGCGGGCCGGCCGGATTGCCGACCCACACGTGGCCCGACCACCACGAACAGGGCGACAACCGCCGCCGCGGCGAGAGCTTGAACGATCGGCCACGGGATGCCACGTGGGGCGGGATGACGTGCCGCCATGGAGGGGCTCCGGGGAGTCGACGGGGGACGCTGGCTTCGAGGGACGACCGCACCCCATCCCGCGAAGTCTGTCACACCGGACTCCCGACGGGAAGCGCACCCCGTCCAGGCTTCGGCTCAGCGGGCGCCGAGATCGGCGGCGTCGGCACGCTCCCCCGGCCGATCGACGGTCCCGGAGGCCTTCTTCGTGACGCTGAGTTCGTCGGCGAACACGGTGCCGTCACCGAGAGCCCCCTCGCCGGTCCAGAGTCGCCCCTTGAGTTCGATCGTGTCACCGGGCCGGATCAGGCCGATCTGGGACGTCGCCACTTCGACCACGGCATCATCGGCGAGAGGGAGCGTGAGTCGGCGGATCTTCCCCGCGTCGACACGGACCGAAAGGATGCCCCGCTTCAACTGGACAACCTTTCCAATGACCATCTCGTCGAGACCGGGAGTGACGGCCGTCGGCTTGGCCTCGCCCGAGGGGGTGGCCACGTGGAGAACGCGGATCGGGGCCGATCCCCTCCCCTTGCTGTCGACGTTCGCCTGGAATCGCACGACCATCCCGGGGGCGAGCAGGGAAACGCCAGCCGTCCCCGACACCTCGACGCGAGACACACCGGCCGGATGGAGGAGGGCGACTCGTTCTGTCCCCACCGATCCGTCCCTGGGCGTCTCCAGAAAGGCCACGGCGCCCCCGGCGTTGGTACCGGTCACCGCCTTCACCACGCCGCGAAACTCATCCTCCGGGAGGCTGTCGATCGAAAGCTTGTTGTTCTCGACCGGGATCGTGATCGCCTTGTTCGTGTTGCGGCAGGCACCGAGGTTCCAGAGGCGCTCGTAGGCCTTTTGAATCGCCGCCGACTTGAAGAAGGTGCCCCAGTGGATCGTGCCGTCAGGGAGCACCGGCGGCGTGGAGTCCTGGCTGTCGGCGTAGGGGTTGTAGGGAACCACCTGACCTTGAACGACCGGAGCGTCACCGCCTCCCACCAAGGCGAGGATGAGGCCGACAAGCAGGACCCTCGACCCCGGCGATGGCTCGCCAAAAGGCCGATTGCGGCGGGGGGCTCTGGAGGGACGCATGGAGAGGCTCCGGGGAGATGGCCGTTCCATGGTCCTTCGGCGCTGGGGGCGATTCAACCGTACCCCGTCGGTTCTCCACGGCATCCACGGACCGACCGTCACCACCGGCCGGACGGGCAGGCCCGTTCCGATCTCGGAACGCTGACTGGAAAGCCCGGTCGGTCGGCAGGATTTCCGACCGACCGGGCTCTCTCCGTGAATCAGAGCTGCTCGCGGGAAGAATCGGCTTCGGGAAGGGTAGGCGCGTCGGAGTCACCACCCAGCCGCGAGTCGATCCCCGGAGCCGAGTCCTCGAGAAGGGGGAAGTGCTGGGCGAGCGTTTTCCCGACCGGGTCGTTCCGCATCGAATCGAGAGCCTCGGGACGAACCCGGACCTCCGAACTCTGGAACGTGTTGAAGCCGGTTCCGGCAGGGATGAGGTGGCCGAGGATAACGTTCTCCTTGAGCCCGACGAGGTTGTCGACCTTGCCGGCCAGGGCGGCTTCGGTAAGGACCTTGGTCGTCTCCTGGAAGCTGGCCGCCGAGATGAAGCTCGAACTCTGAACGCTCGCCTTGGTGATCCCGAGCAACTGGGTGCTCGCCGTGGCAGGCTTCGGCTTGGTGCCCTTGGCCGGCGTGCCGCCGAGGGTCTCGATTTGGGCATTGGCCTGGGCGAGGACTTCCTTCGGCACGACCGAACCGACAGCGAACTCACTGTCTCCCTTGTCGGTGATCCGCAGGCTTTCGGCGATCTGCTTGTTGGCCTGCTGGAACTCGAACTTGTCCATGACGCTGCCGGGGAGCAGGGTCGTGTCGCCGACCGACTCGATCTTCACCTTCCGCAGCATCTGCGAAACGATGATTTCGATGTGCTTGTCGTCAATGTCGACGCGCTGGCTGCGGTAGACATTCTGGATCTCGCGAACGAGATACTGCTGCACGGCATCCTCGCCGGAGATGCGGAGGATGTCATGGGGAACGAGCGGGCCGTCAACGAGCGCCTCCCCTTCCTTGACCTCGTCGCCAGTGTGCACACGCATGTGCTTGCCCTGGCTGACGAGATGCTCCTCCTCACGTCCAGATTCATTGCGGACGACGATGGTTCGCTTGCCGCGGCGCTTCTCGCCCTTTACTTCGACGCGCCCGCTGATCTCGGCCATGATCGCCGGATCCTTCGGCTTGCGGGCCTCGAAGATCTCGGTCACACGCGGCAGACCGCCGGTGATGTCTTGGGTTCCCGACGCCTCGCGGGGCGTCTTTGCGAGAATGTGTCCCGCCTTGACGATCTCCCCTTCGTTGACCTCGATGTAGGCCTTCTCTGGGAGATAGTAGAAGCCGAGCGTCTTGCCATCGTCGTCGAGCAGGGCGATCTGCGGCTGGTAGACGCCCTTGTGCTCCATGATCATCCGACGGACGTGACCGCTGGGGTCCTTTTCGATGCGAACCGTCTCGCCCTCGATGACGTCCTCGTAGCGGACCTTGCCGGAGACTTCCGAGAGGATCGGGATCGAGTGCGGGTCCCACTGCACGAGCACGGTGCCCGGTTTGACCTCTTCCCCCTCCTTGACCTTGAGGATCGCACCGGCCGGAACGTCGATCTTCTCGAGGTCGTTCCCCTTGGCGTCGCTGATGGTGATCTCGCCGTTGCGGGCAAGGACGACCTGTTGGCCGTTCTCGTCGGGCACGCTGCGGAGCCGGGCAAATCGCACCGTTCCGGCACGCTTTGTCTTGCTCTGGTTCTCCTCGAGGGCACGCTGACCGACGCCACCGATGTGGAACGTACGCATCGTCAGCTGCGTGCCGGGCTCGCCGATGCTCTGGGCGGCGATGATGCCGACGGCCATCCCCTCCTCGACGAGCGATCCGGTCGACAGATCCATGCCGTAGCAGAGGCGGCAGACGCCGAGCGGGGCTTCGCAGGTCAGCGGGCTGCGGACCTGCACCTTCTCGAGGCCGAGTTCCTCGATCTGCTGGGCGATCTTGGGCGTGATCAGATCGTCCTCTCGGACGATCACGTCGCCGCTGATCGGGTTGGCGATGTCCGCCCGGCTGACACGGCCGCGGAGGCTGTCGGCAAGCCGCACCTCCACCTTCTCGCCGCGGTAGATGACCCCCTTCTGCACCCCCTGCGGCGTGCCGCAGTCGTGCATGGTGACAACGACGTTTTGGGCCACGTCGGCCAGCTTCCGGGTGAGGTAACCCGAGTCGGCCGTCTTGAGGGCCGTATCGGCCAGTCCCTTGCGGGCACCGTGCGTCGAACTGAAGTACTCGAGGACCGTCAGACCCTCGCGGAAGTTCGCCTTGATCGGCGTCTCGATGATCTTTCCCGACGGCTTGGCCATCAGGCCGCGCATCCCCGCGAGCTGGCGAATCTGTTCCACACCACCACGGGCACCGGAGTGGGCCATCAGGTAGATCGGGTTGACGTAGCCGTCGCGACGCGACTCGCTGGCCGTGTCCTTCTCGAGGGCGGCCATCATCCCCTTCGTGATCTCTTCGCGGGCGTGCGTCCAGGCGTCGAGCACCGAGTTGTATCGCTCGCCGTCGGTGATCACGCCCTTCTGATAACGCTTGAGGATCTTGAAGACTTCCTTCTCGGCATCCCCGATGATCTTCGACTTGTCCGTCGGGGTGATGAGGTCGTCGGTGGCGAACGACAGGCCGCTCTTGGTGCTCCACTTGAAGCCGGTGCGGTTCATGTCGTCGAGAAGGTCGATCGTGCGGCGCCGTCCGAGAGCCTGGTAGCAGTCGGAGATCACGCGGGCCAACTCGCTCGACCGCATCGGGATGTTGTAGAAGAGCATCCCTTCGGGAAGGACGGAGTTGAAGAGGACGCGGCCGGCTGTCGTCTCGATGATCGCGCCGGGCTTCGACTGCGCCATGTCCTCCATCTTGAGACGCCGCTTCGCCGGGAGCTTGACCCTGATCTTGGCATGCGTTTCGACTTTGCCGAGGGAATGGGCAAGTTCCACTTCCTCGACATTCTTGAACACCATCCCCTCCCCCTTGCGGCCCGGGAGCTGCATGGTGAGGTAGTAGCAACCCATCACCACGTCCTGCGACGGGCTGATGATCGGCGCTCCGTTGGCGGGGCTGAAGATGTTGTTCGTCGACAGCATCAGCGTGTGGGCCTCGACCTGGGCCTCGATCGAGAGCGGCAGGTGGACGGCCATCTGATCGCCGTCGAAATCGGCGTTGAATCCCTTGCACACCAGCGGATGGAGCTTGATGGCGTTCCCCTCGACGAGGATCGGCTCAAACGCCTGAATACCCATGCGGTGGAGCGTCGGGGCTCGGTTGAGGAGCACCGGGTGATTGCGAATCACCTCTTCGAGGATGTCCCACACCTCGGCGTCCTTGCGCTCGAGCATCTTCTTGGCGCTCTTGATCGTGTCGGCATGGCCGAGTTCCTTGAGCCGCCGGATGATGAACGGCTGGTAGAGCTCGAGCGCGATCTTCTTGGGGAGGCCGCACTGGTGGAGACGCAGCGTCGGACCGACGACGATCACGCTTCTCGCCGAGTAATCGACACGCTTGCCGAGAAGATTCTCGCGGAAGCGACCCTGCTTCCCCTTGATCATGTCGGTGAGGCTCTTGAGCGGACGGTTGCTCGAGGCGAGCACGGGCCGCTTGCAGCGGTTGTTGTCGAACAGGGCATCGACGGATTGCTGCAGCATCCGCTTCTCGTTGCGGATGATGACCTCGGGGGCGTTGAGGTCGACGAGCTTCTTGAGACGGTTGTTGCGGTTGATGATCCGGCGGTAGAGGTCGTTGAGATCGCTCGTGGCGAAATTGCCGGAGTCGAGCATCACCAGCGGACGGAGATCCGGGGGAATGACCGGGATGACGTCGAGGACCATCCACTCGGGCTTGTTCTCGCTGTCACGGATCGCCTCGACGATCTTGAGGCGATTGACCAGGTCCTTCTTCTTCTGCTTCGAGCCGGTCGTGTGGAGCTCCTCACGGAGTTCCTTGGAAAGGCTGACGAGGTCGAGCCCGAGGAGGAGTTTGCGCACCGCCTCGGCCCCCATCTCGGCGTCGAATCCGGTGTCTCCGTAGGTGCCACGGGCCTCGCGGTATTCCTCCTCGGTGAGGAGTTGCTGCCGCTTCAGCGGCGTGTCCTTGGGATCGAGGACGACGTAATCCTGGAAGTAGATCACCTTCTCCAGGCTCGACGTCTTCATGTCGAGGAGGGCGCCGAGCCGGCTCGGCATCGCCTTGAAAAACCAAATATGGACGACCGGCGCGGCCAGTTCGATGTGGCCCATGCGCTTCCGGCGGACGCGGCTGTGGGTGACCTTCACGCCGCAGCGATCGCAGATCATCCCCTTGTACTTCATCCCACGGTACTTGCCGCAGGAGCACTCCCAGTCCTTCTCGGGTCCGAAGATCTTTTCGCACATCAGGCCGTCCTTCTCGGGACGGTAGGTGCGGTAGTTGATCGTCTCGGGCTTCTTCACCTCGCCGAACGACCAGCTCTTGATGTCATGGGGCCGCGCCAGGCTGATCTTCACGGCGGAATAGTCGTTGACGCGATCGTAGGTGGATTCACCGATGCTCACGAGACGTCTCCTTGGAAGAACCCAGATGGGCTGTTGGGGCTGGCGTTGCGGTCGCCAGGATCGGATGCGGTGGGATGAGGACGGAAGCCGGTGGGTGACGCGAACGCATCACCCACCGGGTGCAGCGGATTGACAGGACGGGTCAGAGCCGACGCTTCTCGAGCGACATGTTGAGAGCCAGACCACGGATCTCGTTGGTGAGCACGTCGAAGCTCGCCGGAGTGCCGGCTTCGAGGGTGTTCTCCCCCTTCACCATGCTCTCGTAGATCTTCGTGCGTCCCTCGACGTCGTCGCTCTTGACGGTGAGGAGTTCCTGGAGGATGTAAGCCGCACCGTAGGCCTCGAGCGCCCAGACTTCCATCTCCCCGAACCGCTGGCCACCAAATCGTGCCTTGCCACCCAGCGGTTGCTGCGTGATGAGGGAGTAAGGACCGGTGGAGCGGGCGTGCACCTTGTCGTCGACGAGGTGGTGGAGTTTGAGCATGTAGATGTAGCCGACCGTCGTTTCCTGCTCGAGTTTTTCGCCCGTGCGGCCGTCGAAGAGTTGGGCCTTTCCGTGACGCGGAAGATTCGCCTCTTCGAGAACGGCGTTGATCTCCTCCTCGCTTGCTCCGTCGAACACAGGAGTGATCGCCTGGAAGCCGAGCACCTTTCCGGCCCACCCGAGGTGGGTCTCGAGGATCTGTCCGACGTTCATGCGGCTCGGCACGCCGAGCGGGTTGAGGAGGATCTGCACCGGGGTCCCGTCGGCCAGAAACGGCATGTCTTCCTTGGGGAGGATCTTGGCGATCACCCCCTTGTTGCCGTGGCGGCCGGCCATCTTGTCACCGACGCTGATGGCACGCTTCGCGGCGACGTAAACCTTGACCATCTGAAGGACGCCAGGGCGGAGTTCGTCGCCCCGCTTCATGCTGTTGAGACGCCGTTCGCGGGAGTCGATGGCATCCTCGACGGCGGGCCACATCGCCTTGTGGATCTTCTCCACTTCGGGCTTGGCCTTCGGCGAGCGGAGATCGAGTTCCTCGATGCGGAACGCCGCGGCCCGTTCGGCCACGACCTTGTGCTCCTGGTCACGGACGAGCGGGCTGCCATCGGCGGCCGTCAACGGCTTGCCGATCGCCTTGCCCATCTCCTCGACCATGGCACTGAAGGCCTCGGCAACGCGGGCATTCCCCTCGTTCTCGACCTCCTTGAGCTGCTTCTCGAACTCGCGA
>CANGGT010000050.1 GCA_947453375.1 Planctomycetaceae bacterium
ATTGGCTCGACTCCCGCGAGACGCTCTTCGATATCGCAGCCGAGCCGAACTGCCCTCCACCCGTGCTCGCGACGCTCGTCGAGCAACTCATCGCCCACGGGGAACTCTCCTCGGCACGAACGTGGGCGACCAGACTTCGGCAAAGCGCCCCCGATGTGGCAATGACCGTCCGGCTCGATGCCAAACTTGCGATTGCCGCCGACGACCGCGAAGCCGCCGCCGAGGCGGCCAGGAAACTCATCCCGCAAGGTCCCACCACACCTGAAACCGCCGCATCGATGGGCGCCGTGGCCCAGTTGGTGGAAGAACTCGGATTCCCGAAGGCGGCCGACAAGCTCTATGCCGAATGCGCCGAACTCTCTGACGAAGGCCCGCTTGTGCGGGCCTCGTTCCTCGGACGCCAGCAGCGCACCGACGAGGCGATCGCACTTCTCGAGAGCGCTTGGGACAGCGTTCCCGTACTCGACATTCTCGGCACCGGTGTCGGAATCCTGGCAGCGAACGGCACATCCCCATCGACAGAGGCAGACGAGCGCCTGTTGAAATTGTGTGATAAGGCCCGCCGGTCCGATCCGGAATCTTCCATGGTCGTCGTCCTTCAGGCGGCCGTGATGGAGTTGATCGGCAGATCAGAAGAGGCGACCGCGATCTACCGGGAACTCCTCGCGAAAGCCGATCTCGATCCGGTCGTCGCCGCGCGGGCCAAGAACAACCTCGCGGCGATCCTCATTGGCAACAAGGAGATCGACGAGGCCCGGCAACTGATCGATTCGGCGGTCGCCGAACTCGGCCCGCACCCGACGCTTCTCGACACCCGCGCCCTCGTTTGGCTCGCTCGGGGCGACACCACGCGTGCGATCGAGGATCTCAAGGAATCGTCGTTGGCCCCTTCGCCAACGACAGATCTCCACATGGCGCTGGCCGCCTACGACGCGCGGATGCCCACGGAGTGCCGAGCGGCCCTGATCAACGCTGAAAAGAAGGGGCTCCGCACCGAACGGCTCAACAACACCGAACGGGAACGCCTCGCCACCCTCGACAAAGTACTTGCCGAGCAGGTTGACAAGTAGTCGGCACGCAGGCACCGCTCGGAACTTCCCCCGCCCGCAGGGGAAGATCCGGCGTCCTGCTATCGCCCCTGCAGCGCCCGAGAGCGGGCCAGCGCGTCCTCGGCCTCGGCGATCTTCCCAGCCCGCATGCAGGCGACACTCAGCGCGGTGTAGCTGAAGGGATCGTGCGGCTCCAGTTCGCAGGCCTTTCGCGCGTGCCGAACGGCGTCCTCGTGACGCTCGAGACGGGTGCACCACGCGGCGAGCGCGGAATGGGCCAAGGCGAAATCGGGATGGTCGGCCACCACCGTCTCGAGTTCCGCTACAGCCTCCTCGAGCCGTCCGGAGTCCTTTGTCGCGTGGGCGGCATCGTAGCGTTCGTCGCGAGTCGTCATCCCTTGTCTCCTCGGTTCGCCTGAGCAGCGTGTCAGGCCCAGGCCCTATCTTCCCGGCACATCCCGGCCAATCGCCGATCGGCCCATTCTAACTCTCCCTGGAAAAAGTCATCCGTGGCCTTTTCCCTCCGACTCCCAGCCGCACTCGAGGCCCTGCTCGGCCCGGATGAGGAGCATCAGCCCTGGGCCCACCGGCCGACCTTGCGAACCGGGGAAGAATGCGGCCAAAGGCGTCGTCCGGGAAACCTGGAAGAGCTGGGAAGACGATCTTCCCGGGTTGAAAATGCCATTGAATCCTTGCACTCAGGAAGACGATAACCCTGCGGATTCGTTTCGAACATCCGGCATACCGCGGCCGAGGGCAGCGGGCTGCCGGTCGTTCGAACACCGACGGGATCGGTCCCACCGCTCGATCGATCCCGGTCTAACGTCCCGAGCTGCTCCCGATCTGGAAGGCACGCCGTGAGCATTCATCCGTTGGCTGCCGTGAGTCCCGAGGCCCGGCTCGGCGCGGGCGTGAAGATCGGTGCTTTCGCTTCGGTGGAAGCCGGAGTCGAACTCGGGGACCACTGCGTCGTGGCCACAGGTGCCGTGATCAAGTCGGGCGTCACCGCGGGGTGCCACAACGAGTTTTGCGAACACGCGGTCATCGGCGGTGCTCCGCAGCATGTGGCCAGGCCGGCCGATGTCGGCCGCGTGATCATCGGTGACCACAACGTGTTCCGCGAACATGTCACAGTCCATCGTGGGCTCAAGCCAGGCTGCGACACGGTCGTCGGAAGCAGCAATTACGTCATGGCTGGGGGCCACTTCGGCCACGATTCGGTGGTTGGCAACAGCTGCATCTTCGCCAACGGCAGCATGCTCGGCGGACACGTCCAGATCGAGGACAAGGCGTTCGTTTCTGGTGCTGTGGCGGTCCATCAATTTTGTCGCGTCGGCCGCTTGGCGATGGTCGGCGGCCACGCGCGGGTGACACAGGACATCCCTCCTTACATGCTCGTCGACGGCCAGAGCGGATGCATCGTAGGCCTCAACGTCGTCGGCCTTCGTCGCAGCGGCCACACCGGCGAGGACATCGCCGATCTCAAGAACGCCTACCGAATCATCTACCGTCGTGGGCTCTCCTGGCAGGAGGTGCTGGAGACGTTGCGGACGGAGTTCCGTGCGGGTCCGGTCCTCCACCTTCGGGATTTCCTCGGATCCGGCAAACGCGGATTCACCCAGGAACGCCGTGCGCCTCCGAACGCCACCCTCCGCCTCCGCGTCGCCGACGACGCCCCGGCCGTGGCACCGACCCTCCGGTCGAAGGCCGGCTGAACGGCAGCCAACGGCCGATGCCGGCCGGCGAGGACTGGCTTGCCCTGTGGTCGCTCTGGGGCACCGTCGCAGGGGTTTTTCCCGACGGTGGACAAGGCTGCAGCACGGATCGCGGTTGATCCGCCGACCGAGCGGCTCTTTTCCCGGGAAAACGTCGGTTCCCGGGAAATCCTTCTCCACCGGGTCGCGTGGCCTGAAAAGATGGGCAAAGATTGACGGAGGCGGAGAGTCTCCGTTGCCCGTCACCGCACTCGCCCACGGCCACCATGTCCCGACGGAAAACCGATCCAGCGAACGCCCCGGTCGGCGCGTCGGGGATCCAGTCGCCCAGCCAGTCCAACTGGCCGTGGATCCTCGGCGCCATCGCCCTGACAGCCCTTGGGGGATGGTGGCTCGCCGGATGGCTTGGCGAGCGTGAGCCGATCGTTGTGGGGATTCTGCACTCGCGATCCGGCCCGACCGCCGCCCAGGAACGCCCTCTCATCGACGCCGAGGTGATGGCCCTCGAGGAAATCAATCGTGCCGGCGGGCTCCTGGGGAGGAAGATCCGCTGGGTGATCGCCGACGGCGGCACCGACGGCAACTCCTTCGCCCGCCAGGCGGAGCGGCTCATTCGAGACGACCGGGTCGACGTCCTCGTCGGCTGTTGGTCAACGACGAGTCGGCGGGCCGTGGTGCCCGTCGTCGAGGCGAACGATCACCTCCTTGTCCACCCGAGCCGCCACGAGGGCTTCGAGGAGTCGCCGAACGTCGTCTCGATCGGCCCCTTGCCGAACCAGCAGATCGCACCGGCGGTGGCGTGGTGCCAGGAAGCGATGTCCGCCCGTCGTTTTTTCCTGATCGGCACCGACGATCCATGGTCGCGATCGGCAGGAGCGTTCCTCGGAGACCAACTCGAAGGCATCGGCGCCACGCTGGTCGGGGAGGAGTATCTGCCGACGGGAAGCCTCGACGTTGCGTCGACCATCCAGGCGATCGGATCCTCGAACCCCGACGTCGTGTTCAGCCTCCTCGGCGGCGAGTCGGCCTCGGTGTTGCTCCGCCAACTCCGTGAAGCAGGCGTGCGCCCTGCCGATCTTCCCGTGATGATGTTCGCCGTGAGCGAAGACGAATTGCACACCATGCCCCGCGACGACGTCACGGGCCATTACGCCGTCGCGGGCTCTTTCCACGGAAATGACCGAGCAGCCGACCCCGCGTTCGCCCGCACGTTTCCGACAAACTCCGGCAACGCCCCCCCGACGTCGGAGGGCGCCATGGCCGCTTCGAGTGCCGTTCGCCTCTGGGCGGAGGCGGTGAAGGGGGCCGGCTCCGCCGATGTGTCGACCGTCCGATCGGCAATCAGCCATCAGACGCTGCCGAGCCCGGAAGGGGTGATCGCCGTCGATCCAGACAGCCGTCATGCCTGGCGCAATCTCGCGGTCGGCCGAATCCGCTCAGACGGTCAGGTTGACACGCTCTGGTCGACGCGGGGGCCGACGCGTCCGATGCCATTCCCGACGACGCGTTCCCGTCCCGAGTGGACAAAGTTCCTGGTGTCTGTCCAACGGGAGAAGGCCGCCCGCCGCGTCGCCCCATCGCCCGAGCCCCGAGCGGGGGCAACGCCATGAGTGCCCCCCGCCCCACGTTGGCCGTGAACACGACAAAGCGATCGATCGTCGGCAGGCTCCTCTTCTGGTTCTTGATCATCGCGTTGGTGCCGTGCGCGATTCTCACCGCGACGACGGCACGCTTGGCGACACGGACGATGGAGGATTCCGTTCACGCCAATCTCGCGAGGATCGCCACCACGAAGGCGGCCGAACTCGAGAACGACGCGGCCGAGCGGATCCGTGATGTCACGGCCCTGTGCAAGGCGCCGGATCTCGTCCGTGCCCTCCGCCCGGCGGGCGAAGTCGCGGACGACGCCACCGGCGACAACGGCTATCTCGACGCACTCGCCTCCTCGATGGCGTTCTCCCACGCCATCCTCATCGACGCTGACGGCCGCATCGTCCACTCTGGCGACGACCTCCTCCCGGTAGGCTCCTCGGTCCTCAGCGGGGGACTGGCAACATCGGAACTCGCCTCCGGATTCACCCGGGCACGCTCGCTTCTCCAGGCCGATCTGACCGGGTTCCAGACCTACGGATCGTCCCAGCGCCCGCTGGCCTTCGCGGTCGGCCCGATCCTCGACAGCGGCCGACTCGTGGGCGTTCTCGCGTTGGGCTTCGGCACCGAGCGGATTTTCTCCGCGCTCGACGCTTTTGCCGGACTCGGCAAGACCGGGGAGGTCATCGTCGGGCTTCGGTCCGGTGACGACATCCTCGTCACCGCCCCCATCAGACACGTGCCCGACGCGGCGTTCCGGATGCGGATCCCGGCCACGGGCGATCGCGGGACGGCTCTCCCCGCCGCCGCTGCGGGAGAACGCGGCGAAGGGGTCATCACCGATTACCGCGGCCACCGCGTCGTCGCGGCCTGGTGCCATCTTCCCAGCTATCGTTGGGGGATGACGGTAAAGCAGGATGTCCAGGAAGCGTTCGCGCTCGTCGACTTCCAACGGGCTCTCGTCGTCGGCCTCTCCCTCGCCACCATCGCGGGCGTGACCCTTGCGGCATTCGTCGTCGCGAGAACGATTTCCAATCCGATCCGTACCGCGGTTCGCATCGCCAGGCAGGTGGCGGCCGGCGACCTGCGGGGAAATGTCGTCGGACACTCCGACGACGAGACCGGCGCCCTGCTGACGGCCATCCAGACGATGACGAACGATCTCCGCGGCCTCATCGGCCGGATCCAGAAGTCCTCGGTGGCCCTGATTTCCACGGCGACGGCCATGCAGGCCACGAGCGCCGAGCAGCAGCAGGTGATCGCCGACTACGGCGCTTCGACGAGCCAGGCCGTGGCGGCGGTGAAGCAGATCACCGTGACGAGCCAGGAACTCGTGCGGACGATGACCGAAGTCAACGACATGGCCGCCCACACCGGGGAGATGGCCTCCGGCGGCCGGGTCAATCTCGCCAGCATGGACGGCACCATGCGTCACCTCGCCGACAGCACGACCTCCTTCAGCGCGAAACTCGCCGTGATCAGCGAGCGAGCCGCCCACATCAACCTCGCGGTGACCACGATCGCGAAGGTGGCAGACCAGACGAACCTCCTCTCGATCAACGCCGCCATCGAAGCGGAAAAAGCGGGCGAGTACGGCCTTGGCTTCCTTGTGGTGGCCCGGGAGATTCGTCGGCTTGCAGACCAGACCGCCGTGGCATCGCTCGATATCGAACGAATGGTTAAGGAGATGCAGAATGCCGTGTCGGCAGGCGTCATGGAGATGGACAAGTTCAGCGATCAGGTGCGGGGCGGCGTCAGCGAGATCGGCGAGATCTCGGCCAGACTCGGCGACATCATCTCGGCCGTCCAGGGAATCTCGGGACGCTTCGGCCAGGTCACCGAGGGGATGAGAGCACAGTCGCAGGGGGCCGAACAGATCCGTGAGGCGATGGTCCGGTTGGCCGAGGGAGCCGCACGAACGGCGGAATCGCTCAACGACTTCAACGGAGCCACCATTCACCTCCGCGAGGCGGTCGGCGATCTCAAGGAGGAGGTTTCCAGGTTCACGATCTGATCGCCGCGCGTCATCGAGCGTGATCTCCGGGCCCCGCCGCCATGCAACTCCTCACCTTCACCGCCGGGGGACAGACCTACGCCATCGAGGCCACGAGCGTTGTGGAGGTTCTGCCCGCAGTGCCGGTCAGGGTGGTCCCCAGACTGCCCGATTACGTCCTCGGGGTGGTCGATTACCGGGGCAGGCTGATCCCAGTTGTCGACCTCGCCAAGCGGCTCACCGACGACTTCTCGGCCCGGCGGCTGAGCACGAGGCTGCTGGTGGTCGAGTTTTCCTTTCCGGGGCGCGCCGAATCCTCGCCCCAACTGCCGAAGGCCCGTCTGGGAATCGTTGCCGAGAACATGGTCTCAACACTCCGTTCCGACGACGTCGATACGGTGTTTCCAACGATGCACCTGGAAAATTCCCCCTACTTGGGGAGAATCCTGCGTCTGAACGGGCAAACGGTGCACATGCTCATCGTCGAGAATCTCCTTCCGGTAGAACTCGCCTCGGGTCTGTTCGCGGCTCAAGCGGAGCTGCCATCGCCATGAATGAGCCCCCTGCCTTGCCTTCCACCGCTGCCGAGGAGGTGCTTCGACGCTGGATCGGCCTTGATCCCCACAGTATCGGCGAGGCAGCGATCCGCCGTGCCGTGCGACTGAGGATGCTCTCGCTGGGGCTCGACGACGTTCAGAGCTTTGTCCGCTTGATCGAGACGGATCGAACCGAGCGGGATCGTCTCGTCGAAGAGGTCGTGGTCGCGGAAAGTTGGTTTTTCCGCGATCTGCAAGTCTACGACCATCTGCGGCGATTCGTGTCGGCGAGAATCGCGTCCCGCCCCGGCGATCCGGTGAGGATTCTCAGCGCTCCCTGCGCGGCGGGGGAAGAGCCCTACTCGATCGCGATGGCACTCCTCGATTCCGGCCTGCAGCCCGACCGATTCCGCATCGATGCCATCGACATCAGCCGGATCGCGCTCTCCAAGGCGCAGACCGCGCGCTATTCCCCGAACGCATTCCGCAACGCCGACAGTGGTTTCCGCGACCGCTGGTTCAGGATGGATGGGGGCAGCGCCGTGCTCGACGAGGCGGTGTCGCGCTGCATCCGCTTTGCCTGGGCCAACATCCTCGAGGAGTCGTTCGTTTCCGGGGCCCTCGACTCCGGACGGGCCCCGTACGACGTCGTGTTCTGTCGGAATCTCCTCATCTATCTCACGCCCGACGCCCGGGCTGCGGTGGAGCGATCGATCGATCGGCTGCTGAAGCCGGATGGCATCGTGGTGCTGGGAGCAGCGGAGCCGGCGATCCTCCAGGGCAACTGGGTGGCCGACTCCGCCGGATCGACGTTCACGCTCCGGCGGGGAGCCTCCGGCGAAACCGCCCGCTGGCCCTCCCGTGCCGCTGGCCATCCCGCCCTCCCGCGACGCCCCAGCCCCTCCCCTGGCCTCCGCAGTCCCGTACCGGCAACCACAGTCCGATCGGCATCGCGTCAGGCCCCGCCCCCTCCTCCACCATCACGGGATGGACAGGGCCCCACCGTACCGACAGCCCCCGCTTCGCCTCCCGATACCACACCCGCGCCCAAGCCCCAGAGCGTTTCCCAAACCCTGGCCGAGATCAACGCACTGGCCAACGCGCGGAGATTCACTGAGGCGATCTCCCTGTGCGAATCGGCCCAGAAGGATCTGGGCCCGTCGGCGGAACTGTACTTCATCGCCGGAATCATGCATCAGACTTCCGGAAGCTTGGCGGTAGCCGAGGACTGCTTCCACAAGACCCTCTACCTCGACGGCACCCACGACGAGGCCCTCCTCGCCCTTTCCCTGCTGGCCGAGCAGCGCGGCGACCGTGGCCAAGCCGAACAGTACCGGCGGTCAGCGCTCCGGGTCGTGGAACGGAAGGGGGACCGATGATCGACGCTTCCTCCGGCCTTCCGTCGAATCCTCCGGCACATCCCTCGGTAGGCCCGGGGAATCCTGTCCCACCTTCCGCGGAGCGGATCGAAGCGATCCCTTCTGCCGCGGCCGTGCCCGTCGACAGGGAGGACTGCTGGCGACGGATTGGCGTCACGGGTGACCGGAGTTGCAGGGAACTCGAGACCTACATCCACTGCCGCAACTGCCCGGTCATGGCCGAGGCGGCGCGAGCTTTCTTCGATCGCCTGGCGCCGATCGGCTATCTCGAGTCGTGGTCGGGGATCCTCGAGGAACGTGGTGCCCGTCGCGATCTCGAAGTTGTCAGCGTCCTCGTTTTCCGGCTCGCCGACGAATGGCTTGCCCTCCCGACGACGGCGTTGGTCGAGGTCACCAAGGAACGGCGTTGTCATCGGGTCCCCCACCGAACGGGCGGTGTGCTCGAAGGCCTCGTGAACATCCGCGGGCAACTGCAACTGTGCGTCTCGGTGCAGCGGTTGCTGGGGATCGAGGGAGCCGCTGCGGGAAAGACTCCGCCGGCGGGTGATCTCGTCCGCGTCGATGATCCGGAACTGCGCCGCCTGCTCGTCGTCGAACGGCCAGGACGCCACGGCCCCGACCGCTGGGTCTTCCCCGTCGATCAGGTTGCCGGCGTCATCCGCGTCGGGCAGGCCACACTCCGCGCGGTTCCGGCGACCGTCAGTCAGTCGGGGGCCCGGTTTTGCCAGGCGTTGTTCGATTGGCAGGGCGTGATGGTGGGCATCCTCGACGAAACCCGGTTCCTCGACGGCCTCAACGATCAGGTTCGTTCGACCTGACTCCTCCCCGACTTTTTCGGACCCAAACAGAAAGGAGCATGCCGTGGCGGAAGATCTGAGCGGCTTTTCCATGCTCGAGCTGTTTCGGCTCGAGGCCGACACGCAGACGGCCGTGCTGTCATCGGGAATCCTTGCCATCGAGCGTCTGGATCAGTCGCCCCAGACGATCGAAGCGATGATGAGAGCCGCGCACTCGCTGAAGGGTGCCGCCCGCATCGTCGGGGTCGAGCCCGCCGTCGAAGTGGCCCATGCCCTCGAGGACTGTTTTGTCGCTGCCGGCCGGGGTGAGATTCAGGTCCGACCGGAGCATGCCGACGTCCTCCTGGCATGCGTCGACTTCCTCGCGTCGATCGGCCGGGCCGACGACGCACTGCTGCCGGATGGCCCCTGGCCAGGGAGGGCCATGGCCCTCGTTGCAGCCCTCGGAAGGATGCACTCTCTCCCCGACGAGCTCTTTCCGGGGCCCCCGGCGCCGGTCGCGCCTCCGCCTCCATCGCCAGTGCTCCCGCCACGCCCCCCCGAGCCCTCATTGCCCCCGGCGCCGGCTCCCTCTTCCCCAGCCGAGCCCTCCACGGCTGAGCGTCCACTCGCCTCGACCGCTCTGCCCGAAGAACCGCCTCCGGCCACAGCGGCTGACCCCGCCCAGGAGACGTCGCTCGAATCGAGCGACCGCGTCGTCCGGGTTTCGGCGGACAGCCTGACCCGATTGGTGGGCCTCGCCGGCGAGGCTCTCGTGGAGACCAGACAACTCCGCCCTTTCGTCGACGGTCTTCTCGGACTGCGGGCCTCCCAGATCGAACTCTGCGATGCCCTGGCGGCCCTCGAGGATCGGACGGCCGCGGATGGCGTCGCCTTGCCGGCCTCCGTGGCGATGGCCGTGGAGCGGGCGCGGGCGCGGGCCGACGCGACGTTGACGACGCTCATGAAGCACGTCGATGAATTCGAGAGCTTTGCCCGCCGCAACGAAGATCTCTCGGGCCGGCTCCACCACGAGGTGATCGTCAGCCGGATGCGGCCACTCGCCGATGGAATCCGCGCGTTTCCGAGGCTCGTCCGCGATCTCGCCCGGTCGCTCGATCGACAGGTGCGTTTCGAGGTGCGTGGCGAGCAGACCGGCGTGGACCGCGACATCCTCGACAAGCTCGAAGCTCCCCTCTCCCACCTCGTTCGAAATGCCATCGACCACGGCATCGAGCCCCCCGACGAACGGATCGCGGCCGGAAAGCCCGCCGGCGGTACGATCGTTCTGGAGGCGCGCCATCGCGCCGGCATGCTGCAGATCCTCATCACCGACGATGGCCGGGGCATCGATGTCGAACGACTCCGGGCCCGCGCCGTAGAACGTGACCTCGTCCCCCGACACGTCGCCGAACGCCTCACCGAGTCGGAGGTGATGGAGTTCATGTTCCTGCCCGGTTTCTCCACCCGCGAACGGGTCACGGAGATCTCCGGACGCGGGGTCGGCCTCGACGTCGTCCAGAGCATGGTGAAGGCTGTCGGTGGTGGTGTGCGGGTGTCGAGCCAAGCCGGACGCCAGACGGTGTTCACGCTCCAGTTGCCGATCACGATGTCGGTTGTCCGTGCCCTGCTGGTCGAAATTGCCGGCGAACCCTACGCCTTCCCGCTGACGCGCATCGACAACATCCAGTTCGTCGATCATGCCGACGTCCGCACCGTCGAGGGCCGGCAATTCTTCCGCCGGGACGACGAATCGATCGGGTTGGTGATGGCCGAGCAGATCCTGGGGACCGGCACGGGGGACCGCCCGCCCGCACCGATGCCGGTCGTCGTCGTCAGCGACCGGGGCCAGCAATTCGGCATGATCGTCGACGCTTTCCTCGGCGAGCGGGACCTCGAGGTTCGCCCCCTTGACCGACGCCTCGGGAAGGTCGCCGACATCAACAGCGCCTCACTTCTGGAAAATGGCGACCCGGTGCTGATCGTCGACGTCGAGGATCTCGTTCTCTCGATCGACAACATGCTCATGGGACGCAGACTGTCACGGGTCGACTTCGAACACCTCGTCCGTCGGGCAAGACGAACGAAGCGGGTTCTGGTCGTTGATGACTCCGTCACCGTCCGGGAACTGGAGCGTCAATTGCTCCATTCACGGGGATTCGACGTCGACGTTGCCGTAGATGGCATGGACGGCTGGAATGCAATCCGTGGTGGCGACTACGATCTGGTGGTCAGCGACGTCGACATGCCCAGGCTCGACGGGATCGGGCTGGTGTCCCTCATCAAGGGGGACCCCCTCCGCAAGGACCTTCCCGTCGTGATCGTCTCTTACAAAGACCGCGAGAGCGATCGGCTCCGTGGGCTCGATGCCGGGGCGAACCGATACCTGACGAAGACCAGTTTCCACGACCAGACTTTCATATCCACGATCATCGACCTGATCGGTGAGCCGACCGCGTGAACCGTGGGCGGACACCTTGGGGGGGGGCAGTGTGCGAATCGGAATCGTCAATGACGTGCGGGCCGCAAGTGAGGCGTTGCGCCGGATCGTTACCGGCCTGACAGACCATGAAATCGCCTGGACGGCCAGCGACGGCGTCGAAGCGGTGGCCGCGGCCAAGCGCGACCGTCCTGATCTGATCCTCATGGATCTGCTCATGCCGCACATGGACGGAGTTCAGGCCACCCGGCAGATCATGCTCTCCTCCCCGTGCGCGATCCTCGTGGTCACCGCGACGGTGAGCGGCAATATTTCGCTGGTCTACGAGGCCATGGGGCACGGTGCGCTCGATGCCGTCGATACGCCGGTGCTCGGCCCGTCGGGCGAGGTCCAGGGGGCCCAATCGCTCGTCGACAAGATCGCCACGATCGGCAAACTGGTCGGCGCTTCTCCCGATTCCCGACGCACCAACCGCGTTGCCGCCCCGTCCGGCCCGCCCAAGCTGCTCCTCATCGGCGCTTCCACCGGGGGGCCGAAGGCGATCTCCGAGATCCTCCAACCGCTGCCCGTTGACTGGAACGTGGCTGTGCTGATCGTGCAACACGTCGACATGGCTTTCGCGCCGGGCCTTGCCAAGTGGCTCGGGGATCGGACGGGGCGGCCAGTGCGCGTGGCCGAGGACGGCCAACAACCCCTCGCCGGGGACGTGCTCGTCGCCGGCACCAACGACCATCTCGTCTTCAACAAGGACCGGACCCTCGCTTACCGCGAGGAACCGAAACACCTCTTCTTCAGGCCCAGCGTCGACGTCTTCTTCTGGAGCGTGGCCGAGTATTGGCCTCAGGCCGGCACCGCGATCCTCCTCACGGGCATGGGGACCGACGGCGCCAAGGGACTCCTCGCCCTCCGGGCCCGCGGCTGGCACACGATCGCCCAGGATCAATCGAGCAGCGTGGTTTGGAGCATGCCCAAGGCGGCGATCGAACTCAACGCCGCCTGCGAGGTGCTTCCGGTCGCCAAGATGTCCCAGGCGATCAGCCAGCGATTGGGGAAGTGACGCCGCCGCGGCCAGCCATCGCCATGGCCCGCATCGCCCCGAGCACGATCGATTCGGCGATGCCGGGGCGGCGGTCGAGCGCGATGACCTGAGCAGCGACCGGTAAGCCGGCACTGCCCCGATCGGTCTCGATGGCCGCGACCTCGACCGGGTCGTTCGACCGGGGCCGGCCCGACTCCTCGTCGTCCCGCACCGTTGTGACCGGCACCGCCCCCGCCGCGAGGTCGAGAAGATTCGCAAGCAAACAGGGGGACGCCGCCAGCAGGAGACGGGACGCCGAGCCGTGACGAAGCGCCGGGAGCGCGGAAACGGGGCAGACGATGCAGTCGTGGGCCGCGGCCCAACGCGCCACGATGGCATCGATCGCTGCCCGGCCCGAGAAGAGCCCCGAGAGCGCGGCCCCGTGGCGGGGGCCGGTGCGACGCAGCGCCCGGGCCTCCAGAGCACGCCCCCCCCAGACACAAGCCCCGGCGACGAGCCCCCGGGCCCACCCTGGGATCCCCGCGAGCGCAAGGATCCGACGGACCGGATCGATCGGGCGTTCTCCGGCGAACAGGCGGCGGATGTCAGCACCTCCGTCCGCCGAAAGAATGCCCAGATGAAGCCACGCCGCCTCGGCGGCCACTTCGGGATCGAGTCGTGTCACGGTGGCGCCGGCGGCGGCGAGGCGTTCGACCGCGACGGCGACGGCCCGACGGACCGCCGGGGAGGGCGTGAGCGGGCCGGTATCGTCCCACCACCCCACCCGGAGACCATGCACCGGCGTGGCTCCAACGGCAGGGCCTCCACAGAGCCCACGGAAACCTGCTTCGGCATCGTCCACCGTCCGCGCGAGGAGACCGGCCCGCGATCGCTGCCCGACGAGCCGCGGCATCGTCTCGAAGGCCCCGCCGCCTCCGAGCGTCTCCGCCCGCGGCAGAAGCCCGACGATCCCGCAGGCATGCGCCGGTTGGCGGATGCTGCCGGCGAGGTCGTTCCCGATGGCAAGCGGAACGCACCCGGCAGCGACAAGCGCTGCATCCCCGCCACTGCTTCCCCCCGGGCCGCGTCCGGCATCGGTCGGATGAAAGGTCCTTCCCCACACGGGATTGTCGGTCTCGTGGAGGTAGAGCGCTTGGGGCACGTTCCCCTTCCCGATGACGATCGCTCCGGCGGCCTGCAATCGAGTCACGATTCCGGCGTCATCCCGGTCGAGCGCCGACGCCCGGCCACGAATCCCGAGGGTCGTGACCATCCCACGGACGGCAAAGCACTCTTTGACACTCACCGGCAAACCGGCCAGTGGACCGGGCGGCGTGTCGGCGAGCCGGGATGCCTCCGCGATCGCCGCATCGGCGCGGGACTGCACGAGGGCATTGAGCGCGGCGTGGGACCGGCGGCAACGATCGACCGCCTCCGTTACCACGTCCACCGGATCGACGGCGCCACGGGCTACCCCGGCGACGATTCCTGCCACGCTCCCCCGATGATGCGGCCCGCCCATCCGATCAATCTCCGCAGGGATGAACGGGCCGTCGATCAGAGCGAGCCTGGATCGACCGCTTCGACCACCGCTTTTCCCACCGCCGGCAGCGGCCCGATATCGACGGCCCAGATCGTGCCGGGATCACCGAGAACACCGACCACGATGACCGCCTCGCCAGGCTTGGCCGTGGGGGCACTGCGGGCCAGGAACGACAGCTCACGGGGAGCCTCTCCTTCGACGGCGAGCCGCCCACCCCACCAGGGACCAACGGGGCGAACTGCTTCGAGCGTAGCGACGAGGATCGCCCCATCCGAAGGGCGCTTCTCGCTGGAGAGCCACATGCTGCCGAGAAGCTCCAGATCCGCGTGCCGTTCGGTGGCCAACCTCGCGCGCAGCTCGGCAAACCGCTCGATGACCTCCAAAGACGGTCGGCCCGATTCGATCGCCACGCGCTCCACTTTGGCCAATTCGAGCGCCACGAGGCTCAAGCTCCGGTACCACCCGACCAGCGCCTGCTCGCGGGCAGCCGGATCCCCGCCAAAGGCTCCTTCGCCGAGCGTATCGGTGGCAGTCGTCGCCGCGTCGATCGCCGCCGTGACCGGGGCAAGATCGATCCCAGCCGACTCGCGGTCGGCATCGATGCCTGTGCTCCCGGCGTCGACCAACACCGGATCGACGACGATCTCCACGTCCTCGATCGGCTGAGGCTGAGGCGTGGCGGGAAGCCCACTGCCGGCGAGTTCGACCGCATCGGCGGGAGCGGGGGGCGGTGCAATCGCCCCCTCGACAGGGGCCGGGGTGGCAGTAGCGGCGGTAATGCTCGATTCAGGCACCGGTTCTGCCGTGGTCGTGCCTGTGGCCGGCGGGGAAGAAATCTGATCGAGCGTCAACCTTCCTGGGCCACCGGTCGTCTTGTCGGTGCGTCTCTCCTCGCCGGCCGACCGGAAACGGGAAGGGAGCAGAAACCGGAGCCCGTCGGGAACCTTCGGAGTGACATGGAGGGGATCGCGTTGAAATCCGTACAACAGGATCGCCAGCGTGACGGGGATCGCGAGCAGTCCTCCGATCATCACGCCGACCATCTGCCCCAGTCCGCCGCCGGCTCTCGTGGGGCGCGGCCCCGACGTCACGATCCCACCGGAAGCAACGAAGGGGGGATGGGCTGCGGAGAGCGCGGCGACGTCGATCGACTCGCCGGTGGATTCGCCGATCCCTTGCGAATCGCCGTGGTAGGAATCGGCCGTGGCCGGGTCGACTCCCTCTGCCCCACCGACAAAAGCACCGAAGCCGATCGACTCTGACGGCACGTCATCGCGCATCGTTGCGACGATGTCCCCCCACTCATCGGCGGGCTTGTCGTCGCCGGCGCGGGGCTGGTCATCGGTCGAAGGATGGTTCCCGTCCGGCCAGACCGACGCCTCCTCCGAAAGATCCTCGCCGAGCCTGCGGACCGATCGCTCCTCGGGTGGACTGACCGCCGAACTGACATCGCTCGGCGACACGATGCCCGATTGACCGGTGCCGATCTGCACCCTCGAGGAATGGGAGACCCCCGAAGCTTCGGGATCGTCATCGGCGTTGATCACGGCAAGGGGGTCGGGGCCGGCATCGATGGCGGCATCGGGATCTCCCGGGCCATCGAGCCAGCCCTCCGGCATGCCGTCGACACGGGAGCACTCCTCTTCGGGCGAGTTTCCGAGGACGGCCGGAACATCCTCGATCCCGAGTTCGAATCGATCGACGTCGGGCCGCTCCGCGGACTCGATGACGTCCCACGCCTCGGCCAGATCCCGGTCTGGCGGGGACGAGGCCTCGTCCGACGGCGTCGGCCTGTGGTCATCCCCGTCCGGCACCCGTCGGTCGTTCTCGAAGGTCATCGTCCCCTCCAGCCACTTGTGATCGGCGATTCACCAGGGGGAAGGTGCGTCCGGGGCGGAGCTACCGGCCCCCAACACCCCCGAATCGATCCCCTTCATCCCACCCTGACGGGGAACGAGTGTACCACCGCGGCCGACGGCCCTGCGTTTCCGGACGGCAGCAGCGATCACCCCCGGCCACGCCTTCTCCAGGATCACGTCCGGGGAAGCGTTCCGACGCCGTGTGCCGGTCCGTAGCGGTTCCACAGACTCTCGATCAGCCATCGCTCCGAGACCGGCCTGCCGGTGGCTGCGGACACGAGCAGGCCGGGATCGAGCAAGCGGCCATGATCGTGGACCCGCTCCCGGAGCCACTGCAAAAGCGGCCCGAACTCCCCCGCGGCGATGCGGGCGGGAAGATCGGGGAGGTCGGTCTCGACGGCGGCCATCATCTGGGCGGAGTAGACATTCCCGAGGGTGTAGGTGGGGAAATACCCGATCAATCCGGCGCTCCAGTGGATGTCCTGGAGAACCCCCTCGGCCGCGGTGGCGGGGCGGATCCCGAAGTCTTGTTCGAATCGATCGTTCCAGGCGACCGGAAGATCGGCCACGGCAAGTTCACCGCACATGACGGCCCGCTCGAGATCGAAGCGAAGCATGATGTGCAGGTTGTACGTCACCTCGTCGGCCTCGACGCGGATCAGCGATGGACGAACGACGAGCATCGACCGTTGGACGTCCTCAGGAGATGCGTCCGAGAGCGCCTCCGGGAACATCCTCCGGGCCAGCGGCAGGCACCATTCCCAGAACGGGAGCGAGCGGCCGACAAGATTCTCCCAAAGCCGCGATTGAGACTCATGAACACCGAGCGAGGCCGCCTCGCCGCCCGGCAGTCCGAAGGCATCGGCCCGCAGGCCCTGTTCATAGAGGCCATGGCCGGCTTCGTGGAGCACGCCGAAAAGGGCGGTGGGGAGATACGACTCGTCCCAGCGGGTGGTGAGTCGGCAGTCGTGCGGTCCGGCGGTGCTGCAGAACGGGTGCTCCGACGTGTCGAGCCGTCCGCGGGCGAAGTCGAATCCGATTTTCTCCGCAACCGTCCGGACGAAACGTTCCTGGGCTGCGCGGGGAAAATTCTGCCGCAGCAGGTCGTCCCGCGGAGGGCAACTCGATCCCCGACATGCCTGGACGAGCGCCACGATCCCGGGGCGCAACCGATCGAAGAGCGCCGAGACATCGCTCGACCGGGCCCCCGGTTCGTGGTCATCGAGCAGGGCATCATAGGGATCGAGGTCGGGCGACTGACAGGCTGCCTGCTCCCGCTTCAACTCGACGATACGGGCGAGCTTCGGGGCAAACCCATTCCAGTCCGAATACCGTCGGGCATCGACCCACGCCTGCTGGCCATCGATGCAGGCCCGTGCGATCTCCTCGACCAGTCGGGGGGGAAGACGGAGCTGCTTGTGGAGATCGCGGAGGAGGCGGAGAACGGTGGCACGCTCCTCGTCGCTCCACTCACCTCCTCCCCCCGCCATCGAGTCAGCGAGCCGTTCGAGGCGATCCCGCTGCGCTGGATCGGTGCGGGCGGCGTGAACCAGGGAAGCGACGGCAGCCACTTGATCGGCGCGGTACGCCCCTCCAGCCGGAGGCAACATCGTCTGCTCGTCCCAACCGAGGAGCGATTCGACCGAGGCGAGCACCGCCGTCCGCTGCGCGTGGGCAGCCGCGGCCGCGTACTCCGATCGAGGATCGGGGAGAGGTCGGCGGGGTTGGCGAGAGGTGGACATGGGGGGAGAGTATGCTCCCGGGGAGCCCCCTGACAACCTGCCCCGTGCCATCCGTCCCGGCCCCCCGTAGAGGATTCCATGCTCGACGCCCTCGTCATCGCCCCCCACCCAGACGATGCGGAACTCGGTATGGGGGGCACGATCGCGCTCATGCTTGCCCGCGGGCTGCGGGTCGGCGTCCTCGACCTCACCGATGGCGAGCCGACGCCACGTGGCTCAAAGGAGATTCGCGCCCGGGAGACCGCCGCCGCCACCGACGTCCTCGGGATTCCGTGGCGCGAGAATCTCGGCCTTCCCAACCGTCGCCTCCGGGCCACGCTCGCCGCCCGGGCCAGCCTCGCCGCCACGATCCGCCGCACCCGCCCGCGATGGCTCTTCTCGCCACACTGGGTGGATGCCCACCCTGACCACGTCGCCGCCACCCGCCTCGTTGACGCGGCGCGATTCTGGGCAAAGCTCACGAAATGCGATCTGCCGGGTGAACCGTGGCATCCGTCCCGCGTTTACCACTACGCCTGCGTCCACCTCAAGGTTCTGCTGCGCCCGGCGTTCATCGTCGACATCAGCGAGACCTGGGAACTCAAGGCCCGCAGTCTCGCCTGCTACGCCAGTCAGTTTCCCACTCCGGCCTCCTCCCCGACGTCTTCCCCGCCATCGGTGCTCGAGAACGTCGATGCTGCGTCGCGGTGGTGGGGCTCGATGATCGGCGTCGCCCGGGGCGAGCCGTTCACCACCCGCGAGCCGATCGGACTGCGTGGTTTCGGGGACCTTTTCTGACGCGATCCGAAGGAAGCCGACGCTGGATCGGCCCCTCGGGCAAGCTGCGCTGGCGTCCGGTGCGGAGGAGAGACGAGGGCGCCGCAGGGACTTGGCCGGATGGGAGCGATTCGGGGGGCGAACAACGGAATCGTGAGGCTCGAGTGAGCCCCGGGCCGATACCCTCCGTGCGGAAGCTTGCGCGTCTGCCGCCGTTCCCTCGGCCCATAGGGTCTTCACGATGCCCGCCCGCGACATCAACGTCATGGCCCTGGTCAAGGGGGGCGAACGGTACGTCTTCCTCTACGACGACGAAAGCCGCGCTGAGGCGCTCCGCACCCTCGGACGCTTCGCTTCCGACCCGGACTTGAGTTTCACCTGGCACGACGCCGCCGTCCTCGGCGAAAAAGTCCGCCACGCCACGCCGCGGGTCAACCGGGTGCGATTTGTCCCTCCGGCCGACCGGACGGCCTGATCGCTCCCCAGCTGTCCGTGGAAAAAGTCATCCTTGACCTTTTTTCCACTTGGAAAACCTCCGGTTTTCTCGAGTGCTGCGCAGTCGCGACCGCCTCCTGCGGTCGGGCAGGCACTTTATCCACAGCCTTCTGGGGCAGGGATCCCGATGCCCACTCCGCCACCTGACGCCACGGCTGGATTCACGCCGGCGATCGAGCGATTCCTCGGGGCGATGGTCGCCGAGCGGGGATGCTCCCCCTTCACCGTCAAAAGCTACCGCGAGGATCTCCTTCAATTGGCGGAGTTCCTCGCCTCTGCCGGCTGCCGCAGCCCCGGCGACGCGACGAGCACGATCCTGCGTCGATTCGCCGGTGGACTCCATGCAGCCGGATACGCCTCGGCGACGGTGGCGAGGAAGTTGGCGAGCACACGCAGCTTCTACGCATTCGGGCAACGCGAAGGGTGGGTGCGCACGAATCCAGCCAAGCCGCTCCGGGGGCCCAAGCGGTCACGAAAGCTCCCCAAGTTCCTCACCGGGGAGGAAATCGGCCGCCTCCTTGCCGCCCCCCAGCCCAAGGCCGCCGGGGGGCTTCGCGACCGGGCGATCCTCGAGCTGATGTACTCCGCAGGGCTCCGCGTCCGCGAACTTGTCAGTGTCGACGACGCTGACCTCGATCTCCGTGGCGGCACGGTGAGGGTCCGGGGCAAGGGACGCCGGGAGCGATTGGGAATCGTCGGCCGCCACGCCCGTACCGCGCTCGAAGCTTGGCTCGCTTCACGGCCCCACCCCAGAGCCGCGTCAACCGCGCGCGTCCAGCCGCTGTTCACGAATCGATTCGGAACGAGGCTGTCAGTGCGCGGCGTAGCCCGTCTGCTCGAGAAACATCTCCTCACCGCTGGGCTCGCCGGCCGGGCCAGCCCCCACACCCTGCGTCACAGCTTTGCCACGCATCTCCTCGACGCGGGCGCGGACATCCGCAGTGTTCAGGAACTCCTCGGGCACAAGAGCCTCGTCACCACGCAGATTTATACCCACGTGACGACCACGCGCCTGCTTGACGCGTTCGACAAGGCCCATCCTCGCGCACGCTAGCGAGTCTGCGACGGCGACGTCAGACGAGGCCCCGGCGGACGGCCCAGACGGCCGCCTGCGTGCGGTCGGTGACGGCGATCTTGCGGAGGATGTTTTGGACATGCTCCTTCACCGTCTCGACGCTGATCGTCAGCGACTGGGCGATCTCCTTGTTGGAAAGCCCCAGAGCCATGTGGCGAAGGACCTGCGTCTCGCGCTGCGTGAGGGGGATGTCGGGATCGGGCGTGGCCACCCGGTTGGCCATGGTCGTCGCCACGCGACGCAATTCACCGGCACGGGCAGGAAGTTGCCCTGCTGCTGCCCCGGTTATCGCCGCGATGATTTCGCTGCGTGAGGCTCCCTTGAGGATGTAGTCGTGGGCCCCTGCGGCCACCGCCCGGGCGACGTAGGTCGGATTGTCGAAGGTCGAAAGCATCACCACGCGGACGGTGGGAAGGTCGGCCCGGATCTTTTCAAGAGCCGCCAGACCGTCCTTGCCCGGCATGCGGATGTCGAGGAGCACGACATCGGGCTTAAGCTTCTTCGCCAGTTTCAGCGCCTCTTCCCCGTTGGAAGCTTCGCCGAGGATCTTGACCTCGGAGCCGGCAAGCAAGCTGGCGAGCCCCCGGCGAACCACTTCGTGGTCATCAGCGATGAGGACTTTGACGGACATACTCTCTGGCTCCTTCAATGGATGTGACACAGATGCGGTGTGCCTTCATCCTAGCTCCCTCGCGCGCCACCTACAACGAGGAGGACGAAGCCCCCCCCACACGGCGACTGCCCCCCACGATGGAGCCTGCCAAAAAGGGCAACTCGACCGCTCTACCCCTGCCGATGCCGAGTCTCGTCTTCGCGGCCGAGCGCGAGCAGCCCGTCGGCTCCTTGCCGGCGCAGGTCTTCGGCCACCCTCCTGCCGAGATCCTCCGGCGTCTCGGCGGCAGCGCCGACGGCCCGGGACAGGATCCTTGCGACCCCCTCGCCATCGGGCCCGAGGACGCAGACGCCGAGGTGGAGGCGGCTTCCTTCGAATCGGGCCCAAGCGCCAATCGGCGCCAGGCATCCCCCTGCCAACGCCGCCAGACAGGCCCGTTCGGCGCGCACCTCGGCGTGGGATTCCTCGTCATCAATCGCACCGACCACGGCCGCCATCCGCTGATCGCCGCTGCGGATTTGCACGACCAAGGCCCCCTGGGCGACGGCAGGCCAGAAGGCATCAGGACGGAGCACCTCGGTGATCCGCTGCTCCAAGCCGAGACGCCCGAGGCCGGCGGCCGCGAGGATCAAGCCGTCACACGCTCCCTCGTCGAGTTGGCGGAGACGGGTGTCGACATTGCCGCGCACCGATCGGACCTGAAGATCCGGGCGCAGGGCGCGGAGTTGCATGACTCGGCGGACGCTCGAGGTGCCGACGACGGCCCCGGTTGGGAGTTGATCGATTGTCGGCGCCGAATGCCCCACGAAGGCGTCGAAAGGGGACGCCCGGAGGGGCACACAAGCGAACTCGAGGCCGGGCGTGACCGCGGTGGGGAGATCTTTGAAACTGTGGACAGCCGCATCGATCCGCCCGTCGAGGAGAGCCCGCTCAAGCTCGCGGACGAACACGCCGTCCCCCCCCCGGATGCCGGCGATGGGGACGTCAGTGACAACGTCGCCCCGGGTCGAGACGAGTTCGATCGCCACCTCGTGCCCACCGGCCCGGAACTGGTCGACCACCCACCCAGTCTGCGTCCGCGCCAGGGCGCTTCCCCTCGTCCCGACACGGATCTCCGTCCGTTCCATCGAAGTTCCCTCATGCAGAGCGCCAGCCTTGTGGCGCGGTGGTCGTCATTCCGGGGCATCCGCCCGCTCTTCACCATCGTCCCCGCCGTGATCGGCCCGGGCGAGAACGGCAACATGCACGGCTGCCGCTCCCGCCGTCGAGAGTGCCCGGCGACAGCCCGACAGCGTACCACCGGTGGTGACCACATCGTCGACGAGGAGCACCCGCATTCCGGCAACCCCACGCTGCCGGCTCCCGAAGACATCGCGGACGTTGGCCCGACGCTCCCCGAACGGCAGGCGGTTCTGCATGACGGTCGGGCGGGTGCGCCGAAGCAACCGTCGCACCGGAAGCCCTGCGAGCCTCCCCAACTGCCCGGCGATCACCTCCGCCGCATTCGTGCCGCGCACGACCCGACGCCACCAATACATCGGCACCGGCACAATCACGTCCGGCGACCAGGAAGCGATGATCTCGGCGTGGCGGAGGAGGAGCAGCGAGGCGAGCGCCGCCGAGACATCCTCGCCGCGTGGATGTTTCGCGCGGAGCACCGCCTGGCGGAGCAGGCCGCCATACCCTCCCAGCACGACGATCCCATCCCAATCCCGGCACTGACCACGGCACGCCCGGCACGGCTCGGCCCCCCCGCTCTGCCCACAACGAAGGCAGCGCGGGCCGCCGGCGGTGAGTTCACCGACGCAGCCCCGGCAGAGCGGAACCGGGCACTCGTTGCCCGGCAGGACGTCCGGCCCGGCCTCCGCCGGCGGCGTTCCATCCTCCTCGCGATGGCAGAGGACGCAGCGAGGGGGAAAGAGGAGGTCGATCGCGGTGCCGGCCCAGGCCCCACGCTGCCGCTCCAGCCAAGACCAACCCCGTTTCATCGCCGCACAAATCCCGTTTTGAGCCAGGTTGACGCTGTTTCCGGACCGCCCTATCCTCCGCCCCTCCCTCGGGCCCGAGGCTTCCAGCCGGGCCCTCCCCACGCCGTCCGCAGAGCCCAGGCCCGGCATGCTGATCGACCGCTACATCGCCCGCGCCCAGCTTCATGCATTCGTGATCGTGTTCGTCAGTCTGGCAGGGCTGACGTTCGTTGTCGACGCCTTCACCAACATGGAGGAGTTCGTCACGCATGCCGCCGAGGCGGGGGGATTGTGGAAGGTGCTCGGCAAGTATTACGGCTACCGCCTGATCTCGTTCTTCGACGCCACCAGCGCGATCATCTCCCTCGCCAGCGCCATGTTCGCCCTGTCATGGCTGGAACGCCACAACGAACTGACCGCCCTCCTGGCGGCCGGAGTCACCCGCTGGCGGATCGCCCGCGGATCGATCGCGTTCGCGGCCGTCGTGGCGATCCTCGCCGGTGCCAACCGCGAACTGGTCCTTCCCCGGATCCGGGAGGCGTTCTCCCGGAACGCCCAGGACCTCAAAGGAAATAAAGACCAGCCGTTCGAGGCCCGCTATGACCACGAGACCGAGATCCTCTTCCGAGGCCGATCCGTGCAGGCCGCTCCCCGCCGGATCGAATCGCCGAGCCTCCTCCTCCCCCAACCACTGGCGGAACACGGGACCCAAATCGATGCGGCGGAGGCCCACTGGCTCCCTGCCGACGACCGTCATCCGGCCGGCTACCTCCTCGGCTCGGTCCGCGAGCCGGCGGGCATCGACCGACTCGCCCCGATCGAAGCCGGCGGCAGGACGATCATCCAGACACGGGCCGGAGCCGACTGGCTGGAGCCGGGCCAGTGTTTCGTGGCCAGCGACGTCTCCTTCGAGCAGTTGATCGGGTCTTCGAACTGGAGCCAGTATTCCTCCACACCCGAACTCGTGGCGTCGGTCGCCAATCCGGCCCTCGGGGTGGGGGCCGACATCCCGCTCCGCGTCCACTCCCGGTTCGTGGCGCCGTTCCTCGACATGTCGCTGGCCCTGCTGGGCATTCCGCTGGTGGTCGGCCCGAATCGCCGTGGCATTTTCGTCGCCGTAGGCCTGTGCGTTGGCATGACGGTGTTTTTCTTCCTCGTCACGCTCGGCTGCCACGCGGCAGCCTCGAGCTACGTCATCAGCCCGTCGGTCGGGGCGTGGGCGCCGCTGCTGATCCTCGCCCCGCTGGCCGCCTGGCGCGCCCAGCCGATGTGGCAGTGATCTCCGGCGGGCCGCGGCCGTGATCGGCCGGTGGTCCGGTTGGAGCGGTCGTGACGGTTCCCCGGGATCGGCAGGGTTCGAGGGTGTCGGCACGGACGCCCCCTCCCCCCCGGGCCGCATCTCTTGCCACACCCTCCCCGTTTCGCCAAACCTTTTTTCTCGACCCGGACACCGCCGTCGGCCGATCTCTACTTCTACGGGAGGGCTCCGACACCGGCACCGTCCCGCACCGTCCGGCAAAGGAGTGCCCTGGCCATGCGCATCAACACCTCACGATTCGGGCGCATCGATATCGACGCCGCCGACATCATCAGCTTCCCCAGCGGACTCCCCGGGCTCGAGGGATGCCGCGAGTGGGCCCTGCTGGCGGACGCGACCAACGACGCCCTCGGTTGGCTTCAAAGCACGACGCGAGGTGACATCGCCTTGGCCGTCGTGAGCCCGAGACGATTCGTGCCCGACTACCAGGTGCGCATCCCGCGGAGTGAACTCACCCCGCTGGCGATCGCCGATCTCCGCCAGGCCCAAGTGGTGGTCATCGTCGGCAGCAACGGCAGAACCCTCACCCTCAATCTTAAAGCTCCGATCGTCATCAACCTCGAAGCCCGCACCGGCCGTCAAGTCGTTGCGAGCGGCGAACTTCCGATGCAGTACGAATTGCCCTGCGCGACTCCCGGCCTCAAAAAGAGCGCATAATGACAGTGTCAGCCGACCGGGGAATGTCGGCTCCACGACAGGATCAGGAAGGATCGACCGATGCTCGTGCTCTCCAGACAGCGTGATGAAAGCATCATGATCGGTGACAACATCGTTGTCACGATCGTTGACATTCGGGGAGACAAGGTTCGCCTTGGCATCAACGCCCCTTCGGAGATTCCGGTTCACCGCCAGGAGGTCTATGAGGCCATCCAGCGGGAGAACCTCCGAGCGGCGCGGCTCGAGCCAGGGGACACCGAGGGACTCGGACGGCTGGCCGACCGGGCTGCCGTTCAGGGCCCGAAGAAGCCCACCGACGGCCCGCGTCGCTGACCTCGGCTCCGCCCTCGTCAGCCCCCGGCGAAATAGTCGGGCTCCTGCCCAGGCTTC